>NZ_JBEPDU010000001.1:0-387241 GCF_040300525.1 Saccharopolyspora sp. NPDC000359 | reverse complement strand
CACCGGGCGGCGGCTGATGAACTCGCCGTCGGCGCGGCTGATGCGCAGCCCGCGCCCGGCCACCTGGGTGGTGCGCAGCTTGCTGAGCAGCTCGTCCGGGAGGTCGGCGGGCAGTTCGATCAGGGTGTGCTCGTTGCGGATGTCGATGTGCCCGATGTACTTGCTGGGCACCCCGCCCTCGTTTGCCAGCGCCCCGACCAGCGCGCGCGGGGTGACCCGGTTGCGGCGGCCGACCTCGACCCGGTAGGTCTCGGTGTCCGAGCTGCTCGGGTGGAACGACGGGCCCTCGCGGCGCGGCGGCTCCGGTTCGGCCTCCAGCAGCAGCGGGCGGTCGCCCTGGGCCATGGCGGCCAGCGCGGCGGCGATCTCCGCGGCCGGGACGTCGTGGGTCTGCTCGTACTCCCGCACCAGCTCCTGGAACACCTCCAGGCCACCCTTGGCCAGGGTGTCGGTGATGCTCTGCGCGAACTTGGCCAGCCGGCGGTCGTTGACCGCGTCGATGGTGGGCAGGTCCATCTGCTGGATCTGCTGGCGGGTGGCCCGCTCGATGGCGCGCAGCAGGTGCCGCTCGCGCGGCGAGACGAACAGGATCGCCTCCCCGCTGCGCCCGGCCCGACCGGTGCGGCCGACGCGGTGCACGTACGACTCGGTGTCGTGCGGGATGTCGTAGTTGAGCACGTGCGAGATGCGCTCGACGTCCAGGCCGCGGGCGGCGACGTCGGTGGCCACCAGGATGTCGATCTTGCCGTCCCGGAGGTGGCCGATGGTGCGCTCCCGCTGCGCCTGCGCGATGTCGCCGTTGATCGCCGCCGCGCTGAAGCCGCGGGCCTGCAGCTTCTCCGCAAGCTCCTCGGTGAGCTGCTTGGTGCGCACGAACACGATCATCGCGTCGAACGGCTCGACCTCGAGGATGCGGGTCAGCGCGTCCAGCTTGCTCGCGCCGCGCACCGGCACGTACCGCTGGTTGATGTTGGTGGCGGTGCTGGTCTTGGTCTTGACCGAGATCTCGGCGGGCTCGTTGAGGTAGTTCTGGCTGATCTTGCGGATCGCGCCGGGCATGGTGGCGGAGAACAGCGCCACCTGGCGGCTGGCCGGCACGGACTGCAGGATCCGCTCCACGTCCTCGATGAAGCCCATCCGCAGCATCTCGTCGGCCTCGTCGAGCACCAGGTTCTTCAGGCCGGACAGGTCCAGCGAGCCCTTCTCCAGGTGGTCGATCAACCGGCCGGGGGTGCCGACGACCACGTGCGCGCCGCGGCGCAGCCCGGCCAGCTGCGGGCCGTAGCCGGTGCCGCCGTAGATCGGCAGGACGTGGAAGCCGGGCAGGTGCGCGGCGTAGCGCTGGAACGCCTCGGAGACCTGGATGGCCAGCTCCCGGGTCGGCGCGAGCACCATGGCCTGCGGGCCCTTGGCGTCGAGGTCCAGGCGGGACAGGATGGGCAGCGCGAACGCCGCGGTCTTGCCGGTGCCGGTCTGCGCCAGGCCGAGCACGTCGCGCCCCTCCAGCAGCAGCGGGATGGTCTGCGCCTGGATCGGGGACGGGGTTTCGTAGCCGATCTCGGTGAGCGCCTGGCGGACGCGCGGGTCGAGGTCGAGCTCGTCGAAGGTCTGCATGCTGATAGCGGGTCTCCTAGGTGGGGTCGACAGGGGGCTGATGGATCGCGGAAACGGCCCGGAACTGCCCGCCAGGTGCGGGCTAGGGGTCGGCGCGGTGGTTCGCCCGACCACGGGGCTGTCGCTTGCGCTTGTCGAACCGCGCGCTCCGCTGGACGCACACCCTGTTGCCAGTCACCCGCAGCTCGATGATTCTCAGCCAGGTGCGGCGACCTCCAGGCCGCAGCACCAGCAATCCAGCCTAGCGATCGAGATCCGCGCCCGCCGCGCCGCCCCGCCTCAACGGGACGCACATCACGCCCGGACGGCCAGCCGGAGCCCGGCGGCGACGTCCTCGCGGGTCAGCAGGTGCACCTGCTGCCAGCCGCGCGGCACCACGCCGTCGAGCAGCCTGCGGTACATCCGGTCCGAGCGCTGCACGTGCCGCTGGAACGACGTGCCGCGGATCAACCGGCCGCGCTGCTGCTGCCCGGCCAGCGCGTCGCGCGGGTCGGCGTGCAGCCACACCAGGACCAGCTGCCGCCCGCTCAGCCAGCCGAAGGCCACCAGCAGGGCGCGGGTGGTGGCGCGGGTGGCGGGTTCGTGCGCGACGACCGGCCCGGGCTCGGTCAGGCAGTACCAGGCGATGCGGGTCCGGTGCGCCAGGTGCACCAGCGGTCGGTAGTAGCGGTAGTCGAGCCGGTCCGGCAGGACCTCGCGCAGGCGCGCGCGGACCTGCTCGGAGTCCAGCGTCGAGGTGGCGGCGTCGGAGCGCAGCTTGGCCAGCGCCGTGCTCTTGCCGGCGCCGGGCAGCCCGGCCAGGACGACGAGGGATCGGCGGTCGACGCGCACCGTCGGCGGGGGGTTGGCGGCCACTGGTGATGAGTCCGTTATGTCCACGACGGGGACCAGATTACGCGTCGGTGGATCTTGTCCAGCGGGGTCCGGACCGCTTCCGTCGCTGTTGAGCGGGGTTTTGATGAAGGCGTTCTCATGATGGCTGGTGGCCGCCGATGTGGCGAAGGGAGGCGGCTCGCCCTCCCCCGCGCGAGCCGCCTCCGCACCAACCCCCTGGTGCACTTCGCAGTCCGCCCGGGTGGCCCTTCCCCTGCCACCCGCGCGGGTTCCCCCCGTTGCGACCGCCAGGCCCGGAATCACCCGCCCGACCCCCAGTGCGGGCGGGTGCCCCCTCCGGTTCCCCCTGTTGTCCGCGTCGCACCTAGGAGTCTGCCGCCCGGCGGGCTCCGGCGAGACCGTGAAGCCCCCTGAGTGCGGCTGCGTAGTGCTACTCAACTCGCCCCCGCTTCCGGTCCGGAAACCACTCACGAACGCCGCGAGGGCGCCCCCGACCAGCGGCCGGGGACGCCCTCGCGGGAACTCAGGTCGTCAGATCGCTGCGGGACCGGTCTCGCCGGTGCGGACGCGGACCACCGTGTCCACCGCGGTGACCCACACCTTGCCGTCGCCGACCTGGCCGGTGCGCACGGCGTGCACGACGCCGTCCACCACCCGGTCCACGTTGGACTCCTCGACCAGCACCTCGACGCGCAGCTTCTCGATGAAGTCCACCGGGTACTCGGCCCCCCGGTAGACCTCGGTGCGGCCCTTCTGGCGACCGTAGCCCTGGGCCTGGCTGACCGTCATGCCCAGCACCCCGAGCCGCCCCAGCGCCTCCTTCAGATCGTCCAACTTGGACGGTTGCACGATCGCGGTCACCAGCTTCATGCCCGGCTGCCCTCCAGCTCGCGCGCCACCTCGTCGGCCGCCGGGGCGCGGCGCGTGGAGCCGCTGTCCCCGAAGTGGTAGGCCGCCTCGGCGTGCTCGGTCTCGTCGATGCCCACGGCCTCGTCCTCGGCGCTGGCCCGGAAGCCCACGACGGCCTTGACCAGCAGCGCCAGCACCAGGCTGAGCACGAACGAGTACACCAGCACCGCGACCGCGCCGACAGCCTGCCGCCACAGCTGGTCCAGCCCGCCGCCGTAGAACAGGCCGTCGACCCCGGCTGGGGCGGCCGAGGACGCGAACAGCCCGACCAGCAGGGTGCCCAGCAGCCCGCCGACCAGGTGCACGCCCACCACGTCGAGGGAGTCGTCGTAGCCGAACCGGAACTTGAGGCTGACCGACAGCGCGCAGACCGCCCCGGTGATGGCGCCGACCGCGATGGCGCCCAGCGGGGTCACCGAGGAGCAGGCCGGGGTGATCGCGACCAGCCCGGCGACGATGCCCGAGGCCGCGCCGAGGGTGGTGGCGTGGCCGTCGCGGATGCGCTCCACCAGCAGCCAGCCGAGCATCGCGGCGCTGGTCGCCACCAGCGTGTTGACCAGCACGACCGCGGCGGTGGTGTCGGCGGCCAGCGCCGAACCGGCGTTGAACCCGAACCAGCCGAACCACAGCAGCCCGGCGCCGAGCACCACGAACGGCAGGTTGTGCGGCTTGCCCGGGTCCTTCGGCCAGCTCGCCCGCCTGCCCAGCACCAGCGCGAGCGCCAGCGCCGCGGCACCGGCGTTGATGTGCACCGCGGTGCCGCCGGCGAAGTCGATCGCGGCGATCCGGTTGGCGATCCAGCCACCGACCGCGGTCACGGTGCCCGCCTCGTCGGTCGAGTCGAAGGCGAACACCCAGTGCGCGACCGGGAAGTACACCACGACCGCCCACAGCGCGGCGAACAGCAGCCAGGGGCCGAAGCGCGCGCGGTCGGCGATCGCACCGGAGATCAGGGCCACCGTGAGGATCGCGAACATGGCCTGGAAGCCGACGAACGCCAGGGTGGGGATCGAGCCGGAGAGCTGGTCCTCCCCGAGCAGCGAGCTGAGCCCGAAGAACTCGGCGGGGTTGCCGAGCAGGCCGACGCCTCCCACGTCGGAGCCGAACGCCGTGGAGTAGCCGACCAGCACCCACAGCACACCCACCACACCGATGCTGCCGAGGCTCATCATCAGCATGTTGAGCACGCCGCGGGAGCGGACCATGCCACCGTAGAAGAACGCCAGACCGGGGGTCATGAGCAGGACCAGGGCCGCGCTCACGAGCACCCACGCGGTGTCGCCTGAATTCACATCGCCTCCCGTGCGGACCGAGTTGCGCCGCATCATCGGGAATGCCTGTTTCAGCCGACCCGTCCTGCTGTTTCACCGCGGTGAAATTGAGCTCACCGGGTGTTAAGACCGCGTTGTGAGGTCACCACCGCGTTGCACGGACGGCACCTGGCGGTGGCGGCCGGCGAGCAGCCCGGCGACCAACCAGGCGGCGCAGCAGGCCATCAGCAGGACCAGCGGGACGGACCAGCCGCCCGACAGGTCGTGCAGGAGCCCGATCAGCAGCGGACCGGTCGCGGCGATGAGGTACCCGCCGCCCTGCGCCATCCCGGACAGCGCGGCCGTGGTGTCGCTGTCCGGCGAGCGGAGCCCGATCACGGTCAGCGCCAGGCCGAACGCCGCGCCCTGCGCGACACCGAGCAGGACCACCGCGGGCCACACGCCCGAGACCGGCCCGACCAGGATCCCGGCGAAGCCCAGCGCGATGCACACCGCCAGCGCGGTGGAGATCGGCCGCTGGTCGCGGAACCGGCGGCACAGCACCGGCACCGTGAGCGATCCGACGGCCTGCACCGCCGCCTGCACGCCGAGTGCCAGCCCGGCCAGTTCGGCGCTCATGCCCCGGCCCTGCAGCATGGTCGGCAACCAGCCGAACACGACGTAGGCCATCGCCGACTGCAAGCCCATGAACGCGGTGACCTGCCAGGCCAGCGGGCTGCGCCACAGCGCCCCGGGCCGCGACGGCTGCGGCGGCTCGCTGGCACCGCGGCGCAGCACGAAGGCGCTGATCACCAGGGCCACCAGCACCGGAACCGCGAGCAGCCCGAGCGGGGCCTGCCAGGCAGAGCCCAGCGCGGCGCCGACCGGCACCACGACGCTGGCCGCGAAGGCGCCGCCCAGCGTCAGGCAGACCGTGTACACGGCGGTGATCACCGGGATGTTGTGCGGGAAGTCGCGCTTGATCAGCCCGGGCAGCGCGACGTTCGCCACCGCGATGGCGGCCCCGACCACGACCGTCCCGGCCAGCAGGGTCCAGGTCGACCCCACGGCCCGCAGCGAGTTGCCGACCAGCAGCACGACCAGGCAGCCGACGACCACCTTCTCGTCGCCGAACCGCTGCCGCAGCACCGGCGCGACGAACGCGAACACGCCCAGGCACACCACCGGCAACGTGGTCAGCACCCCGCCGAAGGTGCCCGACACCCCGAGGTCCTGCTGGATCCGCTCCAGCAACGGTGCCACCGCGGTGAACGGCGGCCGCAGCGCCAGCGCGACCAGCACGATCAGGACCATGGTGGCCACCGCGGCCCTGCCCGCAGCACGCGTCGGCGCTTGCTGGACTCCGGTGCTCACTGCGCAGTTCCCCCCTCGGCGACGACGCCCTGCAGCGACGTCAGACACGGTTCGATCACGGCCTGAGCGGCCTTCGCGGCGGCTTCGGGATCGCGGTTGGCGATCGCGTCGAACAGCGCCCGGTGGGCTTCCGGACCGCCTTCGGCCAGCGCGCTGTCCGCGCGCAGCGCCACCAGGCTCTCCCGCAGCCGTTCGCTCAGGTAGCGGTACATCTCGGTGAGCAGCGGGTTGCGCGCGGCGTCGACCACGGCGGAGTGGAACTCGACGTCGGTGGCGCCGAACTCCTCCGGCGAGGCAGCCCGGTCACGCCGGTCCAGCAGGTCCCGCAACCGCTCGACGTCGGCGTCCTCGCGCCGCTGCGCGGCCAACCGCGCGGCCTGCACGTCGTGGGCCAGCTGCACCTCGAAGACGTCCCGCAGCTCGGCCAACCGCAGCTGCCGCAGCATCGGCGTCGGGTCGGCCGCGGACACCACGAAGGTCCCGGCACCCTGCCGGGCCTCCAAGCATCCGAGCTGCACCAAAGCGCGAACGGCCTCCCGGACCACGGCCCGGCTCACACCGAGCTCAGCAACCAACTCCTGCTCGGTGGGTATCCGCTCGCCCGGTGCCCAAGCTCCCTGCGCCAACTGCTCGTTCAACGCAGCGATGACCTCGTCGACGGAAGACCGCCGCCCCACAACCCGCATCCCGAAACCTCCCACCAGACGCTATGCGACAGGTCAGTCGTCAGACAAATTCTGCCCCGGTGAGAACCACCACTACCGCGATCCGCCGGGCTCGTGATGGCGCTTCGCGCAAACCGGGAGTCCTGCCTCCCCAACCGAAGTTAGTCGCCGACCGGAGTGCCCGGATTCGGGGCAGAACCGGTGGGCGCGTGATCGTTGCCGATCAATGGGAGTGCAGTCATCTCGTCGTGAGCAGTCGCTGGTCTCCTTCCGACACGCCCGGGCGCAGTGGCGGTTTTCGGTTCCATGGAAGTCGGACGTCTGATTTCCATGGGAACCGCGTGCGAACGGCCGGAGTGGCAGACGCGGATGAGGAACCAGCGTGGGCGGGGTGCGGGAAGCAGCAGGCCCCCGCACCGAGGTGCGGGGGCCTGCTGGGGTGGTGTCAGTCGAGGAGGGCGTCCACGAAGGCGCCTGGTTCGAAGGGGGCCAGGTCGTCGGAGCCCTCGCCGAGGCCGACCAGCTTGACCGGGACGCCGAGTTCCCGCTGGACCTGGAAGACGATGCCGCCCTTGGCCGTGCCGTCGAGCTTGGTCAGGACGATGCCCGTCACGTCCACCACCTCGGAGAAGACGCGGGCCTGGATCAGACCGTTCTGGCCCGTGGTGGCGTCCAGGACCAGCAGGACCTCGTCCACCTGGGCCTTCTTCTCCACCACGCGCTTGACCTTGCCCAGCTCGTCCATCAGGCCCGTCTTGGTGTGCAGGCGGCCCGCCGTGTCGACCAGGACCGCGTCCACCGCGGTGTCCGAGCCTCGACTGACCGCCTCGAACGCCACGCTCGCCGGGTCCGCGCCCTCCTTGCCGCGGACGACCTCGGCGCCCACCCGGTGGCCCCAGGTGGCCAGCTGCTCGACCGCCGCCGCGCGGAAGGTGTCCGCCGCGCCGAGCAGGACGGTCCGGCCGTCGGCGACCAGGACCCGGGCCAGCTTGCCGGTCGTCGTGGTCTTGCCGGTGCCGTTGACGCCGACCACCAGCACCACGGCGGGCTTGCCACCGTCGGCCGGGTCGCCGTGCGGCAGCGCGCGCACCGCGCGCTCCATGTCCGGGCCGAGGGCGTCCACCAGCACCTCGCGCAGCAGGGCGCGCGCCTGCTCCGGGGTGCGGACGCCCCGCGAGGCGATCTCGGTGCGCAGGCGTTCGGTGATCTCGGTGGTGGTGGCCGCACCCAGGTCGGCCAGCAGCAGGGTGTCCTCGATCTCCTCCCAGGAGTCCTCGTCGAGGTCACCCGCGCCGAGCAGTCCCAGCAAGCCCTGGCCGAAGGTCGACCGGGAGCGAGACAGGCGACCGCGCAGCCGCTCCAGGCGGCCCGCCGTCGGCTCGATCTCCTCGATCTCCTCGGCCGCCGCCAGCTCCGCCGGGGTCGGCTCGGGTACCGGCTCGACGCGCTCCTGCACCGGCACCTCGGGCTCGGCCGGGGCTTCGGGCGCGGCAGGCTTCTCGGGAGCCGAGGGCGCCTCGGGTTCCTCCGGGGCCTCAGGCGCCGAAGGCTTCTCCGGCGCGGCGGGCTCCTCCGGCTCCTCCGGGGCCTCGGGCTTCGGGGGAGCTGGCGGCTCCTCGGTCGTCGTGCCGCCGTCCGGGAGCGGGACGTCGACGATGCCTCGGCGCTCGGTGTCGCGCGGCACCGCCGCGTCGTCACCGACCCCGGGCTGGCCCTCCACCTCGGTGCGCTCGCCCGCGGGGTGTTCCGGCGGGGCGGCCGTGGTGGGGCCACCGCTGGAGAGGCTGATGCCGCCGCCCGCGCGGTAGCCGCCGCCCTTGACGGGCTCGGTCGGCGCGGCGCTGTCGTCCCGTTCGCTCAGGCTGATCCGGCGCCGACGGTTCAGCACCACACCGGCGATCACGGCGATCGCCAGCACCAGCACCACGGCGACGATGATCAAGATCACGGTAGAGGTGGTCACCCGCCCATCCTCCCACCTGCTGATTCCGGCACCGGCACGCGCCCCGGGCCACCTCACCCCACCCGCTCGTGCACTGAAGCGATGTAGTGAGCAAATAACCAACAAAAGGAGTTCGACGCTTGCATTTGTCGACTGTTGTGCAATAGACCACATACGTGGACTGGTGGCGGGTGCTCGGGCTGATCTCCGGCACGTCGATGGACGGCGTCGACGTGGCGGCGGCCGAGCTGCGGTTGGACGGCGAGGTGCTCGAGCTGCGCGCGCTCGGCAGCACGACGGTGCCCTACCCCGCGGAGCTGCACCGGGACCTGCTGGCCGCGCTGCCGCCCGGCGGGTGCAGCGCCGCGGAGCTGTGCCGCCTGGACACCCTGGTCGGCCAGCACTTCGCCACCGCTGCGGGCGTCGGCCTGGACCTCGCGGACGGCCGCGCGGACCTCGTCGCCTCGCTGGGCCAGACGCTCTACCACTGGGTCGAGGACGGCCGGGCGCGCGGCACGCTGCAGATCGGTCAGCCCGCGTGGATCGCCGAGGCGACCGGCCTGCCCGTGGTGTCCGACCTGCGCGCCCGCGACGTCGCGGCCGGTGGGCACGGCGCGCCGCTGGCCGGGGTGCTGGACGCGCTCTGGCTGGCCGACGAACCCGGCCCGGGCGTCGCGCTGAACATCGGCGGCATCGCCAACATCACCGTGGTCGGCGGTGAGCGCCCGCTGGCCTACGACACCGGTCCCGGCAACGCGCTGATCGACCTCGCCGCCGCCCGCGTGACCGGGCGACCGCAGGACACCGACGGCGCGATCGCCGCCAGCGGCACCGTGCGGCCGGACCTGCTCGGTGTCCTGCTCGTCGACGACCACTACCGGCAGGCCCCACCGAAGTCGACCGGCAAGGAGCGGTTCAACGCCGCCTACCTGGACCGCGCGCTGGCCCAGCTCGGCACCGACGTCGCCGACGCCGACCTGCTCGCCACGCTGACCGAGCTCACCGCGCGCACCGTCGCCGACGCCTGCCGCGCGGAGGGGGCCGTGCGGGTCGTCGCCTCCGGCGGGGGCGTGCGCAACCCCGTCCTGCTCGCTGCGCTGCGCCGCCAACTGGATGATGTCCCAGTGCTGGTCAGCGACGAGCTCGGGCTCCCGGCCGACAGCAAGGAAGCACTGCTCACCGCACTGCTCGGGTTCCTCACCTGGCACGGGGCATCCGGCAACACGCCGGGCACCACAGGTGCCGCCGGACCCCGGTTGTTGGGCAGCATCACACCTGGCGCCGGACCGCTGCGGATGCCCGCACCGGCCGACCGCCAGCCGACCCGGCTGCGCGTGCAGCCCGGCAACACCGCGTAGGAGGCAGCATGCGATCGCTCGACCTGGCCGTGATCGGTCTGTACCTGGTCGCCATGCCGGTGCTGGGGCTGCTGCTGAGCGGTCGGCAGCGCAGTTCCCAGGACTACTTCGTCGGCAGCCGCCAGCTGCCCTGGTGGGCGGTGTGCTTCTCGGTGGTGGCCACCGAGACCTCCACGCTGACCGTGATCAGCGTGCCGACGGTGGCCTACCTCGGCAGCTTCACCTACCTGCAGCTGGCCATCGGCTACCTGATCGGCCGCGTCGTGGTGGCGTTCGTGCTGCTGCCGAAGTACTACGCCGGGAACCTGGTCAGCGCCTACGAGTTCCTCGGGAAGCGGTTCGGGCCCGGGTTGCAGGGCACCGCGTCGGTGACGTTCCTGGTGACCCGGCTGCTGGCCGACGGGCTGCGGCTGTTCGCCACCGCGATCCCGGTCAAGGTGATGCTGGCGGCCTTCGGCATCGACCTGGCGTACTGGCAGATCGTGCTGGTCCTGGCGGCGCTGACGGTGGTCTACACCTACCTGGGCGGGATCAAGGCGGTGGTGTGGGTCGACGCGATCCAGATGGTCGTCTACGTCGGCGGCGCGATCCTGGCCGCGGTGGTGCTGGCCGGGCAGCTGCCGTCGGACTGGTTCAGCACCGCGCTGGAGGCCGGCAAGCTCGAGGTGCTGGACTTCTCCTCGTCGATCGTCACCGACCAGTACGCCTTCCTCACCGCGGTGCTCGGCGGTGCGGTGTTCGCGATGGCCTCGCACGGTGCCGACCAGCTCATGGTGCAGCGGCTGCTGGCCTGCCGGAACGTGCGGGACAGCCAGAAGGCGCTGATCGCCAGCGGGGTCGTGGTGGCCCTGCAGTTCGCGCTGTTCCTGCTGATCGGCGCCATGCTGTGGTCGTTCTTCCGCGGCGCGGACCCGACCGACATGGGCATGGCCAGCAACGACGAGCTGTTCCCGACGTTCATCGTGAACGATCTGCCGCCGGGGCTGTCCGGGTTGCTCATCGCCGGGATCCTGGCCGCCGCGATGAGCACCCTGGCCTCGTCGCTGAACTCGCTGTCCACCTCCACCGTCAGCGACCTGGTCCAGCGGTTCGGCAAGCGGAAGCTGGACGACGCTGCGGTGCTGCGGATGGGCAAGCTCTGGACGCTGGTCTGGGCCGTGGTGTTCGTGGTGTTCGCGTCGATGTTCAGCAGCACCGACAACCCGGTGGTGGAGGTCGGGCTCAGCATCGCCAGCTACACCTACGGGGCGCTGCTCGGCGCGTTCCTGCTGGGACTGCTGAACAAGCGGGCCCGGCAGGCCGACGCCACGATCGCCTTCTGCGCCACGATCGGCGTGGTGCTCGCCTTCGTGCTCTGGGTGCAGTTCCCGGACGGCGAGGGCGGCGAGGCGTCCTTGGCGTTCCCCTGGTACACCCCGCTGGGCGTGGTCGTGACGCTGGTGGTGGGCGGTCTGCTGTCGCTGCGGCAGAGCCGGTCGGCCACCGAGCAGCCGGTCGAGCGCGCCGACGACAACGCCTGAGCCGCGGGGTCGGTCCGGCCGGAACCGACCCCCGGCCGGGGCGTCACAGGGTGGCGAGCGTGATGATCGTGATCAGCAGCGCCAGCACGGACAGGCCGATGCTGCCGAAGAAGAGGCCCAGGCCGATGCCCAGCCCTGGCGGGTCCTGCGGCACCGGGCCGATCGCACCTTCCACGAAGGGGAACGCCGGCGCCTTGTAGTAGACGTCCAGCTGCTGGCCCGCCGACACCGGGATCACCGCGGTCGCGTGGCCGAGCTTCCACAGGTAGTTGACGTGCACCGAGATCTGGTGCTGGCCGGGCGGCAGGTCGACGGGGTTCTTGCCCCACACCAGCTTCGCCCCCGGGTAGCCGTTGATGGTGACCTGCGGCTTGAAGAGCATCAGGATCCAGACCACCCAGTGGTGCGAGCAGTCGATCAGCACGCGGGCCATGCCGGGCGGGGGCGGCGCCATCGGCTGCGGCATCGGCGCCTGCGGGTAGCCCTGCTGCTGCGGATATCCCTGCGGTGCCACCGGCATCGGGCCGGACTGGGGGTAGCCCTGCGGGACCGGGGGCTGCTGCGCCGGCATCGGGCCGGACTGCGGGTAGCCCTGCTGCGGATACCCCTGCGGGGGGTACGGCTGCTGGC
This sequence comes from Saccharopolyspora sp. NPDC000359, assembly GCF_040300525.1. Classification (NCBI taxonomy): domain Bacteria; kingdom Bacillati; phylum Actinomycetota; class Actinomycetes; order Pseudonocardiales; family Pseudonocardiaceae; genus Saccharopolyspora; species Saccharopolyspora sp. NPDC000359. The sequence goes on along the minus strand of NZ_JBEPDU010000001.1, from coordinate 375,145 downwards.
CTGGCGGCGGGCCGTAGGGGTTGGTCATGGTCTCCTCCTGGTTTCCGGTGGACGCCGCGCGCGGTGCCGGTCCGTCGAACATCCTCCCGTACGGGGATGTCCACCCCGAAACCGACCGGCCCACCCCTTCAGCTGCCGTGCCACCAGGACGATGATCCACAGGTGAAGCACTGGGGACGGGGGTCATTCGGGTGCACGAGGTCGATCACGCGGAATTCCGCGCCATGCTCAACTCGTACTCGGCGGGCGGACTCGACGACGTCGAGTGGCTCGTGATGCGCACGCACCTGGCGGAGTGCGAGCTCTGCCGCGACGAGCTCGGCCGACCGGAGCCGGTGAATCGCGCCGCACCGCGGCGGATCCCACCCGCGCCGCGGCGGCGGGAGCGCCCCGGCTGGCCGGTGGTGGTCGGCGCGTCCGCGGTGGCGGCGCTGATCGCCTTCGGCGTCGGCTACGCCCTGGGCATCACCGGCTGAGTGCTCAGTCCAGCACCGCGGCGACGTCGCCTTCGGCCGGGGCGTCCGGGGCCGGGTCCTTCTCCGATTCGCCGCGCAGGCGCTGGGAGATCACCTGCGTGATGCCGTCGCCGCGCATGGTCACGCCGTAGAGCGCGTCGGCGATCTCCATGGTCGGCTTCTGGTGCGTGATGATGATCAGCTGCGAGGTGGTGCGCAGCTGGTCGAGCAGGGTGATCAGGCGGCGCAGGTTGGTGTCGTCCAGAGCCGCTTCGACCTCGTCCATCACGTAGAACGGCGAGGGGCGGGCGCGGAAGATCGACACCAGCATGGCCACCGCGGTCAGCGACTTCTCGCCACCGGACAGCAGCGACAGCCGCTTGACCTTCTTGCCCGGCGGGCGCGCTTCGACCTCGACACCGGTGGTCAGCATGTCCTCGGCGTCGGTGAGCGTCAGCCGCCCCTCGCCGCCCGGGAACAGGACCTTGAAGACGGTTTCGAACTCCCGCGCCACGTCCTCGAAGGCCGAGGAGAACACCTCGAGGATCTTCTCGTCGACCTCCTTGACCACGCTGAGCAGGTCGCGGCGGCTGTCCTTGAGGTCCTCCAGCTGCGTGGACAGGAACTTGTAGCGCTCCTCCAGGGCGGCGAACTCCTCCAGCGCGAGCGGGTTCACCTTGCCCAGCAGGGAGAGGTCCTTCTCCGCGCGCTTGGCGCGGCGCTCCTGGGTGGCGCGGTCGAACGGCACCGGCGGCGGGGCGCTGACGTCCTCGCCGCGCTCCTTCGCCGCCTCGTACTCGGCGAGCTCGGCCGGTCCGGGCGGGATCGGCACGGTGGGCCCGTACTCGTCCACCAGGTCGTCCAGGCCGATCCCGAAGTCCTCGATGATCTTGGTCTCGAGCTGCTCGATCCGCAACCGCTGCTCGGCGCGCACGACCTCGTCGCGGTGCACCGCGTCGGTCAGCTTCTCCAGCTCGCCGCTGAGCTCCCGCACCCGCGCCCGGATCGCGCCGAGCGCCTGCTCGTGCTCGCTCTGCTTGGCCTGCGCGACATCCCGCTCCTCCGTCGCGGCGCGCAGCGACAGCGCGATGCGCTCCAACGCCGTCTCGCAGCCCTCGACCACGGCCTGCGTCACGCGCGCTGCGCGCTCCCGCGCCTTGCGCGCCGCCTCCGCGCGGGCCCGCGCTTCGCGCTCGTGCCGCGCTGCGCGGCGCAACTGGTCCGCGCGCCCTTGCACGGCGCGGGCGCGTTCTTCGGCCGTGCGCTGGGTGAGGCGGGCGTCCATCTCCTGCTGGCGGATGGTGGTGAGCTCGGCGCTGAGCCGGTCGCGCTCGCCGGTGTCGGGTTCGGCGGCTTCGTCCTGCTCGGTCTTGACGATGCGCAGCCGCTCTTCGAGTTCGGCGAGCTTGACCAGGGACTGCTCGCGGGACTGCTCGACCTTCACCCGCTGGTCGCGGGCGCGGTCGACGTCGGCCGCGGCGGTGCGGGCCGCGCGCTGGAGGCTGGAGAGCCGTTCCGTGCTGCGGGCGCGCTGGACCTTCGCGTCGTTGATCTCCTCCTGGATGGCGCGGACCTCGGCGCGGCGGGATTCCTCTTCCGCCCTGGCGCCTTCCAGCGCGGCGGAGTGCTGTTCGGCGCGGCGCTGCGCGGCGGCGAGCTCGCGTTCGGCTTCGTCGACCGCGGCCTGCACCTCGATGGCGCTCTGGCGGTCGTCGGAACCGCCGATCGCCCAGTGCGCGCCGAGCACGTCGCCGTCCCTGGTGACCGCGCGGACTTCCGGGTGGCGCTGGACGACTTCCCGCGCCTCGCCGAGCGAACCGACCACGGCGACCCGGTCGAGCGCCCTGGTCACCGCGGCGCGGAGGCCGTCCGGCGCGCTGACCAGGTCGGCGGCCCAGCGCGCCGAACCGGGCAGCTGCGGCCAACCGGACCGGTCGAGGTCCACCTGGGTCCCGATGAGCAGGCCCGCCTGGCCCGCTTCGTCAGCGCGGAGCAGTTCCAGCGCGGTCACCGCGTCGGTCACGCCGCGCACCGCGACCGCGTCCGCCACCGCGCCCAGCGCCGCCGCCAGCGCGGCTTCCGCACCGGGTTCGACGCTCAGCAGCGCCGCGACCGAGCCGAGCAGCCCGGGCACCCGGTCCCCGGCCGCCATGAGCGCGCCCGCGCCGTCCTTGCGCTGCAAGCCCATCGACAGGGCTTCGACGCGGGCCTTCCACGACGCGATCTCGCGCTCGGCGGTGCGTTCCGCCTTGACCAGCTCCTCCACCCGCGCCCGCGCGGCGTCGCGCGCTTCGGCGGCGGACTCGCGCCGCTCCTGCAGGCCCGCGTCGTCGGAGTCGTAGCCGCCGCTCTCCTCCTCGGCGTCGGCCAGCGCGCGCTCGGCCTCCTCGGCGCGGGCGGTGGCCTCCTCCAGCGCCTCGGACAGCCGCTCGATCTCGTCGGAAGTGTCGTTGACCTTGCTGCGCAGCGACTCGACCTGACCGGACAGCCGCGCCGCACCCTCCCGGCGGTCGGCGATCGCCCGCACCGCGGCCAGGTGCGCCTGCTCGGCCTGCTTGAGCTCCGATTCCAGCTCGGAGCGGCGCTGCACCACCTCGTGCAGGGCTTCGCGCGCCTCCTCCAGCTGCTCGCGCAGCTCGATCTCCTGCTCGGCGGCCTCCTCGGCCTCCGCCTCCAGCTCCTCGGGGTCGCGGCCCGACCGCTGCTCGTCGGTCTGCGTGGTCAGGTGCCGGTGCCGCTCGGCGGCCAGCCGCAGCGTGCCGCGCAACCGCTCTTCCAGCGCGGACAGGCGGTACCAGGTGTCCTGCGCGCGGTTGAGCCGCGGCGCGTCCGCGGCGACCTGCTCCTCAAGGGTCTTCTCCTCGGACTGCGCGAACTGCAGCGCCCGCTCCACCTCGGCGCGCTTGGCCCGGGCGGCTTCCTGGTCGGCCTCGTCGCGGGCCAGGTCGGCGCGCGCGGTGACCAGGTCGTCGGCGATGAGGCGCAGCCGGGCGTCGCGCAGGTCGGCCTGCACGGTCTGGGCCTTGCGGGCGATCTCGGCCTGCTTGCCCAGCGGCTTGAGCTGACGGCGCAGCTCGCCGGTGAGGTCGGTCAACCGGGTCAGGTTGGCCTGCATCGCGTCGAGCTTGCGCAGCGCCTTCTCCTTGCGCTTGCGGTGCTTGAGCACGCCCGCCGCCTCTTCGATGAGCCGCCGGTTCTCCTCCGGCTTGGCCTGCAGGATGGAGGCCAGCTGCCCCTGCCCGACGATGACGTGCATCTCGCGGCCGATGCCGGAGTCCGACAGCAGTTCCTGCACGTCCATCAACCGGCACGAGTTGCCGTTGATCTCGTACTCGCTGGCCCCGTCGCGGAACATCCGGCGGGTGATGGAGACCTCGGTGTAGTCGATCGGCAGCGCGCCGTCGGTGTTGTCGATGGTCAGCGTGACCTCGGCGCGGCCGAGCGGGGCGCGGCCCGCGGTGCCCGCGAAGATCACGTCCTCCATCTTGCCGCCGCGCAGGTCCTTGGCGCCCTGCTCGCCCATCACCCAGCGCAGCGCGTCGAGCACGTTGGACTTGCCGGATCCGTTCGGCCCGACGACGCAGGTGATGCCGGGCTCGAAGCGCAGCGTGGTGGCCGAGGCGAAGGACTTGAACCCCTTCAGCGTCAGGCTCTTCAGGTGCACGGCTGCGAACGACCTTCCCGTGGTTGGCTACCCCTGGTCACGTCCGGCCGAGCCTACCTCCGCCGACTCCCCCGACCGCGCAGAACCGCGGATCGCACCGGGGCTCAGCGCTCGACGAAGCCGGTGAGCCCGCCCTTGGCATCGGACCACTGCTCGGCGACGAAGTCGACCCGGCCCGGCGTCCCGCCCGAGCGCAGGGCCGCCAACAGCTTCTCGCAGTCCTCGCGGGGCCCTTCGGCCACCACCTCCACCCGGTTGGCCGGGAGGTTCGTGGCACTGCCGACCAGCCCCAGTTCCAACGCCCGAGATCGCGTCCACCAGCGAAAACCCACGCCCTGCACGTGTCCGTGCACCCAGGCGGTCAACCGCGCAGCTCCGGAATCCGTCACGCCCGGCATGATGCCGCACCCGCCCCGGCACCGCCCCAGCACGTCCACCGGGTCGGTGCGGGCCGGTATGATCCGCCGCGATTCGGCGGGGGCCGGGTGTTCCGCGCATCCCGCGCACGACCGCGCGAAGCGCCGACGAGTGGGGCACCGATGGACCCGTTGCAGGTGGAAGACCCGGATGCGCGGCCGAAGCGCCTGGTGGTGCTGGCCGCAGCGGGCATCGTGGTGGCCACCGCGTTCGCCACGACGGCCGCGGTGGTCGCTGGCACCCAGCAGCAGACCGAGGCCACCCCGGACTTCTCGCTGAAACCGACCGCCACCTCCCGCCCGGCGACCACCACGACCTCCGTGCCATCGCTGCTGCCTCCCCCACCGCCCACCAGCGGGGAGTCCTCGGCGGAGACCACCACCAGCAGCGCCACCACGGAAACGACCTCGTCCAGCGACGGGGCGCCGACGCCGACGTGGTCCCCGCCGCCGCTGCCGCCGGACCCGGGTCCGGACCCGACGCCCGACCCGACCCCGACGCACACCTCCACGCCGACCAGCCGGCCGACGACACCGACGAAGCCCCCGACGACCAGCCTCCCCACCCCGACCACCGACACCACCGACTGGGCGACCTCGGAGGACCCGGAATGACGCTGGCCGTGCACGCCTGCCGGTCGCTGTGCTCCTGGCACCGGACCCGCAAGCAGCTCAACGGCCTGCCGCTGCTGGCCTGCCGGGGTTGCGGGTCGCAGTGGGTGCGCAGCGAACCGTGGACGCCGATCGACCACACCGGGCGCATCCCGGACGACGTGCGCGCCGAGCTCGCCGAGCGGGCCTGACTCAGCGCGGGTCGCCGAAGACGACCAGGTCGGCGCGGGCGCGGGTGGGTGCGATGCGGGCCGCGTTGGCCTCGTCGCTGCGCCGCACCCACTCCGCCGCCTCCGCCGGTGTCCGGCCGTGCGCGACGTGCCGGTCGATGAGCCGCCGCACCCGTGCTTCGTCGTCGGGGGCGAGGAACCAGCACTCGTCCAGCAGGTCCCGGACCGCCGACCACGGCGGGGTGTCCAGCAGCAGGTAGTTGCCCTCGGTGATGACCAGCGGGACGTCCGGTGGCACGGCGATCTCCGCGGCGTAGGACTCCTCGACCTCGCGGTGGAACTCCGGCGCGTACACCGTCTCCTCGGCGGCCCGGATGCGGCGCAGCAGCGCCACGTACCCGGCGGCGTCGAAGGTGTCGGGCGCGCCCTTGCGGTCCTGCCGCCCCAAGCGGCGCAGCTGCGCGTTGGCCAGGTGGAACCCGTCCATCGGCACCACCACGGCGGCGTCGCCGATTTCCTGGAGGACCTTCGCGGCGACGGTCCCCTTCCCCGCCCCGGGCGCACCGGTGATCCCCAGGACCCGGCGCTGCCCGCTGCCGGCCAGCGCTCGTGCGCGCTCCACCAGCTCCCCGTACCCGACCAAGCTGACACCTCCCGTGACCGCCGCCAGGCTACGAGGGGAGCGCCTAGTCCGCCCAGACCTCGGTGAGCAGTTCCCGGGTGTACTCGGCGATCCGGGCGTTGTCCGCCGGGGCGATGGTGCTCCAGCGGCGGCCGTCCCCGCTGGGCCGGACCACGTGCAGGTAGCGGCCCTGGTCGGTGTCGTGGAAGGCCACCACCCGGTCGGCCCGCTCCGGGCGGCCGCGGTTCCGGCTGGCCTCCACGCCGAACTGGCCACGGATGCCCATGCCGTTGGCCATGTGGGCGACGTCGGCCGCGTCGTCCGGCGGGATGCCCAGCACGCGCAGCTCGTCGCTGAACCCCAGCGGGTTGTTCGGGCCCGCGTGGTCGCTGGCCTCGCGCAGGACGTCGTTGGGCAGGCTCACCGCCCGCCCGGTCCCGGCGGGCATGTCCCCGGCGACGGACACCGCCGCCTCGGCCAGCGCACCGCCCCGGATCGGGGTCAGCTCCACCACGTCGGCGTCGACGATGGTCAGCAGCCCAGTCGAACCGTTCGCCGAGGCCAGCGCGCGGATCGACCGGTCGGCCCAGATTCGCACGTCCACGCTGCGCTGCGGGCGGTCGAGCAGGCCGACCAGGTCGGCGAAGTCGACGTCCAGCCGGTCGCGGTTGGGCTCGGCGAGGCGCTTGGCACGCAGCGACGCCCACACCTCGGCCACCAGCTCGGCGCGCTCGGTGTAGGTCGCCCCCGGGCTGGGCACGTCCAGCACGATGTGCCGGTGCTCGGTGAGCTTCTCCGCCTCGCAGACCACATCGAACTCCAATGTGGACAGCACGATCGGGTCGGCTTCGGCTCCAGGTCGCACGTCAGTCCTGCTTCTTCGGCTCGGCCTCGGCGGGCGGCTCGTCCTCGCGCTCGGCGGCACCGCCCAGCACCGGGGGTGCCACCAGCCGCTCGTCGTCGAAGGGGGTTTCCTCCGCGACGTACTTGTTCTCGTGCTCGGCGTCCTCGCTGCGCTTCTCGCCGCGGGTCGCGGCCGGTCCCATCATCGAACCCGCCGCCGGGCGGCTGCCCGGGGAGTTGCCCGCGGCCTTGCCCGCGGTGGTGTCACCGGGGCCACCGCCCACGGTCCCGCCGCGCGCAACCGATCCACCGGGTGCCGGGCCGCCCGCGGGCGCCGGAGCAGCCCGCCCGCCCAGCACGCGGCTCGCCGCGTACGCGCCGACACCCACGACAGCCGCACCACCGGCGGCGATCCCGAGCACAGTCCCGGCGCTGATGCCACCGCTGTCGCCGGTCGCCTCCGGCGTCGGGTCCGCCTCGCCGCCCAGGTCGACCTCGGCCTTCTTCTTGTCGGCCGGGCGGTCGCCGGGCCGCGGCGCGACCCCGCGCTCACCGGGACGCCCGTCACCGTCACCAGGCACCGACCCGCCACCGGGCACGAACCCGCCACCGGGCACCGCCGTGCCCAGCGAACCCCCGCCCGGGGTGCCGACACCGGGCTGCGCCGAACCGCCGATGGTGCCCGCCCCGGCGACCCCCGAGCCGATCCCGGAACTGGCCATACCGCTGGACGAAGCCGACTGCGCCGACACGGTCGCGGGCGGCATCTCCGGCAGCGGCTGGTAGGTCTCCGCCTGGTTCACCGAGGTGTCGCGGTAGCCCGCCAGCGCGGCCTGGGCGGCCTTCTTGTTGGCGTCGATCTGCTTGGCTTCCTGGTCGTAGTCGCTCTCGTAGCCGAACGCGCCACCGGACCACTCGAGCACGTTCTCCGACTGCTTGTGCCGCAGCTCGTCGGAGTTCGGCAAGGTGTGGCGCGCGGACTCGTAACCGCGGCCCTGCGCGTCGACGCTCTGCGCGGAGGCCTTCAGCGGGTCCGGGGCGTCGGCCATGAACACCGAGTGCTGCTTGGTCGCGGCGGCGGCGAGCTCGCCCGCGTTGCCCTCCCAGGCGATCTGCAGCTTGCCGAGCTCCCGGCGCAGCGTCTCGTCCAGCTCGACGACGACCTTCACGCACTCGTCCAGCGCCCGCACCGCGGACTGCATCGACTCCGTGCCGCGCCCCTGCTTGACCTGCGTGATCCACTCCTGCAGCTGGGGGATGTCCATCCCCTCGAACCGGATGTCGCGGATCGGATCGATGCTCGTCACAAGGTCCCCCTAGCCCTGGGCCTGCAAGGTCGTCACCGCCGCGGTGGCAGCCTGCCCGGCCTTCTCGCACATCTGCTGGTCGTCCATGGCGCCCGGCGTGGTGAGGGTCAGGTCGACGTAGAGCGTCTGCCCCTCAGCGGCGTCGACGAACACCGCGCACCCGAGGCCCTCGGCGCCCGGCACCTGGCTGCGCACCGCCCCGAAACCGCCGACCTGGTCCTGCTCCGGCGCGGAGTCGGCGAGCTTCTGGGCGAAGGCGTCGAGCCCTTCCGGCACGACCCGCAGCGAGATCCCGTACTGCGCGGGACCGGACTGGCCGAGGAAGGTGCAACCGTTGTAGTTGTTCCCGCTCTTGACCACCGGACGGCCGCCGCCGACCTCCAGCTGCTGCTTCTGCTCCGAGGCCAGCCAGGTGCACGCGTCCGCGTCCTGCTTGCCCGCGATGGGGAGTTCGGCGGGGCGCGCCGGGAAGTCGAACGACGCCGCTCCCGCGCTCGATGTCGGTGTCGTGCCACCAGGTTCGGGTGCGGGGTCGGGTCCGTTGACCGTGCACCCGGTCAGCGGGACCGCCGCCGCGGCCACCATGACCAACCCGCACCGGAGTCGCGCTCGCAACAGGGCCCCCTCACACCTGGTTCTGCTGCACGGAGAACGATGCAGCGATCTCGTCGTCGGAGTAGCCGTACTGCTTGGCGGCCTCTTCCAGCTGCATCCCGAGGTCGAAGACGTTGGACACGTACTGCATGAGGCGCGCGTAGTGGGAGTCCTCGTTGCCGACCAGGTTCCCGGTCCACACCTCGGCCGCGGTCCTGCTGACCTCGTCCTCGCCCGGGGACCGGACGACCAGGTTCGGTGCCAGGCTCGACAGCTTGATCCGGGCGTCCTCGGCCGCGGCGAGGATGACCTTGCGCACCTCGAGGACGTTGTCCTTGTTGACGGTGAGGGTCTGGCCGCCACCCGGAGCGGGCGGCGGTGGCGGCGGTGCTGGCGTCGTCATCGCGGAGAACCCCCCAGTCAGCGGCTTCTGATCACCAAGTCGTCCGCGACCTTAGCAGCGGCGTTCACCGCACGTCAGCAACTCGCGTGAACTTCACAGCAATCCCACGGCACTGTGCGCGATCGCGAATGCGGCACTTCGGCGAACCACCCGCGACAGCGGAATCCGGAAACCGGCAAAAACCCCGCCGGGACCGCTTCGCTCCAGCTCGCCGGGGGTTCGGGCAGCTCGCTTTCCCGGTTCGACCAGTTTCCGCCCGGCGGCTCCCCGGCCTTCCGCCAGTGGTGCGGAGAACCCGTTCCCACCGACGAGTTCTCGAATCCTGGAAACCGGTGCCGAGCTCCCGCAATTGATTCCACGGCGGCGGAACCCGCGCGATCCCGAAAATGAGGAGGAGTTCATTCCCACCGCTCCTTCACCGCCAGAAGGAGCAATAAGCGCGGTGATTCAACCGACACGGGGAGCAAGTTCAATCCCAGCGCCGCCGATGGGTCCACTCGATACGGTTCTGCCCCGGTTGATCTTCCTCGTCCACGCTGTGGAGGCGTGACACCATGACGCTCGCACAACCACGCCCGGGTACCGGGTTCCCGCGCTCCCAAAGGGTTTTACGCCTCAGCGGGGTGCTGCCCAGCCCACCCGGTCCGACCGCCGACCTGGTCGAAGCCCTGCTCCTGTTCCGCACCGACCGGTGCGCGCTCGACCAGCTGGCCGGAACCCTCCGCGCCACCGCTCTGGTCGTTCCGGTGTCCGATGAGGACAGTGGCGTGGCGCTGCTCACCGCTCGCGGCGGTGCACTGGCCTGGCTGGGGGTGTTCACCTCGCTGGCCCGGATGGCCGAGTTCCACCGCGGTTCCGGGCGCGGCGCGGACGAGGTGCGCTACGCCGAGTTGACCGGGGCCGAACTGCTCGACCAGTGCCTGCCCGCCCTGCCCAGGGGCACCGGCCTGGTCATCGACCCCGGCACCGGGCACAGCACCGCGCTGGGCCCGGTCGCCGGGCTGGTACCCGACCGATTCGCACTCACCGAAAGCGGGAATTGATGGCGCACGACGGTTTTCGCGTCGACCTTGAGGCGCTGCGCAGCGCCGAGGAAGGTGTTCGGGACGCGGTCTCCGAGCTCGGCCAGATGGCCGGTTGGGGCATGGCCGCGGCCGGCGCGCAGGGCATGGGCCTGCAGGAGCTCACGATGGACTCGGTGCCGCACGTCGGGCACGACAAGCTCGGCGGCGCGCTGCTGGCGTTCGGCGAAGCCTGGGAGTGGGGACTGCGCTACCTGGTCGAGGACGGCCAGGCCGCGGTCGGAGCGCTCGGCGAGGCGCGTGCCTCCTACCACGCGATGGACGCCGACGCGGTGCAGGAGCTGCAGCGGGGAGTGGGTGGCTGAGGTGGTCAGCAACAGCAGCACCTTCGACCAGGACCTGGACTGGGCGGGCAGCGAGCTGCACAAGCTCGGCCAGTTGACCGGTGTCGGGCCGCAGGACGTCATCCCCGGCGTTCCCGCCACCGCCGCCGAGGTCGGCGAGCACCTGAGCAAGCTCGGTTCGGCGCTGGAACGCGCGGGCCAGGGCATCAAGTCGATCGACTCCGGCGGGTGGACCGGCCAGGCCGGGGACGCCTTCCGCGCCAACTTCCTGGACAAGGCACCGGCGGAGTGGCTCAAGGCCGCCGACGCGCTGACCGACGCTGGCCAGGCGGTGCGCGACTACGAGCAGGTCCTGGCCACCGAGAAACCCCGCGCGCAGCGGGCGAAGGAGGAGCTGGACCAGGCGAACGAAGCCTCACGAGCAGCCCTCGCCAAGCACAACGCCGCCGTCGCGGGTGGCTCGGGCACTGGGCCGGGCGAGTTCGTGGACCCCGGCGCGGAAGCCCGCGCCCGCGCGCAGCAGGAGATCGCCGCGGCCAAGGCGGCGGTGCAGGCGGCCGGTGACCGGGCAGCTGACGTCGTGCTCAAGGCCTGCCAGGGCGCCCCGGACAAGCCCGGCCCGCTGGCCCAGATCGCCGCGAACATCGCCGACGGCGCGCAGGTCCTCGGTGCCGTGGCGTACGACTTCGGGTCCGGCGTGGTCGAGGGCGTGGTCGGCATGGCCGAAGGTGCGCTCGGCCTGGGCATTGGCCTGGGCAAGGCGTTCTACTACAGCCAGCCCGGCATGCAGTTCACCGACCCCGAGGGCTACCGGCAGTTCAACGAAGCCGCGGCCACCACGGTCCAGTCGGTCGTGGAGAACCCCTGGCAGGCCGTCAAGACCGTGGTCGACGTGGACGGCTGGAAGGAGAACCCGGCCAAGGCGCTGGGCTCGATGGTCCCCGACGCCGCGGCCGGGCTCACCGGCGCCGGCCTGGCCAGCCGCGTGCTCAGGTCCACCGACCACATCACCGACGCCGCCGACACCGCCAGCGACATCTCCCGCACCACCGACCGCGTCAGCGAGCTCGGCCGCCCCGACGGCACCCCGCCCTGGGCGGACCTCGACTCCGCACCTCCACCGCGGGCCCCGGAAGCACCCGCGAACCCGTGGGACGGGCACGAGTTCGGACCGAAGGGCTCGGATCCGCTCCCCGACCCGGAACCGCCGCAGGCCCCGGTCCCGGAACCCCGCAACCGCCACGAACTGCCCGACTGGTTCGACGACGACAACACCCCGGACAGCTGGCTCGACGACGGCAAGGGCGCGCCCGAACCCGCACCGGACCCGACACCCGACCCGGCTCCGGGAGCGAGCAACCCGCCTCCTGAAGCACCACCGACGCACCACGAACCGCCAGGCCCCGCGACCGCCCGGCTGGACGATTCTTGGCGCGGGCACGTGGACCCGGCGGACATCCGGAACGAGCGCAAGACGATCGAGGACCTGCAGCGCAGGTACGGCCCGGGAGAGGGATGAGAAGGCTGTGGAACAGAGCGCTTACGTACGCGTGATCACCGAACTGCGCGGTCACCAAGGACCGATGGTCGCGACCGCCCAGTTCACGTGGCGAGAGGTCAACGGCGTGGTGCACACGCGCGCGACCGTCCCCGAGAAGGAACCGGCCACCGCCAGGGGCCCGTCGCTGTGCGGTTGCCTGATGAGGATCCGCGACAAGATGCCGCGGGTGGTCTTCATGGCCCAGGGGGCTCGCCGGGACGCCTGGTGGGGGACGCCGGAGCACCCCTGCGCGGTCAATGCGGTGCGCATCTACCCCACCTTCGGGCAACCGCCGTCGCCGGTGCAGGTGCACGCGCTGGACCTGGTCCCGGAGCGGGATCTGCACTACCTCGCCACCAGCTCGTTCGAGCAGATGCTCTACCACGCGGAGTGGGAGGGGCAGGTGCCTCCCGACGCTGATCCGTGGAGCGTGTCCTTCGCCCACCGCCTGCGGAAGACGCGGGAGGCCCTGCAGTTCGGAGGTTGACCCCCCGCCGGGCTGAGGAACTGCGGCGCGGGTTCCGCCCTGGTCATGGCACGTGACCAGGGCGGGACCCGCGCCGCTCCACGTCTGGCGCGTCCTCGATGCCCCGGTTTGCGGCGGTTCCTGCCGATGCGCACGGATTGTGCGTGGCCGACTTCACCCGGTCATCTAGTTTCATCGACGCAACGATCTCGTTAGTCTGGGTAAACACCGGCCGGTGCGCATCGCGGGCCTCGACCCGCGCGGAATCCGAACATCGAAGGAGAACGGCCATGTGCGGCATCTCCGGCTGGATCGACTTCCAGCGAGACCTCACCCGCGAACAACACGCGATCGACGCGATGTGCGACACCATGTCCTGCCGCGGCCCGGACGCCCGCGGCACCTGGGTGGCCCCGCACGCCGCGCTCGGCCACCGCCGACTGGCCATCATCGACCTGCCCGGCGGCACCCAGCCGATGGCCACCCCCGACGGAGACGTGGCGATCGTCTACAGCGGCGAGGCCTACAACTTCACCGAGCTGCGCGACGAGCTGCGCCGCCGCGGCCACCGCTTCACCACCGACAGCGACACCGAAGTCGTCCTGCACGGGTACCTGGAGTGGGGCCCCGAGGTCGCCGAGCACCTCAACGGCATGTTCGCCTTCGCCATCTGGGACACCCGCACCGAGCAGCTCCTGCTGATCCGCGACCGGATGGGCATCAAGCCGCTCTACTACTACCCCACCGAGCACGGCGTGCTGTTCGGCTCCGAGCCCAAGGCGGTGCTGGCCAACCCGCTGGCTGAGAAGGTCGTCGACGCCAACGGGCTGCGCGAGCTGTTCGCCCCAGTCAAGACCCCGCGGCACGCGGTGTGGGCGGGCATGCGCGAGGTCGAGCCCGGCACCATCGTCACCGTCGACCGCACCGGCCTGCACGAGCACACCTACTGGCAGCTGGGCGCCGTCGAGCACACCGACGACCAGCAGGCCACCGTGCAGCGCGTGCGGGAACTGCTCGACGACATCGTGGCGCGGCAGCTGATCTCCGACGTGCCGCGCTGCGTGCTGCTCTCCGGCGGACTGGACTCCAGCGCCATCACCGCGCTGGCCGGGCTGGAGCTGAGCCGCAGCGGCGAGCAGGTGCGCAGCTTCGCGGTGGACTTCCTCGGCCAGGCCGAGAACTTCGTGCCGGACGAGATGCGCGGCACCCCGGACACGCCCTACGTGCACGACGTCGCCAAGCACGTCGGCTCCCAGCACCAGGACATCGTGCTCGACCCCGAGACGCTGGCCGACCCGGCAGTGCGCCGCGCCGCCGTGCAGGCCCGCGACTTCCCGATGGGGCTGGGCGACATGGACCAGTCGCTCTACCTGCTGTTCAAGGCGATCCGCGAGCACTCCACGGTCGCGCTGTCCGGGGAGTCCGCGGACGAGGTCTTCGGCGGCTACAAGTGGTTCCACGACCCGGAGGTGCGCGCGGCCGACACCTTCCCGTGGCTGGCGGCGGTGCGCTCCCAGCAGGGCCAGCAACCGAGCCTGCTGGAGCCGGGCGTGCGCGACGCGCTGGACCTGGAGACCTACGTGGCCGACGGCTACCGCGACGCGATCGCCTCGGTGCCCACGCTGGACGGCGAAGGCGACTTCGACCGGCGGATGCGGGAGATCAGCTACCTGCACCTCACCCGGTTCGTCCGGATTCTGCTGGACCGCAAGGACCGGATGAGCATGGCAGTCGGCCTGGAAGTCCGGGTGCCGTTCTGCGACCACCGGCTGGTCGAGTACGTCTTCAACGCCCCGTGGGCGTTGAAGACCTTCGACGGCCGGGAGAAGAGCCTGCTGCGCCACGCCACCGCGGACACCCTGCCCCAGTCGGTGGTGGACCGGGTGAAGAGCCCGTACCCCTCCACCCAGGACCCGAAGTACGCGGCGGCCCTGCAGCGGCAGGTGGCGGAGCTGGCCTCGACCGGCAGCGAGGCGTTGTCGCTGCTGGACGGGGAGTGGTTGCGCGGGGCGCTGAGGCAGGATGCTGGCCGCATCGACACGCCCACCCGGTACGCCTTCGAACGGGCGTTGGACATGGCGGCGTGGTTCGAGATCCACCGGCCGACGGTGAAGTTGTGAGCCAGGGGGTGCGCGGCCCTCGGGGGTCGCGCGCCCCTGGGGGTTCGGGGTGTTGGGTCGGGGCCGCTCAGAGGTGGGCGTTCCGGGGTCTTGGTTGGCAGACCGGGCAGGTGTAGGAGGAGCGGTTCATGAAGGCGTCGCGGCGGATCGGGGCACCGCAGCGCGGGCACGGCCGGTCGAGCTGGCCGTATACCGCCAGGGACCGGTCGAAGTAGCCGGACTCCCCGTTGACGTTGACGTAGAGGGCGTCGAACGAGGTGCCCCCGGCGTGCAGCGCGTCCTGCATGACGTCGATGACGCCGTCGAACAGCTCGCGGACCTTGGGCCGGGTCAGCGTCGCCGTGGGCCGAGCCCAGTGCAGCTTCGCGCGCCACAGCGCCTCGTCCGCGTAGATGTTGCCGATGCCGGACACCAAGCTCTGGTCCAGCAGCGCCCGCTTGATCCCGGTGCGCCGCGCCCGCAACCGCGCCGCCAGCCGGTCCACGTCGAAGGACTCCTCCAGCGGATCGGGCGCGATGTGCTCGACCGGCTTGGGCAGCGCGACGCCGTCCACCTCGACCAGGTCGGCCAGGTGCAGGCCACCGAACGTGCGCTGGTCGACGAACCGCAGCTCCGGACCGCCGTCGGCGAACTCGAAGCGGACCCGCAGGTGCTTCTCGTCCGGGGCACCGGTGGGCTGCACGAGCAGTTGGCCGCTCATCCCGAGGTGCACCACCAGTGCCTCACCGCCGGTGAGCGCCGCCCCGCCCGGTCCGCCCAGCTCCAGCCACAGGTATTTGCCGCGGCGCCGTGCCGCGCTCAGCACCCGACCGGTCAGCCGACCGGCGAGATCATCCGGTCCGGGCACGTGGCGGCGCACCGCCCGCGGGTGCAGGACCTCGACGCTGGACACGGTCCGGCCGACCGCGTGTTCGGCGACACCGCGCCGGACGACCTCGACTTCAGGCAACTCGGGCACGCGAACATCTTCGACCACGCCCGGTGGCGCACGAGAAGCGGCCCCGCGGAAAAACCCGCGGGGCCGTTGGTCCTCAGCGATCGCCTGGCCGGGACAGCCCAGGGATGCCCCGGTCAGGCGGACGCTGAGGTGCGCCGCTCAGGCGGACGTCTCGGCGCCCTCGCCAGCCTGCTGCGACAGCTGGCGCCAAGCCGCCTCGGCGGCCTTCTGCTCGGCTTCCTTCTTGGTCCGACCGTCACCGCGACCGTAGGTCTGCCCGCCCACGGCCACGTAGGCGCTGAACTCCTTGCGGTGGTCCGGCCCCTGCTCCTCGACCCGGTACTCCGGAACGCCCAGGCTCGCCGACGCGGTCAGCTCCTGCAGGCTGGTCTTCCAGTCCAGGCCCGCGCCCCGCTGCGGCGCCTCGGCCAGCAGCGGTGCGAACAGCCGGTGCACCACGTCGCGCGCGACGTCGATGCCCTTGGCCAGGTACACGGCGCCGAGCACGGCTTCCAGGCCGTCCGCGAGGATGCTCGCCTTGTCCCGGCCCCCCGTGAGCTCCTCGCCCCGGCCCAGCAGCAGGTACTCACCCAGGCCGCCCTCACCGAGACCGCGCGCGACACCGGCCAGCGCGTGCATGTTGACCACGCTGGCGCGCAGCTTCGCGAGCTGCCCCTCCGCGAGTTCCGGGTGGTCGTTGTACAGGCGATCGGTGATCACCAGTCCGAGCACCGCGTCACCCAGGAACTCCAGCCGCTCGTTCGGCGGCAGGCCACCGTTCTCGTACGCGTACGAGCGGTGGGTGAGAGCAAGGGTGAGCAGCTCGGCGTCGAGCTCGACGCCGAGCGCTGCCAACAGCGGAGCCCGGTCGATCTTCCGGGCCCGCGACTGCTTTCCCCCCACTGCGCGGCTGCCGATCAGGCGGGCTGGACGACCTGGCGGCCGTCGTACTGGCCGCAGGCCGGGCAGACCACGTGCGGCAGCTTCTGCTCGCGGCAGGAGCGGTTGGAGCACTGCACCAGCGTCGGCGCCGAGGTCTTCCACTGCGACCGGCGGTGACGGGTGTTGGCCCGGGACATCTTGCGCTTCGGGACGGCCACGACTACTTCTCCTCCTCGGTCCCGCCGAACCGCTCTTGCAGCGCGGCCCAGCGAGGGTCAATGGTCTCATGCGTGTGATCGGGGGCGAGTTCGGCCCACTTCACGCCGCACCCGGAGCACAGCCCCTGGCAGTCCGGCGAGCACAACGGCGCCGAGGGCAGCGACAGCAGCATCGCGTCCCGCACCACCGGTTCGAGGTCGACCAGGTCGTCCACGACCCGCTCCACCTCGTCATCATCGCTGGTGGCGTCCGTGGCGCTGTCCGGGTAGGCGAACAGCTCCCGCACCTCGACCTCGAGCTCGTCGGAGATCGGGTCCAGGCACCGGACGCACTCACCGGCCAGCTGGGCCACGGCGGTACCCGACACCAGCACGCCCTCGACCACCGACTCGGCCAGTAGGTCGAGCTCGACCGGCTCGCCCTCGGGCACCTTGATCATGTCCAGCCCGAACCCGGCCGGAGCCGGGGCGCTGCGCTGGTAGGCATGGCTGCTCCCGGCGCGGTGACCGATCTGCCGGGTGTCGATCACCCAGGGTCCGGCCTGCGCGGCACGTGCATCGTGGTTCTGAGACATCACAAAGTTTCGGTGGTGAAATCAAGCGGGCAGTTTCGCGGCATCGGCGGACGACGCGAGGACCGGTACCAACCGGCACGTCGCCCGAAGCCAGCTCTCCCAGGGTACGCGACCCGACCCCGACGACGACACCAGGCCCTGCGGCGAGCTCAGTTCGCCGCCGCGCCGCTCCCCGAACCCCACTCCTCGTAGTCGAAGGGGGCGCCGACCGGGCTGCGCAGCTGCTGGCGTCCTTTGCCGACGGTGCGCAGGGTCCGGCCGAGCAGGTCCTCGAAGTCCGCGAGGCGGGAGTCCACGTAGGCGTCGCACTCGCTGCGCAGGCGCTCGGCGTCCTCGTTGGCCTCGTCGACGATGCGCTTGGCCTCGGCGTTGGCCGCCTGTACCACCTCGGTGTCGGCCACCAGCCTGGCCTGCTCCGCCTTGCCCTCGTGCAGCGACTGCTCGTAGGCAGCCCGCCCGGCCTGCACCATCCGGTCGGCCTCCGACTGGGCGCGCCCGACGTAGTCCTCGTACTCACGGCGGCCAGCGGTCACCGCCTGCTCGGCCTGGCCGCGCGCCTCGGCCAGCAGCTCGTCGGCCTGCTCGCGGGCGTCGGCGAGCAGCTGCTCGGCCTCCGCCCGGGCGGCGGCGAGGGTCCGCTCGGCCTCGGTGCGGGCGTCGGTGACGGCCTTGTCCGCCTTCGCCTCGGCGGTGGAGACCACCTCGTCGCGGTGGTCGAGCACGTCCTGAGCGTCGTCCAGTTCCTGGGGGATCGCGTCCCGGACGTCGTCGAGCAGCTCCAGCACGTCACCGCGGGGCACCACGCACCCCGAGGTCATGGGAACGCCACGCGCCTCTTCCACGATCGTGACCAGCTCGTCGAGGGCCTCGAACACCCGGTACACCTTGATCTCCCCACCGTCGTAGCCGCCGCAGCAGCAAGCATCTCAGAACTGCCCGGACCGGTGATCACGGGCCGCTCCGGTCCCCAGTCTGCCCGCGCCGGGCACCAGGGCCGGGGAATTCCGGCGCCCGCGTGTCAAGGCCCCGGGCGCGGATCACCCGCACCGGTGAAACGTGGAACGCCTCCCCGGCAGTTCCCGGGGAGGCGTTCCGACAGGGTCGTCAGGCGTCGACGTTGGTCAGCTTGAAGCTCTCGTAGTGGTCCTCGGTGTAGAAGTACTCGCCGCCCTCGCCGACCACGAAGCGGCGGGCGCCGCGGTCGTCGCTGCCGGGGGTCTCCACGGTGTACTCGTGGTAGTAGCCGCTCTCGCAGTCCGGGAGGATGCCCTCGCGGTTCTGGAACACCGTGCCGTCCTGCGGGTACGGGAACGGGCCGCCCTTCTTGATCAGGTCCACCGTCTCGGTGGCCTCCGGCGGCAGCTCGGAGAGGTTGACCTGCTGGAACTCGGACGTGTCGCCGCACGGCGCCTGCACGGCGACCGGCGCGGAGACGGCACTCGTCTGGAAGCCGACCAGACCCGCTACGGCGAGCAGGCCGACCAGCAGCAGCTGCACTGTCTTCGACGTGATCCGCATCATGCGCCGCACGCTAGGCGGCGACCGTGATCACCTGCTTGCCCTGACGTGAACCCGAAGTGTCCCCGCCACCATCGTGCGACGAGCCCTACTCCTGATGGCCCAACCGGGCCGCCCGATCAGGCCCGCTCGGCGAGCCGCTCGCGGAGGCGCTGCTCGATCTTCGGCGGCACCAGCTCGGAGACGTCACCGCCGTAGGTGGCGACCTCCTTGACCAGCGAGCTGGCCAGGAAGCTGTACTGCGGGTTGGTGGACATGAACATCGTCTCCACCCCGGACAGCTGCTGGTTCATCTGCGCCATCTGCAGCTCGTAGTCGAAGTCGCTGACCGCGCGCAGGCCCTTGACGATGGCGCCGATGCCGTTGGTCTGGCAGTAGTCCACCAGCAGGCCGTGCCAGGCGTCGATGCGCACGTTCGGCCACGGCTCGGTAACCTCGCGCAGCATCTCCAGCCGCTCCTCGACGGAGAACAGGCTCTTCTTGCTCTTGTTGATGAGCACGGCGACGACGACCTCGTCGAACAGCTTCGACGCTCGCTCGATGATGTCCAGATGACCATTGGTGACGGGGTCGTAGGAGCCTGGACACACGGCACGCCTCATGGCACCGGACGTTAGCAGCCACCAGCGGATTCCCCACGACGACGTGGTGCGCCTCACCGGGCCGGGGCTAGGCCTCCGCGGGCTCGGTCCCCTCCGCGTGCTCGGCCCAGTGCACCGCGGTGTCGCCGTAGCGCCTGGTGCGCAGCGGCCGCAGCCGCGACGGCCAGTCCGGTTCACCGCTGCGGACCGCGCGCTCCACGACCACCAGGCTGCCCGGTGCTGTCCAGCCGTTGTCCACCAGCGCGGCCAGGACCTGCTGCAGCTTCTCCTGGGTCAGGTCGTAGGGCGGGTCGGCGAGCACCACGTCGAAGGGCTGGTCGGTCGGGGTGCTCAGCAGCGTCTCGGCCTTCGCCTGCGCCACGTGCACGTCGCGGAAGCCCAGGGCGGCGGCGTTGCGGCGCAGCATGCCCGCGGCCCGGCGGTCTGATTCGACGAAGGTGGCGTGCTCGGCGCCGCGCGACAGCGCTTCGAGCCCGAGGGCCCCGGAGCCGCCGTAGAGGTCGAGCACCCGGGCACCGGGCAGCTCCACTGCCGACTCCAGCGCGCTGAACAGGGCTTCCCGCACCCGCTCCGAGGTGGGTCTGGTGCCTCTCGGGGGCACCTCGATGCGCCGCCCGCCCACGCTTCCGGCCACGATCCGCGTCACCCGTCCATCGTGGCGCACGGTCGGCGGGGAGCCCTGCGGTGGGGCTTGGTTGCGGCCATTTTACGCCCGTGCCCGCGCCTTCTCCGCTGCCGGGAGCAGCAGAGCGCGAGAGCGCCACAAGCGTAGGCTGATTGGTCTGCCCACTGCGCCAGACGGGGAGAAAGACACAGGTGTCCGAAGCGTCCATCAAGCAGGCCGAGATCGCGGTCGAGCAGCAGCACGTCGACCGGGTCTACGCCCGGCTCGAGGAGTTGCGCACCGAAGCCGAGGCGATGCGCGACAAGAGCTACGAGTACGGCCGGGAAGCGACGCCCGAAGCGCTCAACGAGCGCGACGTGATGCTCCACCACGCCAACCGGACGTTGCAGGCGCTCAACGCCGAGTCCGAGGGGCTGGTGTTCGGCCGCCTGGACTTCGCCACCGGCGACGCGGTGCACATCGGCCGGTTGGGCATCCGCGACCCGCAGTTCGAGAACCTGCTGGTGGACTGGCGCGCCCCGCTGGCCGCGGCCTTCTACCAGGCGACCCCCGAGCAGCCGCTGGACGTGGTGCGCCGCCGGGTGATCCGCTCCTCCCGCGAGCAGGTCGTGGACCTCTCCGACGACCTGCTGGACCCCGAGCGCGCGCCCGCCGACATGCGGGTGATCGGCGACGGCGCGCTGATGGCGGCGCTGACCCGCTCGCGCGGCGACTCGATGCGCAACATCGTGGCCACCATCCAGAAGGAGCAGGACGACGCGATCCGCGCCCCCGAGGGCGGCGTCACCGAGATCACCGGCGGCCCCGGCACCGGCAAGACCGCGGTCGCGCTGCACCGCGCCGCCTACCTGCTCTACCGCGACCAGCGGCGGCTCGGCGGACCGGGCGTGCTGGTGGTCGGCCCGTCGCCGGTGTTCATGTCCTACATCTCGCGGGTGCTGCCGTCGATGGGCGAGCACAACGTCGAGCTCCGCGCGCTCGGCGAGGTGCTGGACGGCATCAGCACGGCCAGGATCGACGACCCGCGCACGGCGGAGGTCAAGGGCTCGTCGCGGATGGTGAAGGTGCTGCGGCGCGCGCTGCGGCTGCCCCCGCCGGACGCCCCCGAGCGCCTGCAGATGTTCTACCGGGGCACCGTGCTGAAGCTGGAGGCCGACGAGCTCAAGCGGATTCGCCGCTCGCTGCACAACAAGGGCGCGCAGCCCAACAAGAACCGGATGCGGACCGCGGACGCGCTGCTGGAAGCCCTGTGGCAGAAGGCGAAGCAGGCCGCCGACGAGGACTTCCAGCCCGACCGGGAGCAGCTGATCACCGAGATCGGCGACCGCATCGAGTTCCACCGGTTCCTGGTCACCTGGTGGCCGCCGGTGTACCCGATGCAGGTGCTGCGCTGGTTGTCCGACCCGGCGCGGCTGTCGCAGGCGGCGCGGCGGCTGCTGTCGGCCGAGGAGGTCGGCCTGCTGGCCAAGTCGTGGACCGAGGTGACCGAGTGGACGGTCGCCGACATCGCCCTCATCGACGAGCTGCGGGTGCTGGCCGGACCGCCGCCGAAGCGGCGCCGCGTCGACGGCGAAGCCGAGCAGCCGCAGCGCGCGGCGAACTACGACGAGTACGCGCACGTGGTCATCGACGAGTCCCAGGACCTGTCGCCGATGCAGTGGCGGATGGTGGGTCGCCGCGGGCGGCACGCGAGCTGGACGATCGTCGGCGACCCGGTGCAGTCGTCCTGGCCGGACGCCGAGGAGGCGGCGGCCGCGCGGCGGGAGGCGCTGAGCGCGCAGCGCACGCACCGCCGGTTCACGCTGCGCACCAACTACCGGAACTCGGCGGAGATCTTCGCGCTGGCCGCGGACGCGGTTCGGGACCTGGTGCCCGCGGACGACCTGCCGGTGGCGGTGCGCACCACCGGCGTCGAGCCGGCGGTGCGCGAGGTGTCCAGCGAGCAGCTGCCGGAGGCGGTGCGCACGGCCGCGGCGGAGCTGGTCTCGGCCGCGGAGGGCACCATCGGCCTGATCACCACGATGGGCCGCCGCGACGAGGTCCGCGAATGGCTGTCCACTTCGGACATCGCTGGGGCGGACCGGGTGCGCGTGGTCGGCAGTCTGGAGGCCAAGGGCATGGAGTACGACGCGGTGGTGGTCATCGACCCGGACGGCCTGTCAGCGGAGTCCAGCACCGGCCGCCGAGCCCTCTACGTCGCGCTCAGCCGCGCCACCCAGCAGCTCACCGTGCTGAAGACCAGGTGACCGGGGTCGTGAGCGGCGATGGTGGTAAGGACGACCATCGCCGCTCACGACTCAAGCGTTGATGCGGACGAAGGCTTGGGCCGATTGGGCCCAGCGGTAGCGCTCGGTCCAGGCGCCGCCGGTGTCGAAGTCCTCGATCCGCACCGAGATCTCCCCTGCTCGCACGGTGAGGTCGGTGGGCAGCTGAGTCCACACCGGCGGGCTGACGACCGTGCCCAGCGGCCTCGGGCCTTCGGTCATCGCCACGAGTGCCCGCGAGTACTCGGAGTTCTGCGGCCCGCACTCCACGAGGATGAGCGCGTCCTCGACGCCCTCACCGGTGACGTCGGCGTACTCGACCTGTCGCTCCGGGGTGAACCGGTAGACCCAACCGCTCACCACGGCCGCGCCGTCGGAGAAGGGCACGGACTGCTGCGGGCACGGTCCGACCGGAGGCACGACGAACTCGGTGTCGCGCCAGTCGACGTCCCGCACGCCCTCCGCAGGCTCCGCGGTCGCCGAGCCGCCAGCCAGCACCAACCCGGCGGTGACCAGGACCGCCCACACCATCGGCAACTTCCGCATCGCCAACCCCCACCACATCGCGCTCACCTGTCAACACCACGGAGACGCCACCCATCCCGCCCCGGTTGCCCAGTTCACCCGAACGAGCAATCCCCTGCTTGAAGCGCCGGAGCGGGCCGCCCCTGGTGGGACGGCCCGCTCCGGTGCTGGGGTCAGCCGAGCTCGATGATCAGGTCGCCGCCCTCCACCTGCTGGACGGCGCCGATGGCCAGGCGCTTGACCTGGCCCGCGGCCGGGGCGGTGATCGCCGCCTCCATCTTCATCGCCTCGATGGTGGCGATGGTCTGCCCGGCCTCCACCGCGTCGCCCTCGCCGACCGACAGGGTCACCACACCGGCGAACGGGGCGGGCACGTGGCCCGGGTTGGACCGGTCGGCCTTCTCCGCGACCGGCAGGTCGGTGGCCACCGAACGGTCGCGGACCTGGATCGGCCGCAGCTGGCCGTTCAGCGTCGCCATCACGGTGCGCACGCCGCGCTCGTCCGGTTCGCTGATCGCCTCCAGGCCGATGAGCAGCCGCACGCCCGGTTCCAGGTCGACCGGGAACTCCTCCCCCGGCCGCAGGCCGTAGAAGAAGTCCTTGCTGCGCAGCAGCGACGTGTCGCCGTAGGCCTCGCGGTGCTCGGTGAACTCCTTGGTGGGCTTGGCGAACAGCAGCCGGTTCAGGGTGGCGCGGCGGTCGTCGCGCAGCCCCGCCCGGTCCTCCGCGGACAGCTCCGCGAGGCGGCGGACCGCGGTGCGGCCCTCCAACGCGCGGGTGCGGAACGGCTCCGGCCAGCCGGCGGGCGGCTCGCCGAGCTCGCCCTGCAGGAACCCGATCACCGAGTCCGGGATGTCGAACTTGCGCGGGTCGGCCTCGAAGTCCGCCGGGTCCACCCCGGCGCCGACCAGGTGCAGCGCCAGGTCACCCACCACCTTCGAGGACGGGGTGACCTTGACCAGCCGGCCCAGGATCCGGTCGGCCGCGGCGTACATCGCCTCGATCTCCTCGAACTTGTCGCCGAGGCCGAGCGCCACCGCCTGGGTGCGCAGGTTGGACAGCTGACCACCGGGGATCTCGTGGCGGTAGACCCGGCCGGTGGGCGAGGCCAGCCCCGCCTCGAACGGCTGGTAGATCTTGCGCACCGACTCCCAGTACGGCTCCATGTCGCACACCGCCTGCAGGTCCAGCCCGGTGGCCTGGTCGGTGTAGTCGGTGGCGGCGATCACCGAGGACAGCGCGGGCTGCGAGGTGGTCCCGGCCATCGACGCGGTCGCGGCGTCCACCGCGTCCGCCCCGGCCTGCACCGCCGCCAGGTAGGTGGCCAGCTGGCCGCCCGGCGTGTCGTGGGTGTGCAGGTGCACCGGCAGGTCGAACTCGCGGCGCAGCGCGGTCACCAGCTGCACCGCGGCCGGTGCGCGCAGCAGACCGGCCATGTCCTTGATGGCCAGCACGTGCGCCCCGGCGTCGACGATCTGCTCGGCCAGCCGCAGGTAGTAGTCCAGCGTGTACAGCTTCTCGTCCGGGTTGGACAGGTCGGCCGTGTAGCACAGCGCCACCTCGGCTACCGACTTCCCGGTGGCCCGCACCGCCTCGATGGCCGGGCGCATCTGCTCGACGTCGTTGAGCGCGTCGAAGATGCGGAAGATGTCGATGCCGGTGTCGGTGGCCTCCTGCACGAAGTGCTCGGTCACCTCGGTCGGGTAGGGCGTGTACCCGACGGTGTTGCGGCCGCGCAGCAGCATCTGCAGGCAGATGTTGGGCACCGCCTCGCGCAGCTTGGCCAGCCGCTCCCACGGGTCCTCGGCGAGGAACCGCAGCGCCACGTCGTAGGTCGCGCCGCCCCAGCACTCCAGGGACAGCAGCTCCGGTGTCATCCGCGCCACGTGCGGCGCGATGGCGAGCAGGTCCTTGCTGCGCACGCGGGTGGCCAGCAGCGACTGGTGGGCGTCGCGGAAGGTGGTGTCGGTGACGCCGAGGGCCTTGGACTCCCGCAGCCAGCGCGCGAAGCCCTCCGGGCCGAGCTCGACCAGCTTCTGCTTGGACCCGGCGGGTGGCTCCGCCGACAGGTCGGTGCTGG
Organism: Saccharopolyspora sp. NPDC000359; assembly: GCF_040300525.1. Lineage (NCBI taxonomy): Bacteria > Bacillati > Actinomycetota > Actinomycetes > Pseudonocardiales > Pseudonocardiaceae > Saccharopolyspora > Saccharopolyspora sp. NPDC000359. The sequence goes on along the minus strand of NZ_JBEPDU010000001.1, from coordinate 350,341 downwards.
GGAGCTTGAACACCGGGTCCGGGGTGGTCGGGCGGGTGCCGTTGGGGTGGTTGACGGTGACGTCGGCGAGGTAGTTGAGCAGCCGGGTGCCGCGGTCGGCGGAGTGCCGGGCGGTCAGCAGGTGCGGGCGCTCGCCGATGAACGAGGTGGTGACCTTGCCCGCGGCGAAGTCCGGGTCGTCCAGCACGGCCTGCAGGAACGGGATGTTCGTGGACACCCCGCGGATGCGGAACTCGGCGACCGCGCGCCGCGCCCGCGCCACCGCGGTGGCGAAGTCCCGGCCCCGGCAGGACAGCTTGACCAGCATCGAGTCGAAGTGCGCGCTGACGCTGGTGCCCGCGAAGGCGGTGCCGCCGTCGAGCCGGATGCCCGCGCCGCCCGGCGAGCGGTAGGCGCTGATCATGCCGGTGTCCGGGCGGAACCCGTTGGCCGGGTCCTCGGTGGTGATGCGGCACTGCAGGGCCGCGCCGCGCAGCCGGACCGCGTCCTGGGTCATGCCGAGGTCCTCGAGCGTCTCCCCGGCGGCGATGCGCAGCTGCGACTGCACCAGGTCGGCGTCGGTGACCTCCTCGGTGACCGTGTGCTCGACCTGGATGCGCGGGTTCATCTCGATGAACACGTGGCGGCCCTGCTCGTCGACCAGGAACTCCACGGTGCCCGCGTTGACGTAGCCGATCTTGCGGGCGAAGGCGACCGCGTCGGCGCAGATCCGCTCGCGCAGCTGCGGGTCGAGGTTGGGGGCCGGGGCGATCTCGATGACCTTCTGGTGGCGGCGCTGCACCGAGCAGTCCCGCTCGTAGAGGTGGATCACGTTGCCCGCGGCGTCGGCGAGGATCTGCACCTCGATGTGCCGCGGGTTGATCACGGCCTGCTCCAGGAACACAGTGGGGTCGCCGAAGGCCGACTCGGCCTCGCGCATCGCGGCTTCCAGCGCCTCGCGCAGCGCCTCCAGCTGGTCGACGCGGCGCATGCCGCGCCCGCCACCACCGGCGACGGCCTTGACGAAAACCGGGAACGTCATCTCCTCGGCGGCGGCCAGCAGCTCGTCGATGTCGCGGGAGGGCGACGAGGAGTCCAGCACCGGTACCCCGGCCTCCCGGGCGGCGGCCACCGCGGTCGCCTTGTTCCCGGTCATCTGCAGGATCTCGTGGCTCGGGCCGACGAACGTGATCCCGGCTTCCCGGCAGGCCCGGGCCAGCTCGGGGTTCTCGGACAGGAAGCCGTAGCCGGGGTAGACGGCGTCGGCGCCCGCCAGCTGCGCGGCCTTGATGACCTCCTCGACGGAGAGGTAGGCGCGGACCGGGTGGCCGGGTTCGCCGATCTCGTAGGACTCATCGGCTTTCAAGCGGTGCAGCGAGTTGCGGTCTTCGTGCGGGAACACCGCCACGGTGCCCGCACCCAGCTCGTAGGCGGCGCGGAAGGCGCGAATCGCAATCTCACCGCGGTTGGCGACGAGAACCTTGCGGAACATACCGGCTCCTCGGTTGGCGGGTGTCGGTCAGTGCCAGCACAGTACCGCGAAAATTCCCCGTTCCGGGAGGACTTCTCGGGTGATGAGATCAGGTACACGCCTACTACCTGGTAAAACAACCCGGTTGGGCAAGGTCTGGACCAACAGAAATAGACGGATTCTTTCCTTGATCGGAAGTATGGGGGTCTTGCTCTCCGGTGGGGCTTGGCGGTCGGCTCGCCCCGGGGTGCGCGGTGGTACCCGGGGTGCCTGTTGGGTGGGGTTGGGTTTGGGTTCGAAGCGGTGGGGGTCGGCTTGGTGGGGTGCGATCCCAATCGAAACCGCTCGTTCTCGACGGAGCCTCCAGTGGCGAGGTGAAGCAGTTTCAATCGAAATCGCATTCGTCACCACCCCTCCGACCGCAGTGGTGAGGGCCCCGAGCAGCAGGCGGTGACCTGGGCAGGGGTGGTGGCGGGCCCTGGCCAGGGGATCACCGCCGGTCAGCAGCTGAGGTGTGGTTCAGCCGTGGTGTCAGGACTTCTCGAGGTATTCGGCCCGGTCTTCGTCGACCACCTCGGCGACCATGCGGGCCAGGCCCGGGTGGTCGTGGAGAGTGGGGTCGGCTTCGACGACTCGGGCCGCTTCTTCGCGGGCTCGGGCGATGACGTCCTCGTCGCGGAGGAGGGAGAGCATCTTCAGGCCGGACTTGCGGCCCGACTGGGCCGCGCCGAGGATGTCGCCCTCGCGGCGGAGTTCCAGGTCCAGTCGGGCCAGTTCGAAGCCGTCAGTGGTGGAGGCGACCGCGTCCAACCGCTCGCGGGTGGTGGTGCCGCCCATGGCCTCGGTGACCAGCAGGCACAGGCCCGGGGCGCTGCCCCGGCCGACCCGGCCGCGCAGCTGGTGGAGCTGGCTGACGCCGAAGCGGTCCGCGTCCATGATCACCATCACGGTGGCGTTCGGGACGTTGACGCCGACCTCGACCACCGTGGTCGCCACCAGCACGTCCACCTCGCCAGCGGCGAAGGCGCGCATCACCGCGTCCTTGTCGTCGGCGGGCAGGCGCCCGTGCAGCACGCCCAGCCGCAGGCCCTTGAGCGGGCCCGCGGCGAGCTGCTCGGCGACCTCGAGTACCGCCAGCGGCGGGCGGCGCTCCTCGCCGTCCTCCGGCGGCGGCTCCTCACCCTCGTCGCTGTCGTCCACCGCCGTCTTGCGGGACTTCTTCCCGCCCTTGCCCGCGTCCTCCTCGTCGTCACCGATCCGCGGGCACACCACGTAGACCTGGTGCCCGGCGGCGACCTCCTCGTGGATGCGCGCCCACGCCCGCTCCAGCCAGGCTGGCTTCTCCGCCACCGGCACCACGCTGGTGCTGATCGGTGAGCGCCCCTGCGGGAGCTCCCGCAGCGCCGAGGTCTCCAGGTCGCCGTAGACGGTCATCGCCACCGTGCGCGGGATGGGTGTCGCGGTCATCACCAGCACGTGCGGTGAGGTCTCCGCACTGCCGCGGGCGCGCAGCGCGTCGCGCTGCTCCACGCCGAACCGGTGCTGCTCGTCGACCACCACCAGGCCCAGGTCGGCGAAGGAGACCCGGTCCTGGATCAGCGCGTGCGTGCCGACCACGATCCCGGCCTCCCCGGAAGCCGCCTCCAGCAGGGCCTTCCTGCGCTGCGCCGCCCCCAGCGAACCGGTCAGCAGGGTCACCCGGGTCGCCTCCTCCGCGGCGCCGAGCTCACCCGCCATGGCCAGCTCGCCGAGCAGTTCCCGCAGCGAGCGGGCGTGCTGCGCGGCCAGGACCTCGGTGGGGGCGAGCATCGCCGCCTGCCGACCGGCGTCCACCGCCTGCAGCATCGCGCGCAGCGCCACCACCGTCTTGCCGCTGCCGACCTCGCCCTGCACCAGCCGGTTCATCGGGTGGTCGGTGGCCAGGTCGGCGGCGACCTGCTCGCCGATCTCCTGCTGCCCCCTGGTCAGCTCGAACGGCATGCGCTGGTCGAAGGCGGCCAGCACGCCGTCGTCGCGGCGCGGGCAGACCGGTGCCGGGTGCGACTTGGCCGACCCGCGCAGCTGGGCCAGCACCAGCTGCACCGACAGCGCCTCGTCCCACTTCAGCCGCTCCTGCGCGGTCGCCACGTCGGCGAAGCTCTGCGGGCGGTGGATCTTGCGCAGCGCCGACTCCAGGGTGGCCAGCCCGAGCCGGTCGCGCAGCTCCGCGGGCAGCGGGTCGTCGGTGCCGTCCCAGACGTCGAGCACCTGCGCCACGCACCGCGCGAGGGACCACGACGGCAGGCCCTGCGCCGACGGGTAGACCGGGATCAGCGCGGCGGCGAACTCCTCGGCGGCCGAGCCGATGTCGGTCGCCTCGTCGTCGAACAGCTGGTACTCGGGGTGCGCCAGCTGCAGCTGCTGCCGGTAGGAGGTGACCTTGCCGGCGAACATCCCGCGCCGCCCCGGCACCAGCTCCCGCTCCCGCCAGGCCTGGTTGAAGAACGTGCAGCTCAGCGAGCGGTGCCCGTCGGTGATACGGGCTTCGACGATGGTGCCCCGGCGGGACTTCATGGTGCGCTTGGCAACCCGCTCGACCTTCGCCAGCACGGTGGCGTGCTCGCCGATCTCCAACCCGGCGATGGCGGTCAGCTCGCCGCGCTCGGCGTAGCGGCGCGGGTAGTGGCGCAACAGGTCGCCCACGGTGACCAAGCCCAGCGCCGACTCGAGCGCCTTGCCGGACTTGGCGCCGAGCACCCGGTCGAGCTTCGCGTCCAATGTGGTCACAGCTGGTCCTCCGGTTAGAGCCTGGCCTCGAACCCGGTCGTGGTCGTCCGCTTCGGAAGCGGCGGAGCCGCTCAGCCCTCCCTGGTAGCTTGCACCGCCGCGGGTTCCCAGCGTGCGCCCACTGCCGTGCGCACCGGGTCGGGCACCCGCAGTCCAGGCGGGCGCTGAGCCCCCGCACCGGCACCGCCACGCGGAACGAGCTCGTCAGACGGGTTCTCCGGCACTTGGCAAGTTAGCGGACCGCACCGACGCCGCGATCAGTCGGTGGCAACTCCGGGCTGCGGCTCCCGAGCCGCCAACCCAGCCAGCCCGCCAGCGCGCCCGCCAGCAGCAGCCAGCCCGAGCCGGGCGGGTCGACGACGTCCCGGAAGCTCGGCGCGTCCAGGTTGGCCACGGTGGTCAGCACCACGGTGCCGAGCATCGCCGCCCCGAACGCGCCCAGCGCGGCCCCGGCCCAGGCCAGGCCGCGGCGCCGGAGCACGCCGCCGAGCCCGAACACGCTCCAGACCGCGGCGACCCCCAGCCACCAGATCAGCTTGTTCAGCAGGAAGTCCTGGAGCGGGCTGGAGTCCTCGGGCGCCCCGGAGAACGTCCACTCGACCGCGATCGGGTCGGGCAACCGGGAGCTCACCGACATCGGCACCGCGAGCATCAGCAGTGCGACGAGCAGCGTCCAGCCACCCACGAACCAGAGGTACCGCCTCCGCACACCGCCCTCCCGCGCGCACTCGACCGGTGTTGACAGTACCGGCTGCCCAGGTCAGGCGACCGCGACCGGCTCCGGTCGCGCCACCGGCAACCACCGCATCAGGGCCGCGCCCAGCAGCGCCATCAGGCCCCAGCCGACCAAGCCGGTCAGCCCCACGAGGGCCAGGTTCGGCGGTTCCGCGGCCGACCCCAGCAGCATCGGCAGCCCGGCGGCGGCGTTGAACGCGCCGTGCCCGACGACCGCGGGCCACACGCTGCCGGAACGCAGGCGCAGCCAGCCCAGCAGGATGCCGATGAGCACGCAGGCGCCGGTGAACAGCAGCGCCGCCCACGGGCCCAGGTTCGGGTAGTTGTAGCCGAGCAGGGTCAGCGGCGCGTGCCACACGCCCCAGACCACCCCGGAGATCAGCAGCGCGGGCCACGTGCCGCGCCCGGTCAGCGCCGGGAGCAGCCACCCGCGCCAGCCCCACTCCTCGCCGAAGGCCAGCACGGCGTTGATCAGCGGCGCCACCAGGAACATCGTCAGCAGCTGGATCAGCACCAGGGTGCCGACGTCGAGCGGTGGGTTCCCGCCCAGCGCCGAGGCGAACAGGCTGAACCCGCCCAGGTCCAGTGCGAGCAGCCCGAGCGCGGCGCTCACCGCGACGGCGAGCGCGCTGAGCAGGCCAGCGCCGAACCACGCGGCGAGCAGCAGCACCACGGTGCGGCCCGGTCGCGGCCCGAATGTCAGGCCGGTGTCCCGCGCCCACTGGCGCGCGGGCGTGCGGCGGTTCAGCAACCACACCGCGAGCACGCCCAGGGTCGGCGTGAACATCATCACGGAGGCGATCAGCGCCAGTGAGCTGGTGAGGCCGAGCCACAGCGGCGCGGCGACCAGCCACGCGCCACCCAGCGCCACGGCCGAGAACACCCAGAGGTCGCGGTTCACAGGTCTCCCCCTTCCAGGGCCGAACGTTCGGTGACGAGCGCGTTGACCAGTTCGGCACCGCGCTCCGCGTGGTCGACGCTGATGTAGAACCTGCGGCCGGTGGTCAGCTCGAGGGCGAGGCACTCACCGCCGCGGAGCATGATCGCGGTGCTGTGCGGCAGGACCCGGTAGCCCCAGCCGCCGACCTCCAGGGCACGCCGGGTCTCCACCCGCGCGTTGTCGATCTGCTCGATCCGGACCCGCCGCACCGGCCAGCGCAGCGGGCCGAAGGAGGTGCTCACGCCGCGCTCGTCGACCTGCACCCGCGCCGAGGAGAGGGCGAAGAGGACCACCCCGACCAGCGCGGGCGCCAGCGCCGCCACCCAGACCTGCGCCAGCAGCGGCACGACCGCGGACAGCACGGCTGCCGCGCCGATGACCTGCAGCGTCCGGCTCCGCACCGAGGACACCCACACCGCGCGCTGGCCCGCCTTCAGCACGAGCTGGGGGACCTCCGCGTCGTCCTCCGCCGGCCTGGCGTCCGGGCCGCGGTTGCCGACCCACCAGCCCAGCCAGCCGCCGAGCGCGGTCCCGGCCAGCACCGGGAGCACCTGCCAGACGGGCAGTGGGCTCGCCTGCCGCCAGTCGGCGGCGTCCAGGTTCGCCCACGTGGTCAGCGCCGACAAGCCGATGACGAACACCGCCCCGGCACCGAGGATCGCCGCGGTGGACGCCCGGAGCGCCCGCCGCTGCGCCCCGCGGGCCCCGACCGCCACCGCGACCAGCGCGATGACCAACCAGCTGATCAGCTGGACCGCCAGCAGACCGGCGAACGAGGTGGACCCGTCGGGCGCGCCGGAGAAACCCCAGTGCGAGGCGAGCGGATCCGGCACCCGGTCCCGCACGGCCAGGGTCCCGGCGAGCAGCGCCGCGGTCACGGCGAGCGCCCAGAGTCCCGACGCGGCGAGGAATCGGGTGCGGTAGGTCATCTCGGCCTCCTGTGCTGGTCCGGTCCTACTTCTCGGCTGCTATCCACTCGACGACGTCGTCCGGCCGGTAGCCGTGCCGCCCGGCCTCCGCCAGCAGCTCCCGGAGCTTCTGGCGCAACGCCGCCTCGGGGTCCGGGCGGCGCAGCACGGTGACGCCGCGGCCGCGCCGGAACTCCAGCAGCCCTTCCTCCCGCAGCTCTCGCAGCGCGCGGAGCACGGTGTTGGCGTTGATCCGCATCGCGACCGCGAGGTCCCGCGCAGGGGGCAGCCGGTCCCCCGGCTCCACCTCACCGGCCGCGATGGCGCGCCGGATGGCGTCCGCCGCCTGCTCGTGCAGCGGACGCTCGTCGTGCAAGTCCAACGAGAGCAACATGGTGCTAATGAGACTAGCACCATTGTTTTCCCACGCGTGCGCGCACCGGCCAGGACGTCCCTGACCAGCGAAGATGATGGATTCGGCCTACTCCACCCCGAGCAGCAGCAGCGCGCCGAGCTCGCCCGCCGGGTACTCGGCGAGCTCCACCTCCGGGTGGGAGCGGCGCAGGTGGTCGGCCAGCCCCGCCGCCAGGCCGGTCGGGGCACCGGCGTGGATCAGCGCCGTGACCAGCTCGCCACCGGTGCTGAGCAGGCGCGCCGCGAGGTCCTGGGCGGCCGTCGGCACGTCGTCGCCGATCAGCACCACCTCGCCGTCGATCAACCCGAGCACGTCACCCGGTCGGCAGCGCCCGACCCAGGTCAGCGCCTCGGCGTCGGCGATGCGCAGCTCCCCGCGCCGGGTCGCCGCGGCGGCTTCGGCCATCGCGACCTGGTCGTCGGCCCGGCGCCGCGTCGCGTCGTGCACCGCCAGCGCGGCGAGGCCCTGGACCGGGGACGCCGTGGGCACCACCACCACGTCCGGCCCGCCGTCGACCACCTCGGCCGCGGCCCGCTCCACCACGGCCGCCGTGGCCGGGTCGTTGGGCAGCACCACGACGTGCGCCGCCCCGGTCGCCCCGACCGCCTCGGTGAACCGCTCGGCCACCTGCTCCGGGCCGACGACGAGCACGTCGGCCCCCTCCGCCGCGAACAGCTCCCCCAGCTCCGCGCTGGGCACGCAGGCCAGCACCGCGGCGTCCCGCGCGAACGCGGCCCGCTGGTCGGCGAACCGGGTCACCTTGATGTTGCGCACCCGGCCGCTGTCGATGCCGGATTCGATCGCCGCACCGATGTCGTCGCAGTGCACGTGCACGGCCCACGCGTCCCCACCGTCCCCGACGACCGACACGCAGTCGCCCAGTTGGCACAGCGCCGCCCGCAACGCCGCCACCCGCTCCTGGTCGGTGCCGCCGAGCAGGTACATGACCTCGTACTCGTACTCCGACTCGTGCTCCAGCACACCCGCGTCGCCGGGCAGCGGCGCTTCGGGGGCGAGCCGCTCGCCGTCCCGGACGACCGCGTGCAGCGCGTCGAGCACCACCACGAACCCGCGCCCGCCAGCATCGACGACCCCGGCATCCGACAGCGCGGACAGCTGCGCGGGCGTCGCGGCCAAGGCGTCGACGGCCGCGCGGGTCGCTCCGCGCACCACCTCGTCCAACCGGTCCGACCCGGCCGCTCCGCGCGCCGCCGCGCGCAGGACCGACAGCACGGTGCCCTCGACCGGGTCGGCGAGCGCCTCGCGAGCGAGTTCGTCGGCCCGGGTCAGCGCCGCGCGCAGATCACGCCCATCCGCGGCGGTCACGTCGCGGAGCTGCTCGGCCACACCCCGCAAGGCCTGCGAGAACAGCACGCCGGAGTTCCCGCAGGCGCCGCCGAGCGCACCTCTGGCGAGGGCGCCGAGCACCCCGCCGAGAGTGTCCGGGACGGCCGCGTCCAGCTCGGCCACCGCGGCCCGCATCGTCTGCAGCAGGTTGGTGCCGGTGTCGCCGTCGGCGACCGGGTAGACGTTGATCCGGTCGATCGCGGCGCGCTCGGCGACGAGCGCCGCCAGGGCGAGGTCCGCCCAGCGCCGGGCCGCCGCCGCATCCAGCGTCCGCAACAACCGGACCTCCTCCTCCGATCGGAACCACCCGAGACTAGATGAGCGGCGCCGCTCGGCGACCCGGCCGCCACCGGCAGCAACCGCGCCCCCACCAGCACGACCGGCGTCGGCGGTGGGCTACACTGATCCGGTCCCAGGGTGGCGATGACCCAGGGCGACCGGATCCTCTCCGGGCTCAGGCCGCCGCCAACGGCGGTGAACAGCAAGCTCTCACGCAAGTGGGGGTCGCTTGCGTGGCTCTCATCGCTGTAACCGTCAAGCAAAGTAAGGGGTGTCTGACGTGGCTGCCGTCTGCGACGTCTGCGGCAAGGGACCAGGCTTCGGCAACTCGGTCTCGCACTCCCACCGGAAGACTCGGCGCCGGTGGAACCCGAACATTCAGACCGTGCACGCCAAGATCGGTGTCTCGCAGCGCAAGCGCATCAACGCGTGCACCTCGTGCCTGAAGGCCGGCAAGGTCGTTCGCGGCTGAACCGCACAGCGCACAAGAACCCCGAGGTCGAGCACCTCGGGGTTTTTGCTGCGCCCAGGCGCTACGAGGCGTGGTTGCGCCACTGGGGCTCGACCTCCGCCCACTCCTCCTCCCAGGCGACCAGCCGCCGGTGCTGTACCCAGGCGCGGGCGGCGAGCAGCGCCAAGGTGGTGCCCAGACCCGAGCCGAGCAGGACCCCCGCTCCGGCCAGACCGGCCGCTTGCGTCGCCGCACCCCTGGTGAGTGGCGGAACGGTCGGCTGACCGCGCTCGTCCAGCCACACCGGGAGCGTGCCGGACGCCTGGATCCGGGCGGGCAGGTCGAGCACCGCGAACCGCTCGTCGGGCGGTTGCCCCCAGCGCACCGCGACCGGGCGGTGCGTGGTCGTGCTGCTGGGCAGCTCGGCCACCACCGACGCCACCACCTGGTGCTTGCTCAGCTGCTCCCGCTCGACCTCGACGAGGCGGCGGTCGAGCTCGCCCTGCGCCACCGCGAAGGCCAGCACCGCGGAGGCCACCGCGATCAGCACCACGAGCACCAGGGCGATCGGTTCGAAGAGGTCGGTGCGCCGCCGCAGCGGGTTCGCCCCCGGGAACGCCCCGCGGACCAGGCACCGCAGACGACTGGTGTTCCGGTCGGCTCCCATGACGAGTCTTCTTCCGCCCGAGCCCAACTTCCGGCAAGGGCCAATGTACGACTGGGCGGAACCGACGTCCACACCGCGCGACCTGCGAAGACGGCCGCTAAGGGAGCTTCCAGTCGATGGGCTCGACGCCCTTGGCGGCCAGCAGCTCGTTGACCCGGCTGAACGGCCGCGACCCGAAGAAGCCGCGGTCGGCCGACATCGGGCTGGGGTGCGGCGACTCGACGCAGTCCACGCCCGGCATCAACGGGCGGAGGTCGCGCGCGTCACGACCCCACAGGATCGCCACCAGCGGGGTGTCGCGGGCGGCGAGCGCGCGGATGGCCTGCGCGGTGACCTGCTCCCAGCCCTTGCCGCGGTGCGATCCGGGCTTGCGGGGCTCGACCGTCAGGCTCCGGTTGAGCAGCAGGACCCCGCGCTCGGTCCAGGGCGTCAGGTCGCCGCTGGTGGGCAGCGGGTGCCCCAGGTCCTCGGAGTACTCGCGGTAGATGTTGACCAGGCTGCGCGGCGGCGCCACGCCGGGGGCGACCGAGAAGCTCAGGCCCACCGCGTGACCGGGCGTCGGGTACGGGTCCTGGCCGACGATGAGCACCCGCACCTCGTGGAACGGCTGCTGGAACGCCCGCAGGACGTGCTCCGGCGCGGGCAGGTACTGGCGTCCCGCGGCGACCTCGGCGCGCAGGAACTCGCCCATCGCCCTGACCTGATCGGCGACCGGGGCGAGCGCTTCGGCCCACCCGGCCTCGACGAGTTCGTGCAGTGGACGCGCGGTCATGCAGAGCACCCTAGCGAGCCACCGGGACCAACCACCGACACCCCCGCGATCTCGTCAATGTGACACACGTCACACACGATAGAGGTAACACCGGTTGCGATATTGCCCACGGACCGGAATCGACTGTCACCCGAAGGTGGCATTTTCGCCTGTCATCCGGCGATTTACGCTGTCAAATCCGCGGGCCTCCGGAGCACCGTTCCGGGCGCTGGAACGGCGCCGAGCCACATAAAGGAAATACCATCGGAATGCGCCAAGCACGGTCATTTGGTGGCCTGCAAGTGGCTACTCGGCTAGGTTCTGGCGAAGTTGTCGATCGACCACGGCCGTGGACGACATGACCCGGAGGTGGGCCGCAAACTCATGACTTCGCAGGAGAACGAAACATCACCCGAACAGCGGAAGCTGCTGCGCCGCGCGGTGGGCGCCGCCGCAATCGGGAACTGCACGGAGTGGTACGACTTCGGCGTATACGCCTACGTCGCGGTCTACATCGGTCACCAGTTCTTCCCCGGTCCGCTCGAGACGGTCTCCGCGTTCGGCGTCTTCGCCATCTCGTTCCTGTTCAGGCCGCTGGGCAGCCTGTTCTTCGGGCCGCTCGGCGACCGGATCGGGCGGCAGAAGGTACTGGCAATCACGATCTTGCTGATGTCGGGTTCCACATTCGTCATCGGATTGTTGCCGACATACGACGCCATCGGGATCTTCGCCCCGATGCTGTTGCTCCTGTGCCGGTTGTTGCAGGGCTTCTCCACCGGTGGTGAATACGGTGGCGCGGCGACCTACATCGCGGAGTTCGCCCCCAACCGCAAGCGCGGTTTCTGGGGCAGCTGGCTGGAATTCGGGACGCTGGCCGGATTCGGGCTCGGCGCGCTGGTGCCGACCATCCTGATCTTGACCATGGGCACCGAGGCGATGGAGGCCGGTGGCTGGCGCATTCCGTTCCTGATCGCCGGTCCGCTCGGCGGCGTCGGCCTCTACTTGCGGAGCAAGCTGGAGGACACCCCGGCGTTCAAGGAGCTGGAGGCCACCCACCAGGTCGCCAAGTCGCCGCTGAAGGACCTGGTCCGGGACTGGTGGCGGCAGCTGCTGATCCTGATGGGCATCGTGGTCCTGATCAACATCGCGAACTACACGATCCTGACCTACATGGAGACCTACCTGAAGGACGCCCTCCAGGTGCCGCCCGGTCAGGAGTACCAGGTCCTGGTCCCGCTGCTGCTCACCGTCGTGTTCATGATGGTGATCATCACGCCGGTCGGCGCGCTGTCGGACCGGATCGGCCGCAAGCCGCTGTTCCTGTCCGCGGCGATCTGCTTCCTGGTGCTGCCCATCCCGGCCTTCATGCTGATCAGCCAGGGCACCGTGCTGACCACGGTGTGCGGCCTGGGGCTGCTGGCGATCGGGCACGTGCAGCTGATCGGCCCACTGGCCGCGACGCTGCCCGCGATGTTCCCGACGAAGGTCCGCTACGCGGCCTTCTGCATCGGCTACAACATCTCCACCGCGGCCTTCGGCGGCACCGCGCCGCTGGTCAACGACGCGGTCGTCAAGGGCACCGGGAACACCTACTTCCCGGCGTACTACCTGATGGCCGCGGCGCTGGTGGCCCTGGTGCCGATCCTGCTGATGAAGGAAACCGCCGGAAAGCCGCTCATGCAGGACGCGCCGTCCCCGGCGAAGTCCTCGACGAGCTGACCGAACGGCAGGAGGGCCCCGGTGCGCTGCGGCGCGCCGGGGCCCTCCGCGTTCGCGCGGGCGGCTACCGCCAGTGCTCCCAGCCGCTGGGCCCCTGGTACTCCGCACCGTCCACCGTGACGCCCGAGCCCTCGGCGACCACGCCGATCTCGCGCCAGCCCTCCGGCAGCGGGTGACCGGCCGGGAACGTCGCGACCAGCGCCTGGTCCTCGCCGCCGGTGAGCACCCAGTGCCGGGCGTCGGCACCGAGCGCGGAGGCGACCTCGGTCAGCCGCTGCGGGACCTCCACCTGCTCAGTACGGACGTCGACGGCGACCTGCGAGGCCGCCGCGATGTGGCCGAGGTCGGCCAGCAGCCCGTCCGAGGTGTCCACCATGGCGGTCGCACCGGCCAGCGCCGCCTGCGGCCCGGCCGAGTACGGCGGCTCCGGCACGCGGTGCGCGCCGACGACCGCGACCGGCGACCGGAAACCCCGGCCGAGCACCGCCAGCCCGGCCGCCGACCAGCCCAGCCGGCCGGCCACCGCGACCACGTCGCCGGGCCGCGCGCCCGCACGGGTCACCGGCGGGCGGCCCTGCAGGTCGCCGAGGGCTGTGACGGAGATCGTCAGCGAGGCCGCCGTCACCATGTCGCCGCCGATGATGCTGATGCCGACCTGCTGTGCTTCTTCCCACATGCCGTCGAGCAGCTCGTCGGCGACGTTCGTGGGCAGTTCCGGGGAGCAGCCCAGCCCGACCAGCAGGCCGGTGGGCACCGCGCCCATCGCGGCGATGTCGGAGAGGTTGACCGCGACGGCCTTGCGCCCCACCTGGTGCGGCGTGGACCAGTCGAGGCGGAAGTGCACCTGCTCGACCAGCACGTCGGTGGTGGCCACCACCCGCCCGTCGGGTGCCGCCAGGACCGCGGCGTCGTCCCCTGGTCCGAGCACGGTGCCGGATGACTGCGCGCGACCGGCTGTCACTCGATCGATGAGACCGAACTCACCCAACTGGGAAACGGTCTGTGCGTCCTGCGACGAATCAGGACCCAACTGGGACCTTCCTTCCTTGAGCATCCGCTCGGTCCGATGAGGTAGCTTTCTGCCAGTTTCCTACCCCGAGCACATCGGCAAGACGAAGGGGCACGCCGTGGTTCAGGCTTACATCCTCATCCAGACCGAAGTCGGCAAGGCCGCTGCGGTGGCCGGCGAGATCAAGGACTTCCCGGGCGTCATCAGCGCCGAGGACGTCACCGGTCCGTATGACGTGATCGTGCGCGCCGAGGCGGACAACGTCGACCAGCTCGGCAAGATGGTCGTCGCCAAGATCCAGAACGTGGAAGGCATCACCCGCACCCTCACGTGCCCGGTGGTGCACCTGTAAGTCCTCCGGCGGTGACGAGCACCCTCCGGTTCGGGCCCGGTCGTTCCGGGGGTCGTGAGCGCGTAACAGTGTTCCAACCCCGTTTCGCACTCACGACCAGGATCTGAGGGTGCCTCGCCGGGAGGAGTGCGCGGCCAGGCCGGTGTCCAGCGACGACGGCGGCCGTGCTGTAGTGGACGACGTGGTTCACCAATCAGCGACCGGAGTGCCCCGGCCGGTGTTGATCGTGGCGATCACGCTCGGAGCACTCCTCGCCCTGGCGGTCGCCGGAATCGGCACGTACGGCTGGTACACCGCCCGACAGGAGCAGCAGGCGGTCGAGGCCGCCGAGCAGGCCCGCCGCACGGGTCCGCTGGCCCTCGCCCCGATCCCCGCGCCGGAGGCGGGATCGGCGGAGTGCGCCGCGGTCATCGACGCGCTGCCGCGCGAGCTGGCCGTCGGCGACGCCCTGGTCCCACGCCGCGAGCTGGCGCAGCCCGCGCCCGCGGCGACGGTCGCGTGGGGCGATGCCGACCACGACCCGATCACGGTCCGCTGCGGCATCGATGCGCCCGCCGAGCTGACGCCCACCTCGCAGCTGGTCGACGTCTCCGGCGTGAGCTGGCTGGAGATCAACCAGGGCGGCGACACCTCGTGGCTGGCGGTCGACCGCCCGGTCTTCGTCGCACTGAGCGTCCCCGGTGACACCGGAACCGGCCCGCTGCAGGACCTCTCGGCGATCCTGCGCGAGAAGCTCCCCAAGCAACCGGTCTTCCCCTGATCCCGCGCGTCCGGCCCCGGTCCCCGCAGGTGGGGGCCGGGGCCGGACGGGTCAGCGCAGGCCGGTGCCGCGGGCGGTGGCCGTGTCGATCAGGGTGGTCAGCAGGGTCGGGTAGTCCACGCCGCTGTGCGCCCACATCCGCGGGTACAGCGAGATCGGCGTGAAGCCCGGCATGGTGTTGACCTCGTTGACGATCAGCTCGCCGTCCTCGGCGAGGAAGAAGTCCACCCGCGCCAGGCCCTGGCACTCCAGCGCGCGGAAGGCGCGCACCGCGTCCGAGCGCAGCTGCTCGATCGCGTCGTCGCCGATCTTGGCCGGGATGTCGAACTCGGTGACGTCGTCGAGGTACTTGGACTCGTAGTCGTACCAGTCGGACTCACCGGTCACCCGCAGCTCGGCGGGTTGCGAGGCCTCGACCCGGCCGTCCGGGAACTCCAGCACACCGCACTCGATCTCGCGCCCGACCACCGCGGACTCGATGATCACCTTGGGGTCGGTGCGCCGCGCCTCGGCGATCGCGGCGTCCAGCTCGGCCCAGTCGGTGACCTTGCTGATGCCCAGCGACGACCCGGCGCGCGCGGGCTTGACGAACACCGGCAGCCCGAGCCGCTCCCGCTGCGCCTCGTCCAGTGTGGACTGGTCGCGGCGCAGCACCTCGTAGCGGCCGACCGACAGGCCCTCCGCGGCGAGCAGCTTCTTGGTGTACTCCTTGTCCATCGACACCGCGCTGGACAGCACGCCCGGCCCCACGTAGGGCACGTCGGCCATCTCCAGCAGGCCCTGGATGGTGCCGTCCTCACCGAACGCGCCGTGCAGCACCGGGAACACCACGTCCACCGACGACAGCACCTCGCCGCCCCGCTCCGGGCCGAGCAGCACCAGCTCGCGCCGGGTGGGGTCGCCGGGCAGCGCGATGGCAGTGCCGGACTCGACCGCGGGCTCCTTGCGGTCCCGGATCTCCAGCTGCTCCGGGTCGTCGGTGCCCAGCACCCAGGCACCCTCGCGGGTGATGCCGACCGGCACGATCTCGAAGCGGTCCTGGTCCAGGTGCGCGAGGACGCTGCCGCCGGACACGCAGGAAATGCCGTGCTCGGTGCTGCGCCCGCCGAAGACGACCGCCACCCGGGTCTTGCGCTGTGTCATGCGCCGGACCATACCTGCCGAGGCGGGTGCCCGTTCCGCCGCGACCGATCGCGAGTGGCGGTGGTCGCTCTGGGGCTCACCGGCCGCCGCGGCACAGACCAGCGACGACCGGCAGCGCTCGCACCAGGTCGTCCCGCGAGCACGCGGCGTACCCGAGCGCCAGGCCGAACCACTGCTGGGGGCCGCAGTGGTGGCGCCGCAGGCCGTCGAGGACGAGCCCGCGCTCCCCCGCCTCCGCGACCACCCGCTGCTCGGTCCGGGCGTCCGGCAGGGGCAGCACCACGTGCGCGCCCGCGCGGTCGCCGAACACCGCCACGCCTTCGGCCGCCAAGCCCTCCACCACCAACGCGCGGCGCTGCGAGAGCTCCCGGCGCAACCGGCGCAGGTGCCGCCCGAGGTCCCCGTGGCGGGCGAACTCCGCCAGCACGCGCTGCCCCGCGGCCGCCGGGCTGGTGCCGGTGATCTCGCGGCGCTCCACCACCGCCGCGGTGACCCGGTCCGGGGCGAGCATCCAGCCCACGCCCAGCGTCGGCGAGATGATCTTGCTGGTGGTGCCCAGGTGGACCACCACGTCCGGCGCCATCGACGCGAGCACCGGCAGCGGCGCGACGTCGTAGCGCAGCTCCCCGTCGTAGTCGTCCTCGATGATCAGCCACCCCTCGGCGCGCGCCCGCTCCACGAGCGCGATCCGCCGCTCCGCGGGCAACCGGCCGCCGATCGGGTACTGGTGCGCCGGGGAGCAGTAGACCGCGCGCACGCCCGCCGGGATGGCGTCCACCACGATCCCGGCGTGGTCCACCCGCGCCGGGACGACCTGCACGCCGCTGGCCCCCAGAGCGCCGACCGCGCGCTGGTACCCGGGCTCCTCCACGGCGATCGCGGCCCCCGGTTCCAGCACGGCGGCGGCCAGCTCGATGACCGCGGCGGTGGTGCCCCCGGTGGCGAGGACGTTGTCGACCGTCAGCCCGCCCAGGACGAGGCCGCGGTGCCGCAGCAGGTGCTCGACGACGGCTTCGCGGTAGGCGAGCACGCCCGCCCGGTGCGGCTTGGAGTCCGGCTCCACGTCGGCCGCCGCGCGCCAAGCCCGCCGCCACGCCGCGCGGTCGATGCCCTCCGCCCAGGGCACCCCGGGAGTGAGCACCACGGTCGGCTCCTGCGGTTCGCGCGCGGCCTGGGACGTGCCGTGCGGCGTTCCGGCCTGAGCACCGGGCGGGCTCGTCGTGACGTAGGTCCCCGACCCGTGCCGCCCGGCTAACCAGCCCTCGGCGTGCAGCTGCTCGTAGGCGGCGGCCGTCACCGTGCGGCTCACCGCGAGGTGGCGCGCGAGCGCCCGGGTGGAGGGCAGGCGGTCGCCGCCGCGCAGCTGGCCGACGGTCGCCGCGTGCCGGAGGGCGTCGGCGAGCTGGACGGCGAGCGGCCGCGGATCGTCGCGGCGCAGGTCGATGGCGAGCTCCAGCAGCGGTGAACTCGCGGGCACGACATGTGGCATTTCGAAATTCTCCCCGATTGGCACTTCGATAATGCCACTTGCCGGAAGATCCTGGTGCCCGTGACCCCACACCTGTCCCCCACCGAACGGTCCACCATCCGCCGCGGCAGCAACCGTGCCCGGACCGAGCGCGGTGAGCTGCACGCCGTGCTCGACGCAGGCCTGGTCTGCCACCTCGGCATCGTGGTCGACGGCGCGCCACGAGTGCTGCCCACCGGTTACGGCCGCGACGGCGACACGCTGTACCTGCACGGCTCCAGCGGTGCGCGGAGCCTGCGGGAAGCGGCCGAGGAACCGGAGATCTGCGTCGCGGTGACCAACCTCGACGGCATCGTCTACGCACGCTCGGCGTTCCACTCCTCCATCAACTACCGGTCCGCGGTGATCCACGGCCGCCCGCGCCAGGTCACCGACCCCGGCGAGAAGTGGCGGGCGCTGCGGGTGATCACCGAGAACCTGGCCCCCGGGTCCTGGGAGCACGCGCGGCAGCCGAACAAGCGGGAACTGGCCGCGACGGCCGTCATCGCGCTCGACCTGACCGAGGCCGCGGTGAAGGTGCGCACCGGAGGCCCCGCAGACGATCCCGAGGACGTCGAGGCGAACAAGGCGTGGGCGGGAGTCCTCCCGCTGGAGACCCGCTGGGGCTCGCCGGAACCGTCCGACGACCTCGCGCCGGGTTTCGAGCTCCCGGCGCACGTGCTGGAGCGGGGACGCCCGACATGACGCCCGCCCACCCCACCGGGGCGTGACCGTCCGGTGTGGACGGCCGCGGCTCAGCCGAGGTGCGTGCCCACCGGGTGCAGGCCGGTGACCGGGTCGTGCGCGTAAGTCGTCATCGGCGACCGGGCCGGGCGGTAGACGTGGATGCTCACCGCCGGGTCCGCACCGGTGTTGCTCACCTGGTGCACGTAGTCGGGACCGAAGACGCGGGACTGCCCGGTGGTCAGCTGGTGCAGCACCTCGGTGGTCCCGCCGCGCACGACGCGCTCGGTGAGGTCGCCGGAGACGATGGTAAAAGCACCGGTGGCACCACCGTGGTCGTGCAGCTCGGTGCGCTGGCCAGGCAGCCAGCTCAGCAGCCAGGCCTCGTGGTGCTCGGTGCGGGACAGCAGGCCGAACCAGCGCTCGTCCGGGTCGTAGCGCAGCAGGTGCGTCCAGGAACCGCGGTCGGCGGCGAGCTCCCGGGCGATGCGCACCGGGTGCGCGGAGGACAGGTCGGCAGCGGCGGCGAGGGTATTCGGCGGAACGGCGAACACGTGCGGAAGTCCTTCGGGATCGGCGTGGGTTCCGGGAACCGGCGCTCGGGAGCGCGCAGCAGCACCCGGGGATTACCTGGGATCGATCAACACGAAGAACACGAACAGAGCGCGCTGGCCACGCGGTGGAGGTCGATGTGACCCCGCCGTCCGGTCATGGCGCGCAACAACATGGCCCGCACTCAACCAGCCCCGCCGACCCCGAGTCAACTCGGACCGGCCCCATCTCACTCCACGGGGTGTGCCCCACCCCACACCAACTCAGGACAGCGCTTGGAGCACGTCGGCGACGAGGTCGTCCGGGTCCTCGCAGCCCGCGGAGAAGCGGACGAAGCCCTCGGGCACCGGGTCGCCCCACTGGGCCCGGCGGTCCACGGTGCTGTGCAGCCCACCGAAGCTGGTCGCCGACACCACGAGCGAGCTGCGCCGGACGAACTCCTCCACCGCCGCGGCGTCGGCAAGCTCGAACCGGAACACCCCGCCCCAGCGCCGCATCTGCCGCCGTGCGAGATCGTGCGACGGGTCGCCGGGCGCACCGGGCCAGCGCAGGCCGGAGATCGCGGGGTGCCCGCGCAGCGCCGCGACGAGTGCGGCGGCGTTCTCCGCCTGCCGCGCCAGGCGCAGGTCGAGGGTGCCCATGCTGCGGTGCACCAGCCAGGTCTCGAACGGCCCCGGGATGGCACCGGAGAGGGTCCGCGCCCGCACCAGCCGCTCGGCCAGCTCGGGGTCGCGCACCGAGACGTGCCCCATCAGCAGGTCGCTGTGCCCGGCCAGGGCCTTGGTGTCGCTGGCGATGACGATGTCCGCGCCCAGCTCCAGCGGGCGCTGGCCCAGCGGCGTCGCCGTGGTGTTGTCCACCGCCAGCAGGGCGCCCGCCCGGTGCGCGCGCTCGGCGAGCTCGGCGATGTCGCACACGTCCAGCCCCGGGTTCGAGGGGGTTTCCAGCAGCACCAGGCGGACCCCGGCGAAGACGTCGTCGGTCCACGGGCCGGGGGTGCCGACCTCCCGGACGTCCAGCTCCAGCTCGGTCAGCTCGTCGCGCACGAACTGCCGGGTCGCGTAGTAGCCGTCGTTGGGCAGCACCAGCGCGTCGCCGCGGCGCAGCACCGCGCGCAGCACCGTGCTGATCGCGGCCATGCCCGAGGGCAGCAACAGGCAGTGCCCGCCGTCGAGCTCACCGATCGCGGCTTCCAGCGCGCGCCAGGTCGGGTTGCCCGCCCGCCCGTAGAAGTCCCCGCCCTGGAAGTCCTCCCCGAGGTGGAACGGGGCGGCGAACACCGGCCCCGGCAACATCGGGCTCCCGCTCACGGGTTCGGGGTGCCCGCCTCGCACGCACCGCGTGCCGTCGCCGTAACCGCTCACAACTCACCTGCCACATCGCTGCGCTGGACCGAACGCCACCGACCGCTGCTGCGCCCGAGGCCACGACCCAGCCAAGCAGCTCCCGCCCGCGGGGACGACCCAACGTGCGCTGGCCCACCTGCGGATCCAGCGGAAATCACTCGGGCTTGCGCTCGCGCCCCAGCAGTTGCGCCGCCGCCGGTCCGGGCTGCAGGCCTTCGTGGCAGACGCGGTGCACCACGTCGGTGATCGGCATCTCCACCCCGTGGCGGGCCGCCAGCTGGCGGATCGACGAGCAGGACTTGACGCCCTCGGAGACCTGGCCGTGCGCCGCTTCCTGCGCCTGGGCCAGGGTCTCACCGCGACCGAGGCGCTCGCCGAAGGTCCGGTTGCGCGACAGCGGCGACATGCACGTGGCCACCAGGTCACCCAGCCCGGCCAACCCCGCGAAGGTCATCGGGTCCGCGCCGAGCGCGACGCCCAGCCGCGTGGTCTCGGCCAGGCCTCGGGTGATCAGCGAGGACATCGTGTTGTGCCCGAAGCCGAGCCCGACCGCCATGCCGCAGGCCAGCGCGATGACGTTCTTGCACGCCCCGGCGATCTCGATGCCGACCAGGTCGGTGTTGGTGTAGGGCCGGAAGTACGGCGTCGAGCAGGCGTGCTGCAGGGCGACCGCACGGTCGTGGTCGGCGCAGGCCACCACGGTCGCGGTCGGCTGCTCGGCGGCGATCTCCTTGGCCAGGTTCGGGCCGGACACCACCGCGACCTGCTCCATCGGCACGTCGGCGACCTCGGCGATGACCTCGCTCATCCGCTTCAGGGTGCTCAGCTCCACCCCCTTGGCCAGGCTCACCAGGGTCGCGCCAGCGGGCAGCAGCGGTTGCCAGCCCGCGAGGTTCTCGCGCAACGTCTGGCTCGGCACGGCCAGCACCACCACGTCGGCGTCGTGCACCGCGGCGGCCGCGTCGTCGGTGGCGCGCAGGGACTCCGGCAGGCGCACGTCCGGCAGGTAGCCCGCGTTGCTGCGGGAGCCGTTGACGGCCTCGGCGACCTCCGCGCGGCGCGCCCACAGCACGACGTCGTTGCCCGCGTCGGCGAGCACCTTCGCGAAGGTGGTGCCCCAGGACCCGGCGCCGAGCACCGCGATCCGCTCAGGCCGCACCATCATCGCCCCGCTTCTTGCGGGCGGGGCTGAAGAACTCGGTCGGCGGTTGCTCCTCGCGGATCTCGCCGAGCAACTCCCGGACCCGCCGCATGGTCAGCTGGGTGACCTCGCGCAGCGCCTGCCCGTCCGGGTCCGCGCCGCGGTGGGCCGACAGGTCCAGCGGCTCGCCGAAGGCGAACTTGACGGTCTTGCGCGGGAACGGGCGGAACCGCTTGGCGTAGTGGTCGTAGATCTCCTTGGTGCCCCAGCGGGCGGCCGGGATCACCGGGATGTCGTGGGCCAGCGCCAGCCGGGCCACCCCGACCTTCGGCGTCATCGGCCAGCCGTCCGGGTCCTTGGTGATGGTGCCGTCCGGGTAGATCACGATCGCCTTGCCGCGCTCCAGCGCCTCGTGCGCGTCCCGCAGGCTCTTCTGCGCGTCGGCGGTGCCGCGGTAGACCGGGATCTGCTCCACGCCGACCAGCACGCTCTTGAGCACCGGGACGTTCCACAGGGTGTGCTTGGCCAGGAAGCGCGGCACCCGCCCGGCGCGGTGCACGGTCACCGCGTCGAACACCGGGTCCAGGTGGGAGACGTGGTTGAGCACGATCAGCGCCGGTCCGTCGGCCGGGATGTGGTGCAGGCCGCGCACCTCGGTGCGGGCCAGCGCGGCGGTCAGCGGGTAGAACACCGCGCGGGCCAGGCCGAGCCAGAACTTGCCCACGCCCCGCGCCTTCTCGCTGCTTTTCCTCCGCTGGCGCCGGAGGCTCCTCGGTTCCGCCACGGCATCTCCTCATCTCTCCTCGCGAGCGCCCGCAAAGTTACCCCGACCCCGGCCGCGCACCGGCAACCAGTCGGTTCCCCAGGCCTGTCGGCCGAGCCGGGAAGATGGGTGCGTGAGTGCCAACCACACCCGGCCGGGCGGCCGGTCCGCACCGCGGGCCTGCCCCGCGGTGCACCTCATCGTGCCGATCAAACCGCTGCACCTGGCCAAGTCGCGGCTGTTCAGCGGCGGCGCCCGCCACCCCGCCGCGCACGCCGAGCTGGTCGCTGCCGTGGCGTTGGACACAGTGGCCGCCGCGCGCCGCGCCGAGGGCGTCGCCGACGTCGTCGTCATCACCTCCGATCCGCGGCTGACCACCGAGTTCACCGCCGCGGGAGTGGAGGTGCTGGCCGACGTCCCGGCGGCCGGGCTCAACCCGGCGCTGCGGCACGGCGCGGCCGAGCTGTGGCCGCGGGTGGCGCGGATCGGCGCGCTGCAGGCGGATCTGCCCGCGCTGCGGCCGGACGAGCTGGCGGCCGCGCTCCGCGCCGCCGGGTCGGACCGCTCGTTCTGCCCGGACCGGCACGGCACCGGCACCACTCTGCTGCTGGCCGAGCCGGGGCAACCGCTCGACCCGCGCTTCGGCCCCGGTTCGGCCGACGCGCACGCCGAGTCCGGGGCGAAGCCGCTCCTCGGCCCGTGGGACTCGCTGCGCTGCGACGTAGACACCGAGACCGACCTGGCCGCCGCCCGCGCCCTCGGTCTCGGTCGGCGCACCGGCGCGGTGCTGTCCGGCGGAATCGGCTCGAACCACGCGAACCAGCACAACGGCGACACGAAACGACTGTGAACTCTTTTCACAGACATCGGCGGAGCCGGTTCCATGGGCGACAATGGACGGGTGAGCACCGACAGCACCGGCCGGGCCGAGCAGCCCGCCAAGCGAACCACCAGCGGCCGGTCCACTCGCCGCGCGCCACGACCGGCGCGGCGCACCGGTGACCCGAGCGCTGCCACCACCCAGGCGGCCTCGCGGCGCAACGGCACCGCGGACTCCGGCGGTGCCCGCGTCCCCTCCGCACCCCCGGCGGTGACGCGCGCGGCGGCCTCCACCGACCTGCCCGAGGACCGCTACCTCAACCGCGAGCTGTCCTGGCTCGACTTCAACGCCCGGGTGCTGGCCATCGCCGAGGACACCTCGCAGCCGGTGCTGGAGCGCGCCAAGTTCCTCGCGATCTTCGCGTCCAACCTGGACGAGTTCTACATGGTGCGGGTGGCCGGGTTGAAGCGCCGCGAGGAGACCGGGCTGTCGGTGCGCAGCGCCGACGGGCTCACCCCGCACGAGCAGCTGACCCGCATCGCGGCCCGCAACCAGGACCTGGTGGAGAAGCTCAGCCGCATCTTCCTCGACGAGCTGCGGCCCGAGCTGGAAGCGCACGGCATCCGCATCCAGAACTGGTCCGAGCTGGAGACCGCCGAGCAGGAGAAGCTGACCCGCTACTTCGAGGACCACATCTTCCCGGTGCTCACCCCGCTGGCGGTCGACCCGGCGCACCCGTTCCCCTACATCTCCGGGCTGTCGCTGAACCTCGCGGTCACCGTCGCCGACCCGGACGCCGGGATCCGGCGCTTCGCCCGGGTGAAGGTGCCGGACAACGTGCCGCGGC
Source organism: Saccharopolyspora sp. NPDC000359 (assembly GCF_040300525.1). Taxonomy (NCBI): domain Bacteria; kingdom Bacillati; phylum Actinomycetota; class Actinomycetes; order Pseudonocardiales; family Pseudonocardiaceae; genus Saccharopolyspora; species Saccharopolyspora sp. NPDC000359. The sequence continues at coordinate 326,989 of NZ_JBEPDU010000001.1, read as the reverse complement.
TGATCCGCGTCGAGTCCGACCGGGAGACCGAGCGCGCCACCTTCCTGCCGCTGGAGGAGCTCATCGCCGCGCATCTGGGGAAGTTGTTCCCCGGCATGCGGGTCGCCGAGCACCACATCTTCCGGGTCACCCGCAACGCCGACCTGGAGGTCGAGGAGGACCGCGACGAGGACCTGCTGCAGGCCATGGAGCGGGAACTGGCGCGCCGCAGGTTCGGCCCGCCGGTGCGCCTCGAGGTCACCGACACCATGAGCGAGAACATGCTGGAGCTCCTGCTGCGCGAGCTGGAGGTCGACCAGCACGACGTGGTGGAGGTCAAGGGCCTGCTGGACCTGTCCTGCCTGTTCCAGCTGGAGCGGCTGCACCGGCCGGACCTCAAGGAGTCGCCGTTCGTGCCCGCGACGCACCCGGCGTTCGCCGAGGGCCAGACGCCCAAGAGCATCTTCTCCACGCTGCGCGAGGGCGACGTGCTGGTGCACCACCCCTACGACTCGTTCTCCACCTCGGTGCAGCGGTTCATCGAGCAGGCCGCGGCCGACCCGCACGTGCTGGCCATCAAGCAGACCCTCTACCGGACCTCCGGTGACTCGCCGATCGTCAACGCGCTCATCGACGCCGCCGAAGCGGGCAAGCAGGTGGTGGCGCTGGTGGAGCTCAAGGCCCGGTTCGACGAGCAGGCCAACATCCAGTGGGCGCGCACTCTGGAGCGCGCCGGGGTGCACGTGGTCTACGGCCTGGTCGGGTTGAAGACGCACTGTAAGACCGCGCTGGTGGTGCGCCAGGAGGGCTCCACCATCCGCCGCTACTGCCACCTGGGCACCGGCAACTACAACCCGAAGACCGCGCGGATCTACGAGGACCTGGGGCTGCTGACCGCGTCCCCGGAGATCGGCGCCGACCTCACCGACCTGTTCAACGTGCTCACCGGGTACGCCAGGCACGGCGAGTACCGCCGGATCCTGGTGTCGCCGCAAGGCATCCGCAACGGCATCGTGGAGCGCGTGGAGGCCGAGATCGAGCAGGCCCGGCAGGGCACGCCGTGCGGCATCCGGATGAAGGTGAACTCGCTGGTCGACGAGCAGATCATCGACGCGCTGTACCGGGCGTCGCTGGCCGGGGTGCCGGTGCAGGTCGTGGTGCGCGGCATCTGCTCGCTCAAGGCCGGTGTCGAGGGCCTCAGCGAGAACGTCGAGGTGCGCTCCATCCTGGGCCGGTTCCTGGAGCACTCCCGGGTGTTCCACTTCGTCGGCATCGACGAGCACTGGATCGGCAGCGCCGACATGATGCACCGGAACCTGGACCGCCGGATCGAGACCCAGGTCCGGGTCACCGACCCGAAGCTGACCGCCCAGCTGGACGCGATGTTGGACTCGGCGCTGCACCCGGCAACCCGCTGCTGGGTGCTCAACGCCAAGGGCGACTGGGAGGCCTCCCCGCGCAGCGGCGAGCAGGTCCGCGACCACCAGGTGGAGATGCTGCGCCTGCACGGGGCGAAGGTCTCGTAGGCCCGTTGCCCGACCCGAGCGCTGGAGTGCCTTAGGACGATGAGCGCAACCGAGAACCAGCCGGCTTCCAAGCCGATCGACGGCGAACCGACTGATGCTCCCGGCCGGTCGGTGCGGGCCGCCGGAGCGGTGCTGTGGCGCGACGGCCGCGGCGGTCCGGAGGTGGCGGTGGTGCACCGCCCGCGCTACGACGACTGGTCGCTGCCGAAGGGCAAGCTCGACCCCGGCGAGCTGCCCGCGCACGCGGCCGCCCGCGAGGTCGCCGAGGAGACCGGGTTTTCCTGCGTGCTGTCCCGGTTCCTCACCCGGGTGCACTACGCGGTCCCGGCCCCGGGTGGCACCGCGCCGAAGGTCGTGGACTACTTCACCGCCCGCGCCGACGGCGGGGCCTTCGCCCCGAACGGCGAAGTGGACGAACTCCGGTGGCTACCCGCCCCAGCAGCACGCGAACTGCTCAGCTACCCGCACGACGGGCGCGTGCTCGACGCCTTCGAGGAACTGCCCGCGGAGTTGGCGACGGTATTGCTGGTCCGCCACGCGAAAGCGGGCAAGCGCTCCGAATGGACCGGCGACGACGTGCTGCGCCCGCTCACCGCAGCCGGGCAGCGGCAGCGGGACGCATTGCATTCGCTGCTGCCGTTGTTCGGTCCGACCCGCGTCCATTCCGCGCCCCGGCTGCGCTGCGAGGAGACGGTGGCGCCGATTGCGGCGGACTTGGGAATCGGGATCAGCACCGAGCCGCTGTTCTCCGAAGAGGGTTATCGGGCCGACCCGGCGGCTGCGGTGGCGCAAATGCTGCGGGTGGCGGCCGGGGCCGGACCGGCGCTGGTGTGCAGCCAGGGCGGCGTGATCCCGGACCTGGTGGCGCGGCTGGTGGATTCCAGCGCGCTGAGCGGTCGGCCCGGGCTGCGGCCGGGCGAGGTGGCCAGCCGCAAGGGCAGCGTGTGGACGTTGAGCTTCCGCCGCACCCCGGTCACCGGCAACGGCAGCGCCCCGCAGCCGCAGCTGGTCGCGGCGGACTACCTGGCGAGCCCGCTCCCCTGACCGGGGTCCCGGCTCTCCACGGGTCGGATGCGTCGGCGTCCGGTTCGCCGACGCCCCGGCTCCGTCGGGCAGCGGTCGCGTACCGCTGCCCGGCGCTGAACGCGCCGTGTGGGCGTCGCGCGCCGCTCACCGGGGAGGGGGCGCGGCTGGCCGGTCCTCCGGTCACCACGGCCCGCTCAACCCCGAACGCACCGCGGGTGGGCGCCTCGCGCGGACGCCGCCCCGCTCGGCGGAATCCTCCCCGCCTCGCGGGTCGAGGGGCTTCCTGCCGAAGAGCGGGCGGTGCCTCACCCCGTTGCCCGGGGTCAGATCACCGCCCGCTCGGTCCACTGGTGCTCGCTGCTGGGGCGAGCACTCACTTCTTGGTGGACTTGCGAGTCGTCGTCGCCTTCTTGGTCGCCGGACGGGTCGTCTTGGACGCGGCCTTGGTGGTGCTGGCCTTGGCCGTGCTCGCCCGCTTGGGCGTGGCCTTGGCCGTGCTGGCCTTCGCGGTGCTCGCCTTGGCCGTGGTGGCCTTGGTGGCCCGCTTCGGCGCGGCCTTGGTGGCGGTGGTCTTGGCAGCGGTGGTCTTCGCCGGGGCCTTGGTCGCCTTGGCCGCGGTCGCCTTGGTGGTGGCGGCCTTCGCGGTCGTGCGACCGGTGGTCTTGGTCGCAGCGGCGCGCGTGGAGGCGGCCTTGGCCTTGGTGCCGGCGGCAGCCTTGGTCGCGGAGGCGGTCCGGGTGGTGGCACCACGCGTGGTGGCCGCCTTGACCGAGGACTGGCGCGGCAGTTTCCGCTGCCCGCCCACGACTTCCTTGAACTGGGTGCCGGCGCGGAAGGCGGGGACGTTGGTCTTCTTGACCTTCACGGCCTCACCGGTGCGCGGGTTGCGGGCGGTACGCGCAGCACGGGCCCGCTTCTCGAAAACCCCGAAGCCGGTGATGTTGACCTTCTCGCCTTTGTTGACGTTGCGGACGATGATGTCCACGACGTTTTCCACAGCCTGGCTGGCGGTCTTCTTGTCGCCGAGGCGTTCTGCCAGAGCCTCGATGAGTTGGGCCTTGTTCACTTCAGTCCCTCCCAGGACACAACAACGGCCCCGTTGGGCCGACTCAATGTCAACGGTAAAGCCCCGGATAAACAAATGCCAATCGCCACGCCCCATTTTTTCGTTCAGGGCGCGGGCATTCGTCTCCGGGCAACGGGGCCGCGGTGCTCGTGGAGCAACTGTTCAGTTGTGCCCCGGGTGGCGGGAATTCCTTTGCGCGACAAAGGAATCCCGCCACCCGGGGAGCGGTCGGTCAGCCCTGCGGGGCGGGCAGGGTGGCCGGTTTGAAGCTCGGCCGCGACTGCTCAAAAGTGTCGATCGTCTCGGCGTGCCGGAGGGTCAGGCCGATGTCGTCGAGGCCTTCCAGCAGCCGCCAGCGGGTGTAGTCGTCGATGCTGAAGGCCACCGTGAGGTCCTTGGCGTGCACGGTCCGCTGCTCCAGGTCCACCGTGACGGCGGTACCCGGCTCGTTCTCCAGCAGCTTCCACAGCAGTTCCACATCGGACTGCTCGCACTGGGCCGCCAGCAGGCCCTGCTTGCCCGAGTTGCCGCGGAAGATGTCGGCGAAGCGGCTGGAGATGACCACCCGGAAGCCGTAGTCCTTCAGCGCCCACACGGCGTGCTCGCGGGAGGAGCCGGTGCCGAAGTCGGGCCCGGCCACCAGCACGCTGCCGCCGCGGAACGGCTCCTGGTTGAGGATGAAGTCCTCGTCGGCCCGCCAGGCGGCGAACAGGGCGTCCTCGAAGCCGGTCCGGGAGACCCGCTTGAGGTAGACCGCCGGGATGATCTGGTCGGTGTCCACGTTGGACCGGCGCAGCGGGACGCCGACCCCGGTGTGCGTCTTGAACGGTTCCATCGTCACTGCTCCTGGTGGGTGGGTCTCAGTCGAGGTCTTCGGGCGAGGACAGGGTGCCGCGCACCGCGGTGGCGGCGGCGACGAGCGGGGACACCAGGTGGGTGCGGCCGCCCTTGCCCTGCCTGCCCTCGAAGTTGCGGTTGGAGGTCGACGCGCTGCGCTCGCCCGGCGTCAGCTGGTCCGGGTTCATGCCCAGGCACATCGAACAACCGGCCGAACGCCATTCCGCGCCGGCGGCGGTGAAAACGTCGTGCAGCCCCTCGGACTCCGCCTGCTCGCGGACCTTCATCGAGCCCGGCACCACGAGCATCCGCACGTCCGAGGCGACCTTACGGCCCTTCAGGACGTCCGCGGCGGCGCGCAGGTCCTCGATGCGGCCGTTGGTGCACGAGCCCAGGAACACGGTGTCGACGGAGACCTCGCGCAGCGGGGTACCCGGTTCCAAGCCCATGTAGGCCAACGCCTTCTCGGTGGCGAAGCGCTCGGCCTCGTCGGCGATCTGCTCCGGGTCCGGCACCCGCTCGCCCAGCGGCAGGCCCTGGCCCGGGTTGGTGCCCCAGGTGACGAAAGGCGTGAGCTCGTCCGCGTTGAGCGTGACCTCTGCGTCGAAAGTGGCGTCGTCGTCGGTGCGCAGCGTCTTCCAGTACTCGACGGCGGCGTCCCACTCGGCGCCCTGCGGGGCGTGCGGGCGGCCCTTCAGGTACGCGAAAGTCGTGTCGTCCGGCGCGATCATGCCGGCCCGGGCGCCCGCCTCGATGGACATGTTGCAGATCGTCATGCGGGCTTCCATGGACAGCTGGCGGACCGCCTCGCCGCGGTACTCGAGCACGTAGCCCTGCCCACCGCCGGTGCCGATCTTGGCGATCACGGCCAGGATCACGTCCTTGCTGGTCACCCCCGGGCGAAGGGTGCCCTCGACGTTGATGGCCATGGTCTTGAACGGCCGCAGCGGCAGGGTCTGGGTGGCCAGCACGTGCTCGACCTCGGAGGTGCCGATGCCGAAGGCCAGCGCGCCGAACGCGCCGTGCGTGGAGGTGTGGCTGTCCCCGCAGACCACGGTGGTGCCGGGCTGGGTCAGCCCGAGCTGCGGGCCGACGACGTGCACGATGCCCTGCTCCGCGTCGCCCATCGGGTGCAGCCGGATGCCGAACTCCGCGCAGTTCTTCCGCAAGGTGTCGACCTGGGTGCGCGACACCGGGTCGGCGATCGGCAGGTCGACCCCGGTGGTGGGCACGTTGTGGTCCTCGGTGGCCAGCGTCAGGTCGGGTCGGCGCACCGCCCGGCCCGCCAGCCGCAGCCCCTCGAAGGCCTGCGGGCTGGTGACCTCGTGCACCAGGTGGAGATCGATGTAGAGCAGGTCTGGCTCGTGCCCCTCACCGCGGCGCACGATGTGCGCGTCCCAAACCTTCTCCGCGAGTGTTTTTCCCATCGCTGCTCCCAGTCGAGCCTGCCGAGACCCCGGAACGGGTCTTCCCACAGAGTGGACTTCCCAGATGCCGGGAAGCTAGTATCGGTACGTGGGACAGCATAGCGGCATCGGAGTACTGGACAAGGCGGTGGCCGTTCTGCAGGCCGTCGCCAACGAACCGTGCGGCCTCGCGGAACTGTGCAGCCGCACGGGCCTGCCGAGGGCAACGGCGCACCGCTTGGCGGTGGGCCTGGAGGTGCACCGCCTCCTGCGCAGGGATTCGGACGGGCGCTGGCGCCCAGGAGCGGCCCTCGCGGAACTGGCGGGCGGAGCGGTGGACCCCCTGCTGGAAGCGGCAACCACGGTACTGCCCAAACTCCGGGACATCACGGGCGAGAGCGTCCAGCTCTACCGCCGCGACGGCATGCAACGCCTCTGCATCTCGACCGCAGAACCCCCGGCAGGCCTCCGCGACACGGTCCCGGTCGGCACGGCCCTCCCGATGACAGCAGGCTCCGGAGCCAAGGTCCTGGCTGCCTGGGCGGACCCGGCCACCCAGAGAGCAGTCCTGGCAGAAGCGGTCTTCGGCGAGCGAACCCTCATGGAGGTGCGCCGCCGAGGCTGGGCCCAGAGCGTCGCGGAACGAGAATCAGGAGTAGCAAGCGTGAGCGCCCCGGTGAAGGACTCGCAAGGCGCAGTAGTAGCGGCGATCTCGGTCTCCGGTCCCATCGACCGAATGGGTCGCCGCCCAGGAGCCCGCTGGGCAGCAGACCTCCTAGCAGCAGCAGAAGCCCTCCAAAACCGCCTCTGACCCGCCCCGCCCGGCCACCCCGGCCGGGCCCGAAGGGTCCGAGGGAACCGAGGAACCGAGGAGCCGAGCCACCAGGGACGGTGTGAGCCGGAGGATCGGATGTCATCCGAGAGCCCGAGGGAATTGAGGGCGCGAGGCACCAGAGGATCGGTGGTGATACCGGGCGGACTCGCGGATGAGGGGGCACGGAGCTGCGCGATGTCCAAAGCCCCCGGTGGTCACCCCGCGGTATGCGATTCCAATCGAAATCGGCGTAGTTCGCGACGCACCCGGCGGTCCGGAGATGAGCCGATCCCAATCGAAACAGCAATCGTCACCACTCCACCCCACCAAGTGATGACTCCGGCTCCACAATCCCTCGCAAGGAGGTCCGCGAGGGCCCCGGCCCGAGCGAGAACGAAGAGGGCCCCACCCACAAACCCGGGTGAGGCCCTCTTCTTCGTAGTCCCGACGGGATTTGAACCCGCGCTACCGCCTTGAGAGGGCGGCGTCCTAGGCCGCTAGACGACGGGACCGCGCTACGAGAAGAACTCTACAACACCCCCAAAACCCCCCGAACACCACCCCCCTCCAACCAAAACCACCCCACCCCCAACAACCAAGAAACCCCCAGGCCAAGCCAAGCCAAGCCAAGCCAAGCCAAGCCAGGCCAATCCAGGCCAGGTCAGGCCAGGCCAGGCCAGCCCAACAAGGACACCCCACCAAGTCCCCCCGGCAACCCACGCCACCCCGCCAACCCCGCCAAACCCAACCCGAGGCAAAGCTGGTCCGTGAGCAGCCCAACCCCCACCCCACGCAAGGAGCCAAAGAAGAGCAACCCCCGCACCGTGGGGGGCTTGGGGGGCTCGGGCCCCCCAAATACAAATACGGAAAGGGCCCTGTCTACGCATTACGTAGACAGGGCCCTCCCACCCTTGTAGTCCCGACGGGATTTGAACCCGCGCTACCGCCTTGAGAGGGCGGCGTCCTAGGCCGCTAGACGACGGGACCACGCTTGAGCGATCTTCGGCTCGACAGTGCCGAGCTTCGGAGCTGCTCGCTGGGGTACCAGGACTCGAACCTAGACTAACTGAACCAGAATCAGTCGTGCTGCCAATTACACCATACCCCATGGTGCCGCGCGGCCAGTTCGTCCTTTTTCCGATCTCCCCGGGGAGTTCGGCTTCCGGACTGCTGTCCGCTGCGTTGGTAAGAATATTAGACCATCGCCGCGGGGGCCCGGAATGGGGGGTGGGGTTTCGGGGTCGCCGCAGGTCGCGGCGGGTTCAGCGGACCAGTTCGGGTAGTGCGGGCAGGGCTGCCAGGTCGCCGACGAGGAGTTCGGGGAGTTCGTGCAGGCTTGTGATGGCGGGCACACCGCCGTGGGTTGGAGCGCGCTGGTCGCGGTTGAGCCAGATGCCGTGGAGTCCGGCGCGGGCTGCGCCTTGGGCGTCGGTGTCGAGGCGGTCGCCGACGTGGGCGACTTCGTCGGGGCGCAGGCCGAGGGCGTCGCAGGCGGTGTGGAAGATCCGCGGGTCGGGTTTGGCGACGCCGACTTCGCCGGAGATGACGAGCGCGTCGAAGGTGTCGGCGAGGCCGACGGCGGCGATCTTCTTGCGCTGGTAGGCGCTCGGGGCGTTGGTGATGACGGCGAGCCGGAGGCCACTGTCGCGCATCCAGTCCAGGCAGGGGCGGGCGTCGGCGAAAAGTCCCCAGGAGCGTTGCATGGCGGCCATGCGGAGGCTTTCGCGGCGGGCGGCTTCGGCGTCGTCGATCTGCTCGCCGAAGGCGGCGAAGAAGGCCTTGGTGCGTTCGACGCACATCACGTCGAAGTCGAGTTCGTGGTTGACGTACCGCGCGTAGTAGTCGTCGGTGGTGCGTTCCCAGACCGGCCACGCCCGGTCGGTGCCGAGCAGTTCCCGGAGTCCTTGCCGCGCCGCCCGCTGGCTGTCCAGCAGGGTGTCGTCGACGTCGAGGCACACGGCTTTGAGCTGTCCGGGTGCAGGGGTGCGGGATGGCTTCGGCGCGGATGTCACCCCGAGAGGCTAGGCGTTTGTACGCTGCGTCCGATTCGGCCAACACGGTGATCCTGTCGGCCCATTTCCGCTTGGGCGCGTCAGGCGGTTCGGCGTGGCTACGCCGGGTCGGCGGGCAGCACTGCGCGCCCCGTCGCGGCGTCCGCGGGGACAGCTGCGACGGGGCGCGCTAACAGCCGTGAACCGGCCTCTCAGGCGCCCAGGGCCTGGTTCAGGCGGGCGAGGGAGACCTCGCGGCCCAGGAGCTCCATCGACTCGTACAGCGGCGGCGACACGGTGCGTCCGGTGACCGCGACGCGGACCGGGGCGAAGGCCTTGCGCGGCTTGATGCCCAGGCCGTCCACGACCGAGTCCTTCAGCGCCTGCTCGATGGCCGCCGAGGTCCACTCGGGCAGCGCGCTGAGGGCACCGATGGCAGCTTCCAGCACCGGCTTGGCGTCCTCGCCGAGCGCCTTGTCCGCGGAGGCCTGCTCCGGGGCGAAGTCGTCACCGGCGAACAGGAACCCCATCATGCCGACCGCGTCGGAGAGCACCACGAGCCGCTCCTGCACCAGCGGCGCGGCGGCGCGCACGACCGCCAGCTGCTGCTCGGTCGGCTCGGCGGGCAGCACGCCGCCGTCGACGAGGTAGGGCACGATCCGCGCGACGAAGTCGTCCGGCGCCAGCGCCCGCAGGTGCGCGGAGTTGATCGCGTCGGCCTTCTTCTGGTCGAACCGCGCCGGGTTGGCGCTGACCCGCCCGATGTCGAACGCCTCGACCATCTCGTCGAGGGTGAACACGTCGCGGTCCTCGGAGATGGACCAGCCGAGCAGCGCCAGGTAGTTCAGCAGGCCCTCGGGCAGGAAACCCCGGTCGCGGTGGTGGAACAGGTTGGACTGCGGGTCGCGCTTGGAGAGCTTCTTGTTGCCCTCCCCCATGACGAACGGCAGGTGCCCGAACTCGGGGGTGAAGCTGGTGACCCCGATGCGCTGCAGCGCCTCGTAGAGGGCGATCTGCCGCGGCGTGGAGGACAGCAGGTCCTCGCCGCGCAGCACGTGGGTGATCTGCTGCAGGGCGTCGTCGACCGGGTTGGTCAGCGTGTAGAGCGGGTCTCCGCTGCCGCGCACCAGGACCGGGTCGGGCACGCTGCCCGCGGGGAAGGTGATCTCGCCGCGCACCAGGTCGGTGAAGGTGATGTCGCGGTCGGGCATCCGCAGCCGCAGCACCGGGGTGCGGCCCTCGGCGCGGAACGCGGCCACCTGCTCCTCGGTGAGGTCGCGGTCGAAGTTGTCGTAGCCGAGCTTGGGGTCGCGGCCCGCGGCCTTGTGCCGGGCCTCGACCTCCTCGGGTGTGGAGAACGACTCGTAGAGCTCACCGGCGGCGAGCAGGCGCTGCGCGACGTCGGCGTAGATGTCGCGCCGCTGGCTCTGCCGGTAGGGCCCGTGGGGGCCGCCGACCTCGGGGCCCTCGTCCCAGTCCAGGCCCAACCAGCGCAGCGCGTCCAGCAGCGCCTGGTAGGACTCCTCGCTGTCCCGGGCGGCGTCGGTGTCCTCGATGCGGAACACCAGGGTGCCCTTGTTGTGCCGGGCGAACACCCAGTTGTAGAGGGCGGTGCGGATCAGGCCGACGTGCGGGACACCGGTCGGCGAGGGGCAGAACCGGGCCCGGACGGGCCTGGCGTCGGCTGTTGCTGCTGCTTCTGGCGTGCTCATAACACATCAAGCCTAGCCACCGGCGGGCGGCGCTTGACGAGCACGTCCCGGCGGGTGCATGCTGACCTTATTCAACAGGCGTTGAAAAATGGAGGGATCGCGATGGAGCGAACCACCTGCTGCATCGTCGGCGGCGGACCGGCGGGCATGGTCCTGGGACTGCTGCTGGCCCGCGCCGGGGTCGAGGTCACCGTGCTGGAGAAGCACCACGACTTCCTGCGCGACTTCCGGGGCGACACGGTGCACCCCACGACCCTGCACCTGCTCGACGACCTCGGCCTGGCGGAGCAGCTGTCCGAGCTCCCGCAGCGCCGCGTGGACCGGGTGCAGGTGCCGATCGGCGAGACCGGTGAGCTGTTCACCTTCGGCGACTTCTCCCAGCTGAGGATGAAGTACAACTACATCGCGATGGTCCCGCAGTGGGACTTCCTGGACCTGCTGGCCGACGCGGGCAAGCAGGAACCCACCTTCGAGTTGCGGATGGGCACCGAGGTGACCGAGCTGGTCCGCGAGGGCGGCCGGGTCAACGGCGTGCGCTACCGCACCTCCGACGGCAGCACCGGTGAGATCCGCGCCACCATCACCGTCGCCTGCGACGGCCGCAAGTCGTTCGTGCGCGCGATGCCCGAGCTGGGGCTGCACGACTTCCCGACCCCTATGGACGTCCGGTGGTTCCGGGTGCCGCGCCACCAGGACGACCCGGTGGGCGCCATCGGCATGATCCGCGACCGCACCTTCATGGCGATGCTGGACCGTGGCGACTACTTCCAGGTCGCCGCCATCATCGCCAAGGGCACCGACGCGCAGGGCCGCAACCGGCCCATCGAGGAGTTCAACGCCGAGCTGGTGCGCAAGATCCCCTGGCTGGCCGGGCGGGAGCTGGTGGCGGACTGGGACGACGTCAAGCTGCTGCACGTCACGCTGGACCGGCTGCGCAAGTGGCACCTGCCGGGCCTGCTGTGCATCGGCGACGCGGCGCACGCGATGTCACCGGTGGGCGGCGTCGGCATCAACCTCGCCGTGCAGGACGCGGTCGCGGCGGCGCGCCACTTGGCCGAGCCGCTGCGCGAGGGGCGCCTAGAGCGCAAGCACGTCGCCGCGGTGCAGCGGCGGCGGTGGCCGACGACCGTGCTGATCCAGCGGCTGCAGCGCGTGATCCACCACAACGTGGTCGAGCCGGCGCTGCGCGGCGAGATCGACTTCGGCGGCACCGCGCAGCTCCCGCTACCCCTGCGGGCCATCTCGAGCGCCCCGTGGTTGAGCAAGGTCCCGGCGTACTTCCTCGCCTACGGCGCGGTCCGGGAGCGCCCGCCCCGCGCAGCGCTGCGCTGAGCCGGGCGGGCGGTCCTGCTCAGCCCTGCTGGACGGGGTTGGTGAGGGTGCCGAGGCCGTCGATGGACACCGAGACCTTCTGGCCCGCCTGCATCGGGCCGACGCCCGCCGGGGTGCCGGTGAGGATCACGTCGCCCGGCAGCAGGGTCATCACGCGGGAGATCCAGGACACCAGCGCACCGACGTCGTGCAGCAGCAGCGAGGTGCGCGAGTCCTGCTTGAGCTCGCCGTCCAGCTCGGTGCGGATGGCCAGGTCCGCCGGGTCCACGGCGGTGTCGATCCACGGCCCCAGCGGGCAGAACGTGTCGTAGCCCTTGGCGCGGGTCCACTGCCCGTCGGCCTGCTGCTGGTCGCGCGCGGTGACGTCGTTGGCGATGGTGTAGCCGAGCAGCACCTCGGAACCACGCGCCTCCGGGACGTCCTTGCACGGCTGGCCGACCACCGCGGCCAGCTCGCCCTCGAAGTCCACCCGCTCGGAGCTCGGCGGCAGCTTGATGGGCGTGTTCGGACCGATCACCGCAGTGGACGGCTTCATGAAGATCACCGGGTGCGCGGGTGCCTCACCGCCCATCTCCCGCGCGTGCTCGGCGTAGTTCTTGCCGACGCAGATGACCTTCGTGGGCAGGATCGGGGCGAGCAGCCGGACATCGGCCATCGGCCACTTGCGCCCGGTGAAGGTGGGGTCGCCGAAGGGGTGCTGGTCGATCTCGACCGCGAGCACCTTCTCCTGCGGCGCAGCCGGATCCGGCTCCAGTGCCACGAAGGACACCCCGTCGGAGTGGGCGACACGTGCCAAGCGCAAGACGAACCTCCGCGATCAACTGTGGACTATCCAAGCAAGAGCCTATCCCCGCGCCCCACCAGCGCCTCCGCTGGCGGAGTCCCCGGCCCCGGCGCATCGCGACTCCCATGGGAAGCAGACGTGCGATCTGCATGGGAATCGCGGCGCACCGCACGGCCCAGGCACGCCTCAGCGCGCGACGACCGCGCGGGAGGACTTGTACACCAGGGCGTCGCAGAGGGCGAGCCAGCTGGCCTCGACGATGTTGGCGTGCACGCCCACCGTGGTCCACTCCTCCTCGCCGTCGCGGGACTCCACCAGCACCCGGGTCACCGCGTCGGTGCCCGGCGCGTCGGTGAGGATGCGGACCTTGTAGTCGGCCAGCTCCACCGACTCCAGCCACGGCAGGTGCGGCACGAGCGCTTCGCGCAGCGCGGCGTCCAGCGCGTTGACCGGTCCGTTGCCCTCGGCGGTCGCGATGACCCGCTCCCCCGCGACGTGCACCTTCACCGTGGCCTCGGCGATCACCTCGCCGTCGGAGCGGTGGTCGAGCACCACCCGGTAGGACTCCAGCTGGAACGGCGCTTCCACCGGGTCGGCGCCCCCGGCGGTGGCCATCTCGCGCCGCAGCAGCAGTTCCAGCGAGGCGTCCGCGGCTTCGAAGGACCAGCCGCGCGCTTCGAGCTCCTTGACCCGGCGGACCGCGCCGGTGTCCGCGTCCGGCGCGGTGGACAGGTCGAGGCCGAGTTCGGCGCCCTTGAGCTCCAGGCTGGCCCGACCGGCCATCTCGGTGACCAGGACCCGCATCCCGTTGCCCACCACGGCCGGGTCGAGGTGGTTGTACAGCTCGGGGTCCACTTTGATCGCACTCGCGTGCAGCCCGGCCTTGTGCGCGAAGGTCGACTGGCCGACGTAGGCCTGGTGCGCGTCCGGTGCCAGGTTGGCGATCTCGGCCAGCGCGTGGGAAGTCCGGGTGAGCTCGCGCAGCTTCCCCTCCGGCAGCACCGGGATCGCCAGCTTCGCCGCCAGGTTCCCGAGCACCGCGAACAGGTCCGCGTTGCCCGCCCGCTCGCCGTAGCCGTTCGCGGTGCACTGCACGTGCGTCGCACCGGCCTGCACGGCGGCGACGCTGTTTGCCACCGCGCAACCGGTGTCGTCCTGGCAGTGGATCCCGAGGCGGAAGCCGGTGCGCGCGGCGACTTCGCCGACGGTCTCGGCGAGCTGCAGCGGCAGCTGGCCGCCGTTGGTGTCGCACAGCACCACGACGTCGGCACCCGCGTCCACGGCGGACTCCAGCACGCGCAGCGAGGTGTCCGGGTCGAACGCGTAGCCGTCGAAGAAGTGCTCGGCGTCGAGGAACACCCGGCGCCCTTCGGCCACCAGGTGGCGCACGGTGTCGGCGACCATCGCGCAGTTCTCGGCCACGTCGGTGCGCAGGGCGCGCTCGATGTGCCGCCGGTCCGACTTGGCCACCAGGGTCACCACCGGCGCGCGGGAGTCCAGCAGCGCCTGCACCTGCGGATCTTCGTCCACTTCGGCCCCGGCCCGCCGGGTGGAGCCGAAGGCGACCAGGGCGGCGTGCCGGAGTTCGAGCTCGCCCTCGGCGGCGCGGTGGAAGAACTCGGTGTCCTTGGGCAGCGCGCCGGGCCAGCCGCCCTCGATGAAGCCGACGCCGAGGGAGTCCAGCAGCCGCGCGACGGCGAGCTTGTCGGTGACCGAGTAGGAGATGCCCTCGCGCTGCGCGCCGTCCCGCAGGGTCGTGTCGTAGACGTGGAAGTCGTCGCCCAGGGGCGTTCCGGCCGGGGTGGTGCGGGTCACTGGTTCTTCTCCCGATGGCGTCGGAGGTGGGTCGGTGCGGCGGCGCAGGCAACAAAAAAGACCCCCCGCAGGATGCGAGAGGTCAGCGCGCCGGGGTGCGGAGTCGTCTACCCGGCGCGCTCGCCAATAATGATCGTGCTGCGGAGAGCCACGGCCCCATGCTGCCACAACGCGGCACCCGACCACCAGATGACCACGACTTCCCACGATCTGGTCGCGGCGGGGCCCGCTGCCAGTCGCTGCGGAAGGCGAGGAGGGCGCCCCGGATCGGGACGCCCTCCTCGTGGTCGTGCGGTCAGGCCTGCGGCGCGACCTCGCGGGAGGAGACCAGGGCCGCGAGGCGGTCGCCGATGGCGAAGGTCGCCCCCGGCGCCGAGTGGTCGCGGGTGGCCAGGTCGAACGCCACCGACGCCTCGACCCGCTTGGCGGCCTCGGCCAGGCCCACGTGGTCGAGGAGCATGGCCACCGACAGCACCGCGGCGGTCGGGTCGGCCACGCCCTGCCCGGCGATGTCCGGGGCGCTGCCGTGCACCGGCTCGAACATGCTCGGGTTGCGGCGGGTGGCGTCGATGTTGCCGCTGGCGGCCAGCCCGATGCCACCGGTGGTGGCCCCGGCCAGGTCGGTGATGATGTCGCCGAACAGGTTGTCGGTGACGATCACGTCGAACCGGCCCGGGTCGGTGACCATGTGGATGGTGGTGGCGTCCACGTGCTGGTAGGCGACGGTGACGTCCGGGTACTGCAGCGAGACCTCCTCCACCACGCGCGACCACAGCGAACCGGCGTGGGTGAGGACGTTGGTCTTGTGCACCAGCGTCAGGTGCTTGCGCGGCCGGGCGGCGGCGCGGGCGAACGCGTCGCGCACCACGCGCTCCACGCCGAACGCGGTGTTGATGCTGACCTCAGTGGCGATCTCGTGCGTGGTGTCCTTGCGCAGCAGGCCGCCGTTGCCCGCGTACGGGCCCTCGGTGCCCTCGCGCACCACCACCATGTCGATCTCACCGGGGTCGGCCACCGGGCTCTTCACGCCCGGGTACAGCCGCGCCGGACGCAGGTTCACGTGGTGGTCGAGCTCGAAGCGCAGCCGCAGCAGCAGCCCGCGCTCCAGGATCCCGCTGGGCACCGACGGGTCGCCGACCGCGCCCAGCAGGATCGCGTCGTGCTGCCGGAGCTCGTTGAGGACGGACTCGGGGAGCAGTTCTCCCGTCGCGTGCCAGCGCGCGGCTCCCAGGTCGTATCGAGTGATCTCGGTATCCGGCACGACCTCACCGAGGACCTTCAGTGCCTCGGCAATCACCTCCGGCCCGATCCCGTCGCCGGGGATCACAGCGAGCCGCATCTACACACCTCCCGAGAACCACCCCGACCTGCGGGGCTCGAACTGTTGAGCCGAAGGCTACCGGCATGGGCGCGGCCAGCGGCATGCCGGGCCCACCAAGTGGATGAACCTTCCCGAACTGTGGGACCCCCGAAAGAGTGAGAGGACCCGGGGTCGCTGGTTCGACGCTGAGGACATCCCACATCACGGAACGCCGCAACCGTCACCCGACCGGGCAGTAACCACCGAGCGCTGGCAACGACGAAGCGCGGGGCGCGCCGGAGATCCGGCACGCCCCGCGCTTCGCGGAACAGGGGTGGAACTACCTCACTCGAAGGTCACGGTCCGGACGATCCGGGCACCGACGGCGGCCCCGATCGGCTCCAGGACACCCGGCTCCACCGGGCGGTCCACCCGCAGCAGCATGATCGCGTCGGAGCGCTCGGTGGTCTGGCTGACCGTGGCCGCCTCGATGTTCACGCCGACCTCGCCGAGCAGCGTGCCGACCTTGCCCATCACGCCCGGCCGGTCCGGGTACTCCAGCAGCAGCACGTTGCCCTCGGCCCGCAGGTCGAAGTGGCGGCCGTTGACCTCCACCAGCTTCTCCACCTGGTTCGAGCCGGACAGCGCACCCGAGACGCGGGCGCTGCGGCCGTCCGAGAGCCCCGCCCGCACGGTGACGACGCTGCGATGGTTCGGGCTCTCCGAGGAGGTCTCGACCTCGACCTGCACGCCCAGGTCCTCGGCCAGCTGCGGGGCGTTGACGAAGGTCACCTGGCTCTCCACCGCACCGGCGAACACGCCGCGCAGGGCTGCCAGCTGCAGCACCGAGACGTCCTCGTCGGCGAGCTCACCGCGCGCCTCGATGGTCACCGAGCTCGGCGTGGTGCCCAGCAGCGCGGCCAGCAGCTGGCCGAGCTTCTGGGTCAGCGACAGGTACGGGCGGACCTCCTCGCCGACCGCGCCGCCCTGGACGTTGACCGCGTCCGGCACGAAGTCGCCGCGCAGCGCCAGCCGCACCGAGCGGGCCACGTCGGTGCCCGCGCGGTCCTGGGCCTCCGCGGTGGAGGCACCCAGGTGCGGGGTGACGACCACGTTGTCCAGCTCGAACAGCGGGCTCTCGGTGGTCGGCTCGGTCTTGAAGACGTCGATGCCCGCGCCGCCGATCTGGCCGTTGCGCAGCGCGTCGACCAGCGCGTCCTCGTCGATCAGGCCGCCGCGGGCGGCGTTGACGATCAGCAGCCCCGGCTTGGCCTTCTTCAGCTCCTCGGCGCCGATCAGGCCCAGCGTCTCAGCGGTCTTGGGCAGGTGGATGGAGATCGCGTCCGCGCGGGAGAGCAGCTCGTCCAGCGACACCAGCTCGATGCCGAGCTGGGCGGCGCGGGCGGCCGAGACGTAGGGGTCGTAGGCGATCAGCTTGGTGCCGAAGGCGGCCACCCGCTGCGCGAACAGCTGGCCGATCTTGCCCAGGCCCACCACGCCGACGGTCTTGCCGTTGAGCTCGACACCCGCGTAGGAGCTGCGCTTCCACTCGCCGCCCTTCAGGCTCGCGTCCGCCTGCGGGACGTTGCGGGCCACCGCCAGCAGCAGGGCCATCGCGTGCTCGGCGGCCGAGACGATGTTGGAGGTGGGGGCGTTGACCACCATCACGCCGCGCTCGGTGGCGGCGGGCACCTCGACGTTGTCCAGGCCGACGCCGGCGCGGGCGACGACCTTGAGCTTCTTCGCAGCCGCCAGCACTTCGGCGTCGACCTTGGTGGCGGAGCGGACCAGCAGCGCGTCGGCCTCGGCGACGGCGTCGAGCAGCGCCGGGCGGTCGGTGCCGTCCACGTTGCGGATCTCGACACCGTCCCCGAGGGCGTCGATCACGGACGGTGCCAGCTTCTCGGCGATCAGGACGACAGGACGGCTTGCGTTGGTCACGGGCGAACTCCAGTGGAAGATCACGGTCGGCACGACGATGTGCCCGGACGGGTGGGGAGTTTAACGGGAGATTGAGAAAGTGTTCACAAGGGTGTTGTCCGGATCACCGGTTCGGCGAATGCTCCCCGGAAATCCGGATCACCAGCATTGTCGCAGATCAACCGGGGTGCGAATACGACGGCACGAGTCCGGTGGGGCGAATTGCCACCACATCGGAGCAGTGGTTCGAACTGCTCGTGCACCCGGGGTGAACCCGTCCGGGTTCGACCGGTCGTGGCCCTCCCGGCGGGCAGTGGTCGGCGGAGCCAGGCCGACGCCGCAGCCCCGCCGCCCGCACTGCTCCCGCGGACCGGTCAGTGCGGTCGCCGGATCACGGCTCGTCGAACTCGCCGTCCTTGGCCCCGGCGACGAACGCGTCCCACTCCTCCGGGGTGAAGACCAGCACCGGGCCCTCCGGGTCCGCGCCGTTGCGCATGCCGACGTAGCCGTCGACGAACGCGATCTCCACGCCGGGCTCGTCGGGGTCGTCGGTGCTGGTGATCCACTCCGCGGTGGAGAAGTCCAGCTTGTGGCGGATGTGCGCCTTGTCGTCGACGATCTCGTTGTCACTCACGATCCGCACTGTAGCCCTCACCCGCAGCGACGATCCGCCCCCTGGTGAACGGGAGGCTCCCGCGACGGCACGAGGCCCGGTGCCCCTCGTGGGGTGCACCGGGCCGTTCGCGCCAACCGGTCGCGCGGGGTGGGCGCGTCCGGCTGAGACCTGGGGCTAGTGGCCCGAAGTCACTTGTTCGTCCAGGACATCAGCGAGCGCAGCTTCTTGCCGACCTCTTCGATCTGGTGGGCGTTGCCCTCGGCCTGCAGCTTGGTGAAGTTCGGGCGACCGGCCTCGTCCTCGGCCACCCACTCCTTGGCGAAGGTGCCGTCCTGGATCTCGCCCAGGACCTTGCGCATCGACTCCTTGACGTGGGCGTCGATCACCCGCGGGCCGCGGGTGAGGTCGCCGTACTCGGCGGTGTCGCTGCAGGAGTAGCGCTGCCCGGCGATGCCGCCCTCCCACATCAGGTCGACGATCAGCTTGAGCTCGTGCAGCACCTCGAAGTAGGCGATCTCCGGCTGGTAGCCCGCCTCGACCAGGGTCTCGAAACCGGCCTGGACCAGCGCGGAGGCACCGCCGCAGAGCACGGCCTGCTCACCGAACAGGTCGGTCTCGGTCTCCTCCTTGAAGGTGGTCTTGATGACGCCGGCGCGGGCGCCACCGATGGCCGCGGCGTAGGACAGCGCCAGCGCCTGGGCGTTGCCGGAGGCGTCCTGCTCGACCGCGATCAGGCACGGCACGCCCTTGCCGTCGACGAACTGGCGGCGCACCAGGTGGCCCGGGCCCTTCGGGGCGACCATGGCGACGTCGACGTCGGCCGGGGGCTGGATCAGGCCGTAGCGGATGTTGAAGCCGTGGCCGAAGAACAGCGCGTCGCCCTGCTTGAGGTTCGGCGCGATGTCGTTGGCGTAGATCTCCCGCTGCTTGGTGTCGGGCGCCAGGATCATGATCAGGTCGGCCTCGGCGGCGGCCTCGGACGGGGTCAGGACCTTCAGGCCCTCCTCCTCGGCCTTGGCACGCGACTTGGAGCCCTCCGGCAGGCCGATCCGCACGTCGACGCCCGAGTCGCGCAGGCTCAGCGCGTGGGCGTGGCCCTGGCTGCCGTAGCCGATGACCGCGACCTTGCGGCCCTGCGCGATACCCAGGTCGGCGTCCGCGTCGTAGAAGATTTCAACTGCCATGGGAGTTCAGCTTTTCCTTTCAGGACTTCCGACCTGCTTGGCCAGCGGCGCAGCCGCTCGCCGATCCCGGAGCTCAGGCGGGCGATGAGGTCCCGCTCCCGGCCCGCTGCGCAGATCGGGCTTGGTTCTTCAGTTCTCGCGGCCTGTGGCGGGGTTTCAGCGCACTGCTGTGGCCGTGATGGAGCGCGGGCCACGGCCGATCGCGATCGTTCCCGACTGCACCATCTCGCGGACGCCGTACGGTTCCAGCA
Source organism: Saccharopolyspora sp. NPDC000359 (assembly GCF_040300525.1). NCBI lineage: Bacteria > Bacillati > Actinomycetota > Actinomycetes > Pseudonocardiales > Pseudonocardiaceae > Saccharopolyspora > Saccharopolyspora sp. NPDC000359. The sequence continues at coordinate 307,430 of NZ_JBEPDU010000001.1, read as the reverse complement.
TTCGCAGCAACGCGTCGAGCTTATCGGCGGTACCCGTGGCCTCGATGGTCAGCGCCTCAGGAGAGACGTCCACCACCTTGGCGCGGAACAGCTGCACCGTCTCCAGGACCTGGCTGCGCACCGACGCGTCGGCGCGGACCTTGACCAGCAGCAGTTCCCGCTGCACCGCGGACTCCGGCTCCAGCTCCACGATCTTGATCACGTTGATCAGCTTGTTGAGCTGCTTGGTGACCTGCTCCAGCGGTTGGTCGTTGACCGCGACCACGATCGTCATCCGGGAGATCTCCGGGTGCTCGGTCGGGCCCACCGCCAGGGACTCGATGTTGAAGCTGCGCCGGGAGAACAGGCCGGACACCCGGGCCAGGACGCCCGGGACGTTCTCCACCAGCACGCTGAGCGTGTGTCGACTCATCGCGCGCTCACTCCTCGTCGTCGAACTGCGGGCGAACGTCGCGCGCCGCCATGATCTCGTCGTTGCTGGTCCCGGCGGCCACCATCGGCCACACCTGGGCGTCCGCGCCCACCACGAAGTCGATCACGACGGGTCGGTCGTTGATCTCCATCGCCCGCTGGATGACGCTGTCGACGTCCTCCTTGGACTCGCAGCGCAGGCCCGCGCACCCGTAGGCCTCGGCGAGCAGCTTGAAGTCGGGGATGCGGTGTTTGTGGGTGCCGAGGTCGCTGTGCGAGTAGCGCTCGGCGTAGAACAGGTTCTGCCACTGCCGGACCATGCCCAGGTTGCCGTTGTTGATGACGGCGACCTTGATCGGCAGGTCCTCGATGGCGCAGGTCGCCAGCTCCTGGTTGGTCATCTGGAAGCAGCCGTCGCCGTCGACGGCCCACACCACCCTGTCCGGGGCGCCCGCCTTGGCGCCCATCGCGGCGGGCACCGCGTAGCCCATGGTGCCCAGGCCACCGGAGTTGAGCCAGGTGCGCGGGTGCTCGTAACCGATGAACTGCGCGGCCCACATCTGGTGCTGGCCGACGCCCGCCGCGTAGATGGCCTCCGGCCCGGCGATCCTGCCCAGCCGCTCGATGACGTACTCCGGGGACAGGCTGCCGTCGCCCGGCCACTCGTAGCCCAGCGCGAACCGCTCGCGCCAGTCGTTGAGCTGCGCCCACCAGGGGGTCAGGTCGGCGGTGCCGTGGTCGGTGGTGGCGGTGGCGACCGCCTCGATCAGCTCGCCGATCACGTCCTTGCAGTCGCCGACGATCGGCACGTCCGCGTGCCGGTTCTTGGAGATCTCCGCTGGGTCGATGTCGGCGTGCACGACCTTGGCCTCCGGCGCGAACGACGACAGCTGGCCGGTGACCCGGTCGTCGAAGCGGGCGCCCAACGCGATCAGCAGGTCGGCGCGCTGCATCGCGGTGACCGCGGCGACCGTGCCGTGCATGCCCGGCATGCCCAGGTGCTGGGGGTGCGAGTCGGGGAACGCGCCGCGCGCCATCAGGGTGGTCACCACCGGGATGCCGGTGCGCTCGGCCAGTTCGCGCAGCTCGGCGTGCGCCTCGGCCTTGATCACCCCGCCGCCGACGTAGAGCACCGGGCGCTGCGCCTCGGTGATCAGCTTGGCGGCTTCCCGGACCTGCTTGCCGTGCGGCTTGCTGGTCGGCCGGTAGCCGGGCAGCTTCATCTCCGGCGGCCAGGCGAACGAGGTGCTCGCGGTCTGGACGTCCTTGGGGATGTCGACCAGCACCGGGCCGGGGCGACCGCTGGCGGCGATGTAGAAGGCCTCGGCGATGGTGCGCGGGATGTCCTCGGGGTTGGTGACCAGGAAGTTGTGCTTGGTGATCGGCAGCGTGATGCCGCAGATGTCGGCTTCCTGGAAGGCGTCCGAGCCGATCATCGCGGTGCTCTGCTGACCGGTGATGGCCACGATCGGCACCGAGTCCATGTGCGCGTCGGCCAGCGCGGTGACCAGGTTGGTCGCGCCCGGCCCGGAGGTGGCCATGCACACCCCGACCTTGCCGGTGGCCTGGGCGTAGCCGGTGGCGGCGTGGCCAGCGCCCTGCTCGTGGCGGACCAGCACGTGCCGGACCTTCTGCGAGTCGAGCAGCGGGTCGTAGGACGGGAGGATGGTGCCGCCGGGAATGCCGAAGACGATCTCGCAGCCCACGGATTCCAGCGAGCGCACCAGTGCCTGGGCACCGGTCACCTTCACTGGGGCACCGCTGGGCGGTGCGGGCTTGGGGCGGCGTCCAGGCGGGGGCGCCGGGACCGGATTCTGCCTGGTGTTGGCGCTGGTCATCGGGTCTGCCTCAAGGTCGGTAGGGTGGGCCGGACACGAAAAAACCCCCGCGGACCACAAATGGCCCCACGAGGGTTGGCGCGTCGACGCTGCGAACTTCCTAGGCGTCGACGCGCCGGGGAAGTACGAGAATGTCGTGCAGTCGCAGCATGGTGTGGACGTTAATCGGCGCGCCCCGTCCCGTCAAACCATGCGGGACGATCCTCCCGCATCGTGGACACCTGGAACACCGCGGTGGCCGCCGCACCGTGACATCACCGCAGGTCACCACATACTCGGGCGCCATCCGTGTGACGTACGACGCGCCCGAGTGGGCCACCGCCCCGGTGGGAACCGCACCGGGCCACGGGACCGTGGCAGCCGCGCAACCGCAGGTGAGACCATCGACGGCGTGAGCGAGACCCCGCAGAAACCCGAGCAGCCCGAGAACGACCAGGCAGCCGAACCCCAGGCCAGCCCCGAGCAGCCCAAGCTGCCGAAGTCGCTTACCTTCCGGATCACCCCGGTATCGCTGCTCGCGGTGGTCGCCATCCTCGTCTGCGCCACCCCGCTGGCCTGGGCCGCCTCCCCGTGGGGCCTGCTGGTCTACCTGCTGCCGCTCGGCCTGGCCTGGTGGATCCTGCGCACCCGGACCACGGTCACCCCGCAGCAGGTCGCGGTGCGCACCGCGCTGGGCGGCGGCCGGTTCGACTGGGACGAGGTCGCCTCGCTGCGCCTGGACGAGAACCGCTGGCTCAAGGCCGTCCTGACCTCCGGTAAGGAGATCACGCTGCCCGCGGTGCGGGTGCGCGACCTGCCCCGCCTGTCGGTGATGAGCGGTGGGCGGCTGCCCAACCCGGAATCGCAGGAGTAATCTCGGCGGCACCGCCACTCCCCGCGCCCACAAGGTGCGTCCCCTCGGCGGCGGGTGCTTTCGAGCGGAAGTCATCGCGCTTTCCCGCGGAGAACTTCGTCCGGCGCCGGGTGAAATGCGTTGCTCTCCCGAACGAGAAGGTGGATATGCCTCAGCTGCGCTCTCGTACTACTACCCATGGACGCAATGCCGCGGGCGCGCGCTCCCTCTGGCGTGCCACCGGCATGACCGACGACGACTTCGGCAAGCCGATCGTCGCGATCGCCAACTCCTACACCCAGTTCGTGCCGGGCCACGTGCACCTGCGCGACCTCGGCGACGTGGTGGCCGAGGCGGTCCGCGAGTCCGGCGGCGTGCCGCGGGAGTTCCACACCATCGCGGTGGACGACGGCATCGCGATGGGCCACGGCGGCATGCTCTACTCGCTGCCCTCCCGCGAGCTGATCGCCGACTCGGTGGAGTACATGGTCAACGCCCACCAGGCGGACGCGCTGGTGTGCATCTCCAACTGCGACAAGATCACCCCGGGCATGCTCAACGCCGCGATGCGGCTGAACATCCCGACGGTGTTCGTCTCCGGCGGTCCGATGGAGGCGGGCAAGGCGGTCGTGGTGGAGGGCGTGGCGCAGGCGCCGACCGACCTGATCACCACCATCGCGGCGTCCGCGAACTCCGCGGTGGACGACGACGGGCTCAGCGAGGTGGAGCGCTCCGCCTGCCCGACCTGCGGGTCCTGCTCGGGCATGTTCACCGCGAACTCGATGAACTGCCTCACCGAGGCGCTCGGCCTGGCGCTGCCCGGCAACGGTTCGACGCTGGCCACGCACGTCGCGCGCCGCGCGCTGTTCCAGGAGGCGGGCCGCACCGTGGTGCGCATCGCCAAGCGCTACTACGGCGAGGACGACGAGTCGGTGCTGCCGCGGTCGGTGGCGAACAAGAAGGCGTTCGAGAACGCCATGGCGCTGGACATGGCGATGGGCGGGTCCACCAACACGGTGCTGCACACGCTGGCCGCCGCGCTGGAGGGCGAGGTCGACTTCACGCTGGACGACATCGCCGAGACCAGCCGCCGGGTGCCGTGCCTGTCGAAGGTCAGCCCGAACTCCGACTACCACATGGAGGACGTGCACCGGGCCGGTGGCATCACCGCCATCCTCGGTGAGCTGGACCGCGCAGGGCTGCTGCACCGCGACGTCTCCTCGGTACACAGCGCGAGCCTCACCGAGTGGCTGTCCAAGTGGGACATCCGCGGCGAGTCCCCGTCGCCGGAGGCCATCGAGCTGTTCCACGCCGCGCCGGGCGGGGTGCGCACCACCAAGGCGTTCTCCACCGACAACCGATGGTCCTCTTTGGACACCGATGCGGCGGGCGGCTGCATCCGCGACGTCGAGCACGCCTACACCGCCGACGGCGGGCTTGCCGTACTCAAGGGCAACCTCGCCGAGGAGGGCGCGGTGGTCAAGACCGCGGGCGTCGAGGAGGAGCTCTGGTACTTCCAGGGCCCGGCGCGCGTGCTGGAGAGCCAGGAGCAGGCCGTGTCGGCGATCCTGAACAAGGAGATCCAGCCCGGCGAGGTGCTGGTGATCCGCTACGAGGGCCCCGCCGGCGGCCCGGGCATGCAGGAGATGTTGCACCCGACGGCGTTCCTGAAGGGCTCCGGACTGGGCAAGAAGTGCGCGCTGATCACCGACGGCCGGTTCTCCGGTGGGTCCTCGGGCCTGTCGATCGGCCACATCTCCCCCGAGGCGGCCAACGGCGGTGCGATCGGGCTGGTGGAGGACGGCGACCAGGTCCTCATCGACGTCCGCGAGCGCAAGCTGGAGCTGCTCGTCGCCGACGAGGTGCTGGCCGAGCGCCGCGCCAAGATGGAGGCCAGCGAGCAGCCGTGGACCCCGGTGGGCCGCGAGCGCAAGGTCACCGCGGCGCTGCGCGCCTACGCCCGCCTGGCCACCTCGGCCTCCTACGGTGCCGTCCGGGACGTCAACAAGTGAGCGAACTGCTCGGGTGAGATGACCCGCCGACGAGAACGGGCCCAGCGCACGCGGGCCCGTTCTCGCTTTTCCGGCCCCTCCCCCGGTGCCCGGCACCCAGCGGCGGCCCCTGACCTGTGTTTTCCTGTCCGCAGCCACCCCGATGCGCGCCGCGCCGGGGTGTGGCGGAGGCCAACGCGAAGAGGGGTAGCGCCATGGCCGACGAGGACGAGTACGACCAGTTCGACGACGAGCCGGACCAGGACGACGAGCTGGCGCCGGAGGAGCGGCCGACCAGGGGTGGCAGCAGCGAGCCCGACGTGCTGCTGGACGTCCCGGACCTGCGGGTGGACGAGATCTCGCTGGAGGTCGAGGACCTGCGGGCGAAGGTGTCGCTGCAGGCGGAGGTGCTCGACCTGGTCAAGCTCAACGTGGGCGCGGACGTCTACCTCGGCCGCGTCGGGCTGGAGATCAAGGGCGTGGGGGCCCAGGCCCTGCTGAAGGTCCGGCTGGACAACGTCGCCAGCATCCTGGAGCGCGTCCTGCAGACCATCGACCGGAACCCGCAGATCCTGGAGAACCTGACGCAGGGGCTCGGGTCGGCCGTCCGCGAGGTCGGCGAGGGAGCGGGCGGAGCCGTCCGCGAGGTCGGCGCGGGTGCGGGAAGCGCCGTCGAAGAGCTCGGCGAGGGAGCGGGCGGAGCGGTCCGCGAGATCGGTGAGGGCGCGGGGAGCGCCGTCGAAGACGTGGGCGAAGGCGCGGGGAGCGCCGTGCGGGACGTCGGCGAGGGGGCGGGCGGAGCCGTCCGGGACGTCGGCGAAGGCGCAGGCGGAGCCGTGCGCGACGTGGGCGAAGGCGCGGGCGGAGCCGTCCGCGACGTGGGCGAGGGTGCAGGCGAAACCGTCCGGGACGTCGGCGAAGGCGCAGGCGGAGCCGTGCGCGACGTGGGTGAGGGGGCGGGCGAAACCGTCCGGGACGTCGGCGAGGGGGCGGGCGGAGCCGTCCGGGACGTCGGCGAGGGGGCGGGCGAAACCGTCCGCGACGTCGGCGAGGGTGCAGGCGAAACCGTCCGCGACGTCGGCGAAGGCGCAGGCAGGACTGTCGAAGACGTGGGCGAAAGCGCGGCCGAGACCGCGCGCGACGTCGGCGACACCGCGCGCGAGACCACCGGTGGCAGCTCGAAGCGGGAGGACAGGTCCAGCGACCGGGAGGGCACCAGGAAGTCGAGCCGCGAGGAACGGCCGCGACGACCGCGCACCACCCGCCGGGAGCGGTCCCGGTGACCGGACCCGACCAGCCGGACATCGACTTCGTCGCCCGGGTGACGGCCGAAGAGCTGCGCTTCTCCGAAGCGCCGGAGTCCAGAGTGGAGTTCTCCGGGCACCCCGAGCGCGACTCCGCCTCGGGCAGCGTCCGGCACAACCTGCCCGGCAGCGTCGACGACGGGGTCACCTACCGCCGCATCCGGGTCGACTACCGGATCCGGTCGAAGATCGTCGAGCCCGCACGACGTCGCAGGCGGAGCTGACGGCACCGCACCAACGACAGAGCGGGGGCGCGCACGTGGTGTGCGCACCCCCGCTCTGCGGGTCCTGCGGTCAGGGCCGGTGGAACAGCAGCACCACCGCCACTGCGGCACCGGCGGCGATGACCAGGCTGATGAAGCCGAACAGCAGCGGGCGGCGGAACCACACCCGCCCGTGGTCCAGCGCCACCCGGCCGGGGCCGGTGAACATCAGGCCCAAGCCCAGCGCGCCGAGCGTCACCTCGTACTCGAAACCACCGGTGGCGGCGAAGAAACCGGCGCCGAGCTTCAGGGTGATCGCGTTGGCCATCACCCCCACCACACCGGCCGCGGCCAGCGGGGTGAACAGGCCGAGCACCAGCAGCGCACCGGCGCCGAGCTCGGTGCCGCCGGTGATCAGCGCGAGCATCGCGCTCTGCTGGAAGCCCATCTCGGCCAGCGCCTGGGCGAAGCCCTCCGGGCCGGGACCACCGAGCACGCCGAACAGCTTCTGCGCGCCGTGCGCGAGGAAGATGCCTCCCAGCGCCAACCGCAGCACCAGCAGACCGAGGTCGGTGCTGCCGCTCCAACCGAACGGCCGACGGGTGTTGCCGAGGTCGTCGTAGTAGACGTCCTCCTCGCTGCCGCGAGGATCGACCAACGACGTGGCGTCGGCGGCGCTGTAGCCATCGTCATCGTCGTAGTAGTCGTACTTCTGCGCGCCGAGGCTCTGCGTGCTCCGGGCACCTTGCGCGCTCGCCCCCGGTTGCTGGGCGTGCGCACCATAGCTGCGATCGTCGGGGTAGCCGCCCGCACCGCCGGGGCGATCGTCGTGAATCCTCACGCCGGACGAGGCTAGGGCATGCTCACCCCACCGTGCGACCCCTTCTCGCAAACCCGTTCCCACCCGTGATGGCTTCGAGACCGCCTCCCGCCCTTGCGGCAGAATGGTCCGATGACGCGGCAGGTGTTCCGGGACTTCGATGTTCCCGCTGGTGGCGGCACGCGGATTTCGGAATGGCCGCAAGCCCCGCGGCCGATCCTGCTGCGGTGTCCGGAACTCCGCGCGGCTCCCGAACTCCTTTCGCTGGATTCCACCACCCGGACGCTCACCTGGACACCCCGGAACGGCCCAGCCACGCCACGTGATCACGCCGAGGACGCCATCGCCGCGCTCGACGCGGCGGGAGCGGGAACCTGCGTCGTGGTCGGTTGGTCGGGCGGCACGGTGGTGGCGGTCGAACTCGCGCAGCGCTTCCCAGACCGGGTGCGCGGCGCACTGCTGCTGACCGGTCCGCCGACCCTCGGCACCGACGCGCTGCTGCGCGCCCTCGGCGTCCCGTCGGCGGTCCGGCGACTGCTCGCGCTCGGCGGAACAGCATCGCTGCACCTGCTCGGCGACTTCCTCGAATCGATCACCGCCAACCTGCCGCTGGCCGACCTCCCCGGTCGGCTGCTGCAGAACTCCGGGCTGCTGCGGGAAGAGGCGGACGGTGCCGCGCTCGCCGCGGCGCTGCGGCGGCTGCTCCGGCACGACTGGCGTTGGCACGCCGAGCTGAGCCTCGCGTGGAGCGCGTCGGTGCGCTCCCGCATCCGCGACCTGTCCTGCCCCACCACGGTCCTCGCCGGTGCCCACGACCTGCTCGCGGACGTCGACAGCCTCGCGAAGTCGGTCGCCCGGCTCCCGCAGGCGCAGGTGCGGACCCTGCCGACCTCCCACTTCCTGCCCTTCGAAGCACCCGACGAGGTCCGCGCGGAACTCGCCCACCTGCTGCGCCGGGTCCAGGCGGTCGAGTGCGCCCGCCTGGGCATCGACCCCCCGCCCCCGGACCTCCCCCGCATCCGCCTGCCCTTCCCGGACCCGATCCCCCGCCGCCGCACCACCCACCCCTGATCCCTCCGCCATTCCGGTGGGGTCGCGGCAAGGCGCTTCCGCCCTGCGGAACCCGGCAGGCTCACCGCGGGTTCACCGGCCGGCCGTTAGGCTCGGGCGTCGTGGCAGCCCCGAAACGCACACGTCGAGTCCTGCTGAGCACGACCCTGGTGCTCGGCACGCTGCTGGCGGGCTGCGCGCAGTTCCCCGAGGAGCACACCAGGCCGTGGGGCGATCCGCCGTCGCTGGAGCCCCAGGCCGGACCCCAACCGTCGTTCGAGAGCGAAGCACCACCGCCCCAGACCGACACCTCCCCGGACAAGCCCGCCGAACCGGTGGGCTGCGAGGACCCCGACCCCGCCGTGGTGGCGACCTGCCTGGACCCGGTCGGCGCGATCGCCGTGCTGCCCGGGGGCACCGCCGCGCTGGTCGGCGAGCGGGCCACCGGACGCGTGCTGCGGGTCGAGCGCGGCGCGAAACCCGTTGAGCTGGCCCGGATCCCGGTCGACGCCAGCGGCGGTGGCGGGCTCACCGGGCTGGCCCTGTCCCCGACCTACCACGAGGACGAGCTGTTCTACGCCTACATCACGACCGGCAGCGACAACCAGGTCGTGCGGGTCGCCGCGGGTGACCGCCCGAAGCCGGTGCTGACCGGCATCCCCAAGGGCCCGAGCGGCAACTCCGGTGCGCTGCTGGACGACGGGCAGGGCGCACTGCTGGTCGCCACCGGCAACGCGGGCAACCCCGGCAACGCCGCCAACCCGCAGTCGCTGGCCGGGAAGGTGCTGCGCATCGACGGCTTCGGCGAACCGGCGCAGGGCAACCCGGACCCGAAGTCGCCGGTGGTCGTCTCCGGCCTGACCAACCCCGGTGGCCTGTGCGGTACGCCCGGCCTCGGCATCTACTGGGTCACCGACCGCCTGGGCAGCCAGGACGCGCTGTTCCGGGTGAAGCTCGGCGAACCGCTGGGCTCGCCGTCGTGGACGTGGTCGGACCGCCCCGGCGTCACCGGCTGCGCAGCCGACCCGTCGACCGTCGTGGTGGCACTGGAGGACGCCGCCGCGCTCTACACCCTGAACCCGGCACCGGACGGCACCGTCACCGGCCAGCCCGCGAAGGTCATGGAGAAGACCTACGGCCGCTTCTCCACCGCGGCGCTCGCCCCGGACGGCCTGATCTGGCTGGGCACCTCGAACAAGGACGGCGGCGCACCGGTCTCCAGCGACGACCGGGTGCTGCGCCTGGAGCCGCCGTCGGGCGGGACCGCCGGCAAGGACTGATCAGCGGCCGTTCACGCCGCGGTCGACCAGGTCGGTCAGCAGGTCGATCGCCTCGTCGTCGGTGAGGTCCGCGGCCGCGGGGTGCTGCTGGACCAGCTTGGCGTGCGTGAACTGCCGCATCAGGGTGGAGACCGCCAGGGCGGTGGCCGCGGGGCGGTCCGAGACCCCCGCGAAGTGGTCGGCGAGGTGCCGCAGGTCCGGTTCCAGCAGCGTGGTGAGGCGGTCGGCGAACCGCTGGTCCACCAGGGCCGCCTGGTCCAGCGCGAGGATGACGGTCCGGTGCGCGCGGAAGAACCGCCAGTACTGCGCGACGTGCCAGCGGATCGCCGCGCGCTTGGCGAAGTCGTCGTCGTGCGCGGCGTCGGCGTGGACCTCCCGGTCGCTGGCCGCGAGCATGTCCGCCAGCAGTGATTCGAGCAGGTCCTCCTTGCTGCCGAAGTGGTTGTAGAACGACCCGGCGGCCCGCCCGGCTTCGGCGGTGATGTCGGTGATCTTGGTGTTGAGGTAGCCGAGCCGGTCGAAGACCCGCTGCGCGGCGGCCTTGAGCGCGGCCTCGGTCTCCGCGGCCCTGGCCTTGCGGCTGTCCGCCATCACACCTCCGTTCCTTGACAGGGCACGCTAGCAAGCATCATTCTGAATCTGAATTCACTGAATCTCAATTCAACGAGGAGTGGGCATGGACACCCGGGTGCTGATCGCGGGAGCAGGCCCGACCGGCCTGGTGCTGGGCATCGAACTGGCCCGCCGCGGCGTCGACCTCCGCATCGTCGACGCGGCCACCTCGCCGTTCGCGGGGTCACGCGGAGACGGCCTGCAACCCCGCACGCTGGAGGTCTTCGACGACCTCGGGGTGCTCGACGAGGTGCTCGGCAGCGGCGGACCGGTGGTACCGCTGCGGGCGCACGTCGGCGGCCAGTACGTGGGCGAGCGCCGGATGGTCGACCCCGTCGACCCCACACCCGACGTCCCGCACCCGAACCCGTGGGTGCTGCCCCAGTGGCGGACCGAGGAGATCCTGCGCAACCGGCTGGCCGAACTCGGCGTCCGCGTCGAGCGGGGCGTGGAACTCCTCGACTTCCACCAGGACCCCGACGGCGTGACGGCGACGTTGAGCACCGGAGCGGTTCACGCGGAGCACCTCGTCGGCGCGGACGGTGGGCGAAGCACGGTGCGCAAGGCCCTCGGCGTGGAATTCGCCGGTGAGACCGACGAGGGCATCCGCGCACTGCTCGCCGACGTGCAGGTCACCGGCCTGGACCACAGCTGCGGCCACTGGTTCGGTGCCGCGGACAACCCGTTCCACGGCATCGGCCTGACCCCGCTGCCCGGCATGGACGCGTTCCAGTGCAACGCCCCGCTCACCGGCGACACCGACCCCGCCGACCCGCTGGGCACCCTGCAACGGCTACTCGACGAGCACTCAGGGCGCACCGACCTCCGCCTGCACGACCTGACCTGGTCCACGGTGTGGCGGCCGAACATCCGGATGGTGCGGCAGTTCCGCCGGGGCCGCGTCTTCCTCGCTGGCGACGCGGCGCACGTCCACCCACCCACCGGCGGCCTGGGCCTCAACACCGGGGTCCAGGACGCCTACAACCTCGGTTGGAAGCTCGCCGACGGCAGCCCCGAACTCCTCGACAGCTACGAGGCGGAGCGCATGCCGGTCGCCGCGGCCGCCCTCGGCGTCAGCGCGGAACTCCTCCGGCGCCACGTCGACGGCCACCCGGACGCCCACCGCCGCGACGACCGGGGGACGAACCAGCTGCACATCTCCTACCGGGACAGCCCGCTCTCCCACGACGAACGCCCCGAACCAGGCGCGGTCCGCGCCGGGGACCGCGCCCCGGACTCACCGCTGCGCGACGAGAACGGCAAGCAGGTCCGCCTCTTCGACCTCTTCCGCGGCCCCCACTGGACCCACCTCGCCTTCGACACCGAACCCCCGGAACCCACACCGGACGTCCACACCCACCGGATCTCCCGCACCGGCCCACTGCTGGACCCCGACGGCACCGCGCACACCACCTACGACGTCACCCCAGGCACCCACGTCCTGATCCGCCCAGACGGCCACATCGCCCGCATCAGCTGAGGGTGGGAAGCACGAAGGGCACCTCCGCGCCGGGTTCCGGCGGGGAGGTGCCCTTCCGTGCTGTGCTTACTGGCCGCAGGCCGCCAGGACGAGTTCGCGGACCCGCTTGGCGTCGGCCTGGCCCTTGGTGGCCTTCATGACCGCGCCGACGATCGCGCCCGCCGCCTGGACCTTGCCGCCGCGGATCTTGTCCGCCACGTCCGGCTGGGCCGCCAGCGCTTCGTCGATCGCCTTCTGCAGGGCCGAGTCGTCGGAGACGACCTCCAGGCCGCGGGCCGCCACGACCTCGTCCGGCTCGCCCTCACCGGCCAGCACGCCGTCGACCACCTGGCGGGCCAGCTTGTTGGTCAGCTTGCCCTCGGCGACCAGCCCGATCACCCGCGCCACCTGCTTCGGGGTGATGTCCAGGTCGGCCAGCTCCACCCCGCGGGTGTTGGCCTGCTGCGCGAGGTAGGACACCCACCAGGAGCGGGCGTCGCCCGGCTGCGCACCGGCCTCCACCGTCTCGGCGATCAGCTCCAGCGCCCCGGCGTTGACCAGGTCGCGCAGCTCCTCGTCGGACAGGCCCCACTGCTCCTTGGCGCGCTTGCGGCGCTCCCACGGCAGCTCCGGCAGCGTCTTGGACAGCTCCTCGACCCACTCGCGGGACGGCGCGATCGGCACCAGGTCCGGCTCCGGGAAGTACCGGTAGTCCTCGGAGGTCTCCTTGCGGCGCCCCGCCGACGTGGTCCCGGTGGACTCGTCGAAGTGCCGGGTCTCCTGCAGGATCGAACCGCCGGAGGTCAGCACCGCCGCGTGCCGCTGCATCTCGAAGCGCACCGCGCGCTCCACGCTGCGCAGCGAGTTGACGTTCTTCGTCTCGGTGCGGGTGCCGAACTCCGCCGCGCCCTTCGGCATCAGCGACACGTTCGCGTCGCAGCGCAGCGAGCCCTGGTCCATCCGCACGTCGGAGACGTCCAGCGCGCGCAGCAGGTCCCGCAGCGCGGTGACGTAGGCGCGGGCGACCTCCGGGGCGCGCGCACCGGCGCCGACGATCGGCTTGGTGACGATCTCGATCAGCGGCACCCCGGCGCGGTTGTAGTCCAGCAGCGAGTGGTTCGCGCCGTGGATGCGACCGGTGCTGCCGCCCACGTGCAGCGACTTGCCGGTGTCCTCCTCCATGTGCGCGCGCTCGATCTCGACCCGGAAGGTCTCGCCGTCGTCCAGCACCACGTCCAGGTAGCCGTCGTGCACGATCGGCTCGTCGTACTGCGAGGTCTGGAAGTTCTTCGGCATGTCCGGGTAGAAGTAGTTCTTCCGGGCGAACCGGCACCACTCGGCGACCTGGCAGTTCAACGCCAGCCCGATCCGGATCGCGGCCTCCACGGCCTTGCCGTTGACCACCGGCAGCGCACCCGGCAGGCCCAGGCACACCGGGCACACCTGGGTGTTGGGCTCCGCGCCGAAGGCGTTCGCGCAGCCACAGAACATCTTCGTCCGGGTGGACAGCTCGACGTGCACCTCGAGGCCGAGCACCGGGTCGAACCGGGCCAGGACCTCGTCGTAGTCCATGATCTCGGCGACGGCGGTCACTTCTCGTCCTCCTCGCCCTTGCGCAGCGCGCGCACGGCCAGCGCGGTGCCGGTGACCAGCCCGGCCGCGGTGATGAACGCGTCCGCCAGCGCGAGCTTGTCCTTCTTCTCCCGCGCCGAGCGGATGCTCGCCCGCAGGCCGAACGCCGCGGACAGGACCGAGGCCAGCTGGAACGCCGCCTTCAACTTCGGGTTCATACCGCCACCTCCAGCTCGGGCACGCGGAGCGCACCGCGCGCGGTCTCGTACGCGGCCCCGACCCGGTAGAGCCGGTCGTCGGCCATCGCCGGGGCCATGATCTGCAACCCGACCGGCAGGTCGTCCTCATCGGACAGTCCACACGGGACGCTCATCGCGGCGTTGCCGGCCAGGTTCGACGGGATCGTGCACAGGTCGGCGAGGTACATCGCCATCGGGTCGTCGACCCGCTCGCCGATCTCGAACGCGGTGGTCGGGGTGGTCGGCGAGACCAGCACGTCGACCTGTTCGAAGGCGGCGGCGAAGTCGCGGGTGATCAGCGTCCGCACCTTCTGCGCCTGCCCGTAGTAGGCGTCGTAATAGCCCGAGGACAGCGCGTAGGTGCCGAGCATGATGCGCCGCTTGACCTCCGGGCCGAACCCTGCCTCGCGGGTCAGCGACATGACCTCCTCGGCGCTGCGCTCGCCGTCGTCGCCGACGCGCAGGCCGTAGCGCATCGCGTCGAAGCGAGCCAGGTTCGAGGAGCACTCGCTCGGCGCGATCAGGTAGTACGCCGGGAGCGCGTAGGTGAAGTGCGGGCAGGAGACCTCGACGACCTCCGCACCCAGCGCGGACAGCTGCTGCACCGCGGTCTCGAACGCGCGCTGCACGCCCGGCTGGTAGCCGTCACCGGAGAACTCGCGCACCACGCCGACCCGCACACCCGTGAGATCACCGGCGGCGCCCTCCCGGGCCGCGGCCACCACCGGCGGCACCGGCTGGTCGATCGAGGTGGAGTCCAGCGGGTCGTGCCCACCGATCACCTCGTGCAGCAGCGCGGCGTCCAGCACCGTGCGCGCGCACGGCCCCGGCTGGTCCAGCGACGAGGAGAACGCGACCAGGCCGTAGCGGGACACCCCGCCGTAGGTCGGCTTCACCCCGACCGTGCCGGTCACCGCGCCCGGCTGGCGGATGGAACCGCCGGTGTCGGTGCCGATCGCCAGCGGCGCCTCGAACGCGGCCAGCGACGCCGACGAACCGCCACCGGAACCACCCGGGATGCGGTTGAGGTCCCACGGGTTGCGGGTCGGGCCGTAGGCGGAGTTCTCGGTCGACGAGCCCATCGCGAACTCGTCCATGTTGGTCTTGCCGAGGATGACCACGCCCGCCTCGCGCAGCCGCTTGGTCACGGTCGCGTCGTACGGCGGGACCCAGCCCTCCAGCATCTTGGAGCCGCAGGTGGTGGGCATGTCGGTGGTGGTGAAGACGTCCTTGAGCGCGAGCGGCACCCCGGCCAGCGGCGAGGCGGCCTTCCCGGCGGCGCGGTCCTCGTCGGCGCGGCGGGCCGCGCCCAGCGCGCCCTCGGTGTCCACGTGCAGGAACGCGTGCACGGCCGAGTCGACGGCGGCGATCCGGTCCAAGTGGGCCTGCGTCACCTCGACCGACGAGACCTCACCCGCCTCCAGCTTCGCGGCGAGCTCGGACGCGGTCAGCCCGGTCAGGCTGCCGCCAGATGCGGTCGTCATCAGGCCTCCTCGGTGAGAATCCGCGGCACGCGGAACCGGTCCTCTTCAGCGGCGGGCGCGGCAGCGAGCGCCTGCTCGCGCGTCAGGCCCGGCCGCACCTCGTCCTCGCGGAAGACGTTGGTCACCGGCACGGCGTGGGAAGTCGGCGGGATGTCGTCCGCAGCGACCTCGCCCACCTTGGCCACCGCATCGAGGATCTGGTCCAGCTGGCCGGCGAAGGTGTCGAGCTCGGCCTCGGTGACGGCCAGCCGCGCCAGGCCGGCGAGGTGCGCGACCTCGTCGCGGGAGATCTTGGACACTGCGAAGGCTCCCTGGTCATGTCCGGTTTCACGGGTACCGCCCAGTCTATTGACCAGGCCACTAGGCACCGCCCGCGGGTGCGCGTCCCGCAGCGCGGCGGTGGTGGCGCGGACGCGCCCCGGGAACCTCCGGGAGCCGTCGATCGTTCCACTGCGTGGACGGCGGTGGCACCGCGAGCCACCGGCATCTGCCACAATTTCAAGGCCAGTTCCTCGTGCGAGGAGCCGCTGCGGTGCGGCCCCGTGCGCTTGGAGCAGCGCGACCGGCGAGGTGTCGCGCACGAAACTGGAGGCGTTGAGTCCGGTGTCCTTCCTCATCCGGGTGCAGATTCCGGACCGGCCGGGCAACCTCGGCTCGGTGGCGAGCGCGCTCGGCGAGATCGGTGCCGACATCCTCAGCGTCGACGTCGTCGAACGGGTGGGCGGCGTGGCGATCGACGACCTGGTGGTGGAGCTGCCCTCCGGGCGCCTGCCGGACGTGCTGATCACCGCGGCCGAATCCGTCGAAGGCGTCACCGTCGACGCGGTCCGCCCCTACGCGGGCGTGCTGGACACCCACCGCGAGCTCGAGCTGGTCGAGGAGATCGCCGCCGAGCCCACGCGCGGGCTGCAGATCTTCGCCGAGGGCGTGCCCAAGATCATCCGGTCCGGGTGGGCGGTCGTGTTCGGCCACCGCTCCGGCGGTGCCGAGCAGCTGGCGGCGAGCACCTCCGCCCCGCAGGAGGGCTACCTGGAGCTGCCCTGGCTGCCGCTGCCGCGTGCCACGATCCTCGACGGCGACGACACCTGGGTGCCGGAGACCTGGCGGGAGCTGGGCACCGAGCTGGCCGCCACCCCCATCGGCAAGCCGGACCGGGTCCTGCTGGCGGGCCGCCCGGGCGGCCCGATGTTCCGCGCGGCGGAACTCGCCCGCCTCGCCCACCTCGCCGGCATCGTCGCGGTGGTCCTCGACAGCTGACCCACCTCGGCCCGCGGAGCGCCTCGGAGCACCCGCACGCCCGGAGCATCCCGGCGCCTCCACGGACCACGCAATCCCATCGGAATCGCACGTCCCAGGAGTGGTGACGAGTCGTCGGACGAGACGGGACGGGCGCAGTTTCAATTGAAACTGCGGGCTTACGGCGTGTTGGGGCCCGACACGCCGGTGGCGCGTCGGGGTGATCTCACCGAGGCCGGCTCAACGGGGGTCAGGCGTCTGAGCTCCGGTGAACTCGCATCGTCGACGGGGTGCCCGGTCGGTGGGGCAGGGGGCTCAGAGGTCGAGGGTGAAGGCGAGCAGGTTGACCCCGGGGGCCGGGACCCAGTCGCGGTCCGGGCAGCGCTCGAAGCCCAGGCCCCGGTAGAGGTGCTGGGCCGTCGTCGAGGTGTCCTTCACGCAGAGCACCACGCGCGCCAGGCCCTGCTCGCGGGCCCGGTCGATGACCGCCTGGACCAGGGCGCGGCCGACGCCGTTGCCCGCCGCTTCGGGGGCGACCGCCAGCATGCGGAACTCCAGCTCACCGGGCTGCGCGATCTCGGCGTAGGCGGTGCCCGGATGGACCACGGTGACGGTGCCGAGCGGCTTGTCCCCGGACAGGGCGACCAGCAGCTCGGCCCGCTCCGCGCGGTCCGCCGCGTCGCGCAGCACCCGGGCGTAGTCGACGTCGGAGGGCAGGCTGCCCGCCTCGGTGTAGGCGCGCACGGCGATCTCGCCGATCGCCGGGTACTCCGCCGGGCGGGCCACTCGGATCGTCGTCATACCGCGGATCCTGCCAAGACGCCCCGACAACCACCCGTCATTCCTCGACGGGCAGGGCGACCTCCGCCGCCGCCTCCGGTCCCTGGTCGAGCAGCACGCGGAAGCCGTCCTCGTCGAGCACCGGAACCTTCAGCTGCACCGCCTTGTCGTACTTCGACCCAGGCGAGTCGCCGACCACGACGAACGCCGTCTTCTTCGACACCGATCCGGCCGCGCGCCCACCGCGCGCCATGATCAGCTCCTTGGCGTCGTCCCGGGAGAAGGTCTGCAGGGTGCCGGTGACCACGATCGACAGGCCTTCGAGGGTGCGCGGGATCGACTCGTCGCGCTCGTCGGCCATCCGCACCCCGGCGGCCCGCCACTTGCGCACGATCTCCTGGTGCCAGTCCACCGCGAACCACTCGCGCACCGCGGTGGCGATGGTGGGGCCGACCCCGTCAGCGGCGGCCAGTTCCTCCTCGGAGGCGGCCTCGATGCGGTCCAGCGAACCGAACTCGCGGGCCAGCGCCTGCGCCGCGGTCGGGCCCACGTGCCGGATGGACAGCGCCACCAGCACCCGCCACAGCGGCTTCTCCTTGGCCGTCTCCAGGTTGGACAGCAGCTTGGCGCCGTTGGCCGAGAGGTTGCCCTCCTTGGTGGTGAACAGCGGCGTCTTGAGCAGCTTCGGCTCGTCGAGGTCGAACAGGTCGCCCTCGTCCTCGAGCACGCCCGCGCTCAGCAGCGCACCCGCGGCCTCGTAGCCGAGCGCGTCGATGTCCAGCACCTTGCGGCTGGCCAGGTAGAACAGCCGCTCCCGCTGCTGCCCGGGGCAGCCGCGGGCGTTCGGGCAGCGCAGGTCGACGTCGCCCTCCTTCTGCTGCGCCAGCGGCGTCCCGCACTCCGGGCAGGTCGCTGGCATGACGAACTCCCGCTCGTCACCGGTGCGCACGTCGACGACCGGGCCGAGCACCTCGGGGATCACGTCACCGGCCTTGCGGATGACCACCCGGTCGCCGATCAGCACGCCCTTGCGGCGCACCTCGTCGGCGTTGTGCAGGGTCGCCATCGACACCGTGGACCCGGCGACCTTGACCGGCTCCATCACCGCGAACGGCGTGACCCGGCCGGTGCGGCCGACGTTGACCTGGATGTCCAGCAGCTTCGTGGTGGCCTGCTCGGGCGGGTACTTGTAGGCGATGGCCCAACGCGGGGCGCGGGAGGTGGTGCCGAGGCGGCGCTGCAGCGGCACCTCGTCCACCTTGATCACGATGCCGTCGATCTCGTGCTCGGCGGCGTCGCGGTTCCTGCCCCAGTGCTCGATGTGCTGGGTCAGCTCCTCCACAGTGGACAGCACGACGGTGTGCCGGGACACCGGCAACCCCCACGCCTTGAGCGCCGCGTAGGACTCGGACTGCCGCTGCGGCTCGAAGCCCTCGCGCTTGCCCAGGCCGTGGCAGATCATCCGCAGCGGGCGGGTCCGGGTGATCCGCGGGTCCTTCTGCCGCAGCGAGCCCGCGGCGGCGTTGCGCGGGTTGGCGAACGGCGGCTTACCCGCCTCCACCAGCCCGGCGTTGAGCTCGGCGAACTCGTCGACGCGGAAGAACACCTCGCCGCGCACCTCGACCAGCGCGGGCACCGGGTATTCGTCGCTGCCGGTGAGCTGCTCGGGCACGTCGGCCATGGTGCGCACGTTGAGCGTGACGTCCTCACCGGTGCGGCCGTCACCGCGGGTCAGCGCCCGCTCCAGCCGCCCGTCCCGGTACAGCAGGTTGATCGCCAGGCCGTCGATCTTGAGCTCGCACAGGTAGTGCGCGTCGCCGCCGACTTCGCGCTCCACCCGCTCGACCCAGGCCTGCAGCTCCTCGGTGCTGAACGCGTTGTCCAGGCTCAGCATCCGCTCGAGGTGCGCGACGGGGGTGAACTCGGTGGAGAAGGTGCCGCCGACGACCTGCGTCGGCGAGTCGGGTGCCTGCAAGGCCGGGTGCTCGGCCTCCAGCTGCTGCAGCTGCGCGAACAGCTCGTCGAACTCGCCGTCGGAGATGGTCGGCGAGTCGAGCACGTAGTAGCGGAACTGGTGGCCGCGGACCTCCTCGGCGAGCTCCGCGTAGCGCTCGCGCACGTCGGCGGGCACGTCCTCGACGCCCTCGGCCGCCCGACCGGCGGCGGGGTCGGTCGGCACGGTCTCCTCCGCGCCGCGTTCCGGGTTGCGGTCGTCCACGTCCTTGCTGGTCACGCCCCGAGACTAGCGAGCGCCCCCGACAACGGCACGCAGCGGCTCGCCGGGCCCGGGCTCCAGGTGCCGCAGTTTCAATTGAAACTGCGATCCGCACGCACGGAGATCCGCAGTTTCAATTGAAACTGCGGATTCACCGGCCGGACCACCGGTGCCAGCGGGATCAGGATTCGGGGGTGGCGGTGCGGTCCAGGTCGCGCACCAGTTCGCGCAGCTCCAGCAGGCCGATCGCGCCCTCCGGTTCCCGTTCCGCGGTCTCCACCCGGCCCAGCCGGTCGGCCGCCAGTCGCTCACCGAGGGTGGCGTCCAGCGGCAGGAAGGTCAACGCCCGGCGCGCCTTGTCCTCCAGGGCCTTGAACCCGGGGTGGTAGACGGCCACGTCGACCACGCCTTCGGCCTCGTCGACCTGGGCGGCCACCCGCACCTCGCCGAGCGGGTACTTCTCGCCGCGCAGGTTCACCGTGACCTCGGTCGGGTCGGGCACCGGGGGCACCGAGTCGTGGTACTCCCACAGCGTGTCCTGCGTCGGCGCCGCCGCGATCCAGGCGTCGGTGTAGGGCCGCAGCTCGGGGTCGGCCTGGCCGCTGAGCACCAGCGCGTACACCGCCTGCTCGCCGTGCTCGATGGCGAAGGTCAGGTTCGGGTGCACCGCGGCCACCATGTCGGCCACCAAATTCTCGACGCGCTGCGGCTCGCTGTCGCCGAGCGCGGAGGCGAGCTCGGGCAGCAGGTCGTCCCACCGCTGCCAGAAGACCTCGGCGCGAGCAGCGGCCTCGGCGTGCACGTCGACCGGTTCGGCGGCGTCTTCAGCGGCACGGCGGCGGAGGAACCTGAACATGCCCCCATTGTGCCGGTCGGGTCGCGCGACGCGTGGCCGAATGGGTGCAGTCGCTGGACTGTGCGGTCACTCGGCCAGTTCGGCCGCGACGAGGCCCGCCAGCTCCCCGATCTCCACGCCGCGCACCTGCCGCGCCGCGCCCAGCACCCCGGCCAACGCGGTGAGTGGGTCGCTGTGCGTCGCCAGGCGCACCGCTTCCGCCGCCCGCAGGTGTGTGCGGGTCTTGCTGAACGGGCGGCTGCGGACGCTCTGCCAGGACAACTCCCGCACCGCGGCCGCGAGCTCGGCCTGGTCGACCGGGGAACCGGTGCTCAAGCAGCACGTGGTGCGGCGCAGCACCGGGTGGTCGACGCAGTCGGCGGTGAGGACCACCTGCCGCGCGATGACCGCCGCGGCCCGCCGCAGTGGCCGCTCACCGGCCGCGCACAGCGCGGAGATCAGCTCCGGCGGGTACCCGGCGACGTGCTCCAGCGGGTCGGCGACCGGCACCAGGTCGTCCGGCCAGGGCGCGACGGGGAAGGTCCGCAGCCGCCCGGCCAGCCAGCCCGGCCCCGGCGGCAACCCGGTGATCCGACCGGCCAGCGCCAGCATCAGAGCCACCGGATCGGCCTGCGACCAGGGCAGATCACCGCGGAGCTCTTCGAGCCCGTCGGGATCGGTGCCCTCCCGGAACTCCGGGAGCACGGCTTCGAACGCGGTGCGCAGCTCGCCGCGCGCGGCGTGCGAGAAGCGGGTCAGCCCGCTGCCGTCCCAGAACACCGAGACGGCCTCGGTCTCCGCGGCTCGCCGCAGCACTTCCGGCCGCCGCCCCTGCTGCCCGCCGTCCTCGATGACCAGCACCCAGTCGCCGACCTGCTTGAGCGCGACCATCGGGTGCTTCTCCTGGTGGGCGAAGGCCTCCTCGCAGAACTCGTCGACGTCGAGCTCCCGCCCGAACCCGGCGACCGCCCCGAACGCCTCGGCCACCCGCTCGAGGTCGCCACCGCGCACGAGGGTCAGGCACGCAGCTTCCTGGATGATGCTGCGCCGAACCCACCCGGCGCGCTCGATCTCGCTGACGCAGTAGCTGCCCACGTCCCCTTCCTACCAGCGTACGAAGGCCCTCACCGGCGAATCGGGAAAAGACGCACCCGCGCGGTGCCCCGGTCCCCGGCCCCGGTCCACAGAGGACTCCCCTCGGTGGCGGCAAGTTGCGCCACTTGGTCCACGACGATCGTCGGTCCCCGACCCGGGGGCGGTTGCTACTGGTCTGATTCGTCGGCGAAGAGCTTGGCCAGGTCGTTGGTGAGTGCGATCGCTCGCCGGGCCCAGGCCGGGGTGGCTCCGGCGAGGCCGCAGGTCGGGGTGGGGACGCTGCGCTCGGCGAGGGCCCTGCGGGCGAAGCCGAGGCGGGAGGCCAGGTCGAACGCCGGTTGGGCGAGGGTGCGCAGGGCCGCGTTCGCCGGTTCGGTGCTGGGGACCAGGCCGAGGAACAGGGTGGTCCCCTCCTCCCAGGCTTCGCCAAGTTCGTCGGCGAAGGCACCTGAGACGTCACCGAGCCCGGAGGCGTCCAGCGCGATCGCACCCGCACCGGCGCGGCGCAGCAGCGCGACCGGGGGCCGCTTGGCGCAGCAGTGCACGATCACCGGTGAACCCGTTGCCGACGCGAGCTTTTCGACCACCTCGCCGAGCAGGCGCTGCGCGTCGGGTTCCGGGACAGCGGGCACCTTGCCGTAGCCGGAAGGCGTCGGCAGGGCACCGGCGAGCACTGCGGGCAGCGACGGCTCGTCCAGCTGCACCACCACGCGGGAGCCGGTGCGGCTGGCCACCTGCGACACGTGCTCGCGCAGTCCTTCGGCCAGCGACTCCGCGAAGTCGCGCAGCGCGCCGTGGTCGGTGAGCACCCGGTGGCCCCGGTGCAGCTCGATGCCCGCCGCCAGCGTCCACGGGCCCGCCGCCTGCACCTTCACCGCGCGGGGCGCGCCCTTCTCCGCAACCGCCTGCTCCAGGGCGTCCAGGTCCCAGCGGAGCAGGTCGACGGCGCGCTGCTGGTCCCGGCCCGGGCGCCCGGCGACCCGGTAGCCGGAGGGCACGACCTCGACGGCCAGGTCCACCAGCAGCCCCGCGGTCCGGCCCAGGACGTCGGCACCGACACCGCGGGCCGGGAGCTCCGGGATCGGCGCCAGGTCGGGCAGCTCCCCGACCACGGTGCGCGCGGTCTCCACCGGATCGGTGCCGGGCATCGACCCGATGGTGGTGGCGGTCCCCGGGCCCCAAGCTGCGTCAGTCACCCCGCCATTATCGACAGCCCGCACCCGTCGCACCGACCGGCGTCCCGGAGCGCTCAGCCGCTGAGGCGGTCCCGCAGGACCCGCTTGAGGAGCTTCCCGGAGCTGTTGCGCGGCAGGTCGTCCAGGAAGTGGACCTCCTTGGGCATCTTGAACCCGGCCAGCCGCCCGCGGGCGTGCGCGAGCAGCTCCGCCTCGGTCACCTCGCCCTTGGTCACCACGACCGCCGCGATCCGCTCGATCCACTTCGGATCGGGCACCGCGACCACCGCCACCTCGGCCACCGCCGGGTGCCCGTAGAGCGCGTCCTCCACCTCGCGGGAGGCCACCAGCACCCCACCGGTGTTGATCACGTCCTTGATCCGGTCCACCACGAAGACGTACCCGGCCTCGTCGCGCCGCACCAGGTCACCGGAGTGGAACCAGCCGCCGCGGAACGCCTCGGCGGTCTCCTCGGGCTTGTCCCAGTACCCGGTGCACAGCTGCGGCGACCGGTAGACGATCTCGCCGGACTCCCCCGGCGGGACCTCCTCGCCCTGCTCGTCGACGACCTTCGCCTCCACGAACAGCACCGGCCGCCCCGCCGAGTCCGGGCGCTCGTCGTGCTCCTCCGGGCGCAGCACGGTGGCCAGCGGCGCGATCTCGGACTGCCCGAAGCAGTTGTAGAAGCCGAGCTCCGGCAGCTGCTCCCGCAACCGCCGCAGCACCGGGCCGGGCATGATCGAGGCACCGTAGTAGGCCTTGCGCAGCGACTCCAGGTCCCGCTCGGCGAAGTCGGCGTGGTTGGCCAGCGCGACCCACACCGTCGGCGCGGCGAAGAACGAGCTGATCCGCTCGTCCTGGATGCGCCGCAGGACATCGCCCGGTTCCGGCACCTCCACCAGCCGGTTGGTGGAGCCGATCATCAGGTTCGGCAGCAGGAACACGTGCATCTGCGCGGAGTGGTACAGCGGCATCACGTGCAGCGGCCGGTCGTCCTCGGTGAAGTCCAGCGCGGCCAGGCAGGACAGGTACTCGTGCAGCAGCGCGCGGTGGGTCATCATCGCGCCCTTGGGCAGCGACGTCGTGCCCGAGGTGTAGAGCAGCTGCACCAGGTCGTCGTCGGAGACGTCCACGTCCAGCTCTGGGACCGGACCGGCGCTGCACTGCGCGAGCAGCGAGTTCTCGTCGTCGCGCAGCGGGAGCACGTGCTCGACCGCGGTCTCGGCGCGGACTTCGTCGAGCTTGCCCGCCAGCGCCGGGTCGACCAGTGCGGTGCTGCTGCCCGACTGCGCCAGCAGGTAGGCGAGTTCACCGGAGGTCAGGTTGTAGTTGATCGGCACGTGCACCAGGCCTGCCCGCGCGCAGGCGAGGAAGCCGATCAGGTAGGCGTCGGAGTTCTTGCCGTAGGCCGCGATCCGATCGCCCTTGCGCGCGCCCGCGGCCAGCAGCAGCCCGGCGGCGCGGGTGACCGCGTCGTCGAGCTCGGCGTAGGTCCACTCCGCCTCCCGCCCGGCGCTGTCGACGAAGCGCAGCGCGACTCGATCCGGGACCCGTGCGGCGCTGCGGCGCAGGACGTCGGCAACGGTGCTGGCGCGAAGATCGGACATGGGACCTCCCAGTCGACGCGGGTGATCCCAGACACTAACCGCGCGGTGCGCCCGCTTTCCAGAACTCGCGCAGCGCCGCGTTGACGAGGTCGGGTCGCTGGCTGTGCGGCCAGTGCGAAGCACCGTCCACCCGCAGCAGTTCCGCGCCGATGCGCTCCGCGGTGACCCGCGCGCACTCCATGATCGGTTCGCCGCCGTGCTCCCGGTAGGCCTGCGGCGCGCCCTCCCAGGTGCCGGTGACCACCAGCCTCGGGAACGCACCGAGCCGGTCGAGCGGGATCTCCGCCTCCCAGGCCGGGAACTCGTTCAGCGCGGTCCGCGTGGCGCGTGCCAGCTCGGGGGTCGGCTCGGGTGCCTCGAACCCCACCGACTCGAAGTTGAGGCGCACCAGGTCGGCGTCCGAGAGGTCCGGCGGCACCGAGGCGACAGCCGCCCGGTTGCGTTCCAGCGCGGCGGCGACCAGCAGCGCGTCAGCAGCGACCTGGAAGCAGGCGGGCTCGATCAGTGTCAAGGACCGCACTGACTCCGGCGCACGCGCCGCGGCGAGCAGCGCGACCACACCACCCGAGGAGTGCCCGACCAGGTGCGCACCGCCGTCGAGCAGCTCGGCGATGTCCTCGGCGTCCTGCCCGTAGTCGCTGCGCTCGACGTCCGGGCTGCCGCCGTAGCCGCGCCGGTCCGGCAGCACGAGCCGGAAGTCCTCGGCGAGCGGGAGCTGCGCGCCGAAACCGAACGCGTCGTGCGTCGCCCAGGAACCCGAGCCGTGCACGAGGACCGCACGCTCGCCGCTTCCCCGCTCGGTCACGTGAATCGCTGTCATGCGGTGATCATGTCGCCGCCGCCAGCGGTCCGGCAAGGTCAGCTGCGCAGCGCCGCGATCGCCGCCGCCAGCGCCGCGTCGCGGAACTCCTCCACCGGGCCCTCGGTGAGCGCGCAGTCCTGCAGCCCGCCGATCGCCACCGTCGCCTTGGCGATCTGGGCGGGCGTGGCGTCCTCACCCACCAGCACGTGGTAGGTCTGCTCGCGCCAGCTGAGCATCTGCTCCATCAGGTCGAGCTGCGCCAACGCCGAGACATCCCGGATGACCAGCTCGAACACCTGCCGGTGGCGCAGCACGACGTCGAAGTAGCCGGCCAGGAACTGCTCGGGCTCGCGCCCGCGGCTGGCGGCGAGCACCTCCCCGACGTCGTCGAGCAGCGGTTGCACGATGCCGCGCACCAGGTCCGCCTTCGACGGGAAGTGGTAGTACAGCGCGGCTTTGGTGATGCCGAGCTGCTCGGCGACCTCGCGCAGGCTGGTCTTCTCGAACCCCTGGCGGGCGAACAACTCGGCGGCGACCGCGCGGATCTCCGCGCTGGTGTCGACCCGTGTCCTCGGCATCGGCGTCCTCCTCCGCGGGTGATCCTAGTGCTTGCCGACCGGTAAGTTACTTGCCGACCGGTAAGCAACGGTCTAGCGTGGCCGCCATGACCGACGCCCCCGCGCCCCTGGTCGGTTCCTCCTCGCTGGGTCCAGCGCTGCGAGTGGTACCGGAGGACCGCCGCCGTTCCGCCGCTACGAACAGGAGAGGCGAAACTTCGTGATCCTGCACCGCAAAATCCTCACCGACGGCGCGAAGGAACTGTGGCTGCGGATCCAGCTCCGCCGACACCTCCCGAAGACCGCAGCCCCGCCCAGGAGAATCGACCGAGCGGACGTAGCCTTCAGCCTCCCGGGCCACGTATGAACCACACCTACCGAACCGCGCAAGGCCAGAAGGCGATCGAGCGGTGGTGCACCGATCAGCTCGACGCGTGGGCCACAGCGCATCAGCGCGACCTGATCACCGCCAACGGCGCCGCGACGCACCTGACCATTGCTGGCAGTGGACCTCGGACAGCTGTCTTCGTGCCCGGGACGAACCTCTGCTCGGCCAGCTGCCTGCCGCTGGCCACCGCCCTCGCTGCCCGCTGCCGCGTGGTCCTGGTCGACATCCCCGGCCAACCTGGTCTCAGCACCGGTCGGCGAATCCCCGCACCGCAGCGGAACTCCTGGTACGGCCGGTGGCTGGCGGACGTGCTCGACCAAGTCGCCAAACCCGGGGTCGTGGTCGTCGGTCACTCGCTGGGTGCGGCGATCACGCTGGCCACCGCCTCGCCGCTGGTCTCGCGGCAGGTGCTGCTGTCCCCCGGCGGCCTGGTCCGGGCCCGGATCACACCCGGGATCCTCGCCGCGTCCTCGTCATGGCTGCTCCGCCGCCGCGCTGCCGACAGCGCGCGGTTGCTGGCCACGATGCTCGCACCGGACCAGGTCCCCCGCCCGGAGCTGGTGGAGTGGATGACCTTGGTCGCCCGGCACGTGCGCTCGAGCTTGGACCCCGCCCGCGCGGTGGTGGCGGACCAGCGGGTGCAACGCGCGGTCGTCGTCGGCGACCAACGACCGCTACTTCCCCAGCCGCCCGCTGGCCCGCGCCGCCCGGCGCGACCTCGGCCTGCCACTCGACGTCGTCCCCTCGGCGGGACACCTGCTCACCGAAGAACATCCGGACCACCTGGCTGGGCTCATCACGGCGGAGGGCGGCCACAGGTGATCGAGGCGTGGTCCGTCAGCGGGTGGTGGTGATGATTCCGCTGCCCAGGACCACGTCGCCTTCGGTGTCTGGGCGGTAGAGGACGATCGCTTGGCCTGGGGCCACACCGCGCAGCGGCTGGCGGAGGTGGACCTGGATGCCTTCGCCTTCGGCTTCGGCGACCGCTTCCGCGGTGCCTCCGTGGGCTCGGACCTGGATCACGCACTCCGTTGGGCCGAGGAGGGGTTGTTCGGACGGCCAGATCGGGCGCTTGGCGTCGATCTCGGTGACCGACAGGCGCTCCGCCGCGCCGACCTTGACCGTGCCGGAGACCGGCTCCAGGGACAGGACGTAGCGGGGGCGGCCGTCCGCCGCTGGGGCGTCGATGCCCAGGCCCTTGCGCTGGCCGATGGTGAAGCCGTGGACGCCGGTGTGCTCGCCGAGCACCGCGCCGGTCTCGGCGTCGACCAGCTTGCCCGGCTGCTGGCCGAGCTTGGTCTCCAGGAACTTCTTGGTGTCGCCGTCCGGGATGAAGCAGATGTCGTGGCTGTCCGGCTTCTCGGCCACCGCCAGGTCGCGCTCGGCGGCCTCCGCCCGCACCTCGGACTTCAGCGAGTCGCCGAGCGGGAACATCGAGTGCCGCAGCTGCTCGGCGGTCAGCGAGGCCAGCACGTAGGACTGGTCCTTGCCCTCGTCGCGGCTGCGGCGCAGCTCCGGCACGCCGTCCACGACGGACAGCCGGGCGTAGTGGCCGGTGCAGACCGCGTCGAAGCCCAGCGCCACCGCCTTGTCCAGCAGCGCCTCGAACTTGATCTTCTCGTTGCAGGTCAGGCACGGGTTCGGGGTGCGGCCCGCGGCGTACTCGCCGACGAAGGTCTCGATGACCTCCTCGGTGAACCGCTCCGCGAAGTCCCACACGTAGAACGGGATGCCCAGCAGGTCAGCGGCGCGGCGGGCGTCGCGGGAGTCCTCGATGGTGCAGCACCCGCGCGCGCCGGTGCGCAGCGTGCCGGGCTTGGCCGACAGCGCCAGGTGCACCCCGACGACGTCGTGCCCGGCCTCCACCGCCCGCGCCGCGGCAACCGCGGAGTCCACCCCGCCGCTCATCGCTGCCAGTACTCGCACGCCTCACACCTCCGTGGCGGTGGCCGTCCGCCCCGCCGAAGATCGGCGCAACCCGGCCAGACCGGCGCTACGCGCTCGTCGCACCACCGGCCCGATGGCCTCGGTGAGTGCCTGTACATCGGCCGCCGTCGAGGTGTGCCCCAGCGAGAAGCGCAGCGAGCCCCGCGCGGCCTCCGGGTCCGCCCCCATCGCCAGCAGCACGTGGCTGGGCTCGGAGACCCCGGCGGTGCACGCCGACCCGGTGGAGCACTCGATGCCCTTGGCGTCCAGCAGCATCAGCAGGCTGTCGCCCTCGCAGCCGGGGAAGGTGAAGTGCGCGTTGCCGGGCAGCCGCGACGGCCCGCCACCGACTGCGCCCTCCCCGGGGTCACCGTTGAGCACCACGTCCGGGACCACCCCGCGCACGCCGCGGACCAGGTCGTCGCGCAGCTTCGCCAGCTGCGGCGCGTGGGCCCCGCGGGCGTCGACGGCTTCCCGCACCGCGGCGGCCAACCCCAGCACGCCGGGGGTGTCGAGCGTGCCGGAACGCACCTCGCGCTCCTGACCGCCGCCGTGCAGCACGGGTGTGCACTTGACGTCCCGGCCCAGCAGCAGCACGCCCACCCCGTACGGGCCGCCGACCTTGTGCCCGGTCATGGTCAGCGCGGACACGCCGGAGGCGGCGAAGTCCACCGGCAGGGTCTCGACGGCCTGCACCGCGTCGGTGTGCAGCGGCACCCCGTGGCGGTCGGCGAGGGCGGCCAGCTCGGCGACCGGGTTGACCGTACCCACCTCGTTGTTCGCCCACATGACGGTGGCCAGCGCCACGTCGTCCGGGTTCTCCGCCAGCGCCGCCTCGAACACCTCCGGCCGCACCCGGCCGTGCTCGTCGGCGCGCAGCCAGGTGACCTCGGCACCCTCGTGCTCGGCGAGCCACTCGACGGCGTCGAGCACCGCGTGGTGCTCCACCATCGAGGCGAGGATGCGGCGGCGCGCCGGGTCAGCGGCCCGGCGGGCCCAGAAGATCCCCTTGACCGCCAGGTTGTCGCTCTCGGTGCCGCCCGCGGTGAACAACACCTCGGACGGCCGGGCGCCCAGCGCGTCGGCGATGTCCTCGCGTGACTCCTCCACCGCGCGCCGGGCCCGACGCCCCGAGGTGTGCAGCGACGAGGCGTTGCCGGTTCGGGTCAACGCCTCGCTGAGCGCCGCGACCGCCCCCGGTCGCATGGGCGTGGTGGCAGCGTGGTCGAGGTAAGTCATCGCCCGTCCAGGGTAATGCAGGCCGACTGCTGGTCAGGACGTCCGGTTGCCAGTGGCACGCCACAGCCCCGCAGCGGCCAGTCCCGCCACCACCAGCAGCGCCAGCTCCAGCGGCGCGACGCCCGCGGTCGGGTTCCCCGGGGTGGCGAGCGCGGCGACCACCACACCGGCCAGACCGACCAACGCGGCCTGGCCGAGCATGTCCGAGATCTGCAGCGCGGACGAGTTGAATCCGCGATCGCCCTCCTCGGACAGCGCCAGCACCCGCACCGAGGTGCTGGAGATCCCGATGCCCACCCCGCACCCGGCCACGAACCAGCACGCGAAGACCAGCCAGTGCGGCCCCCACGCGGGCAGGCTCAGCGCGAGCCCACCGGCACCGGCCCCGATCAGCGCGAACCCGACCGCAACCACGCGCTCGCGCCGCAGCTCCCGCTGCCTGCTCTGCCACAGCGCCCCGGTGGTCCAGCCGAGCGAGCCGACCGTCAGCGGCAACCCCGCCGTTGTCGGCGAGTAGTGGTGCACCACGGTCAGCGCCAGGGGCACGAACGCCTGCGCGGTGAAGAACAGCCCGGAGAGCAGGCCCCGGGAGAGCACCATCACCGGAATGCCCGGGCGAGCGCGCAAGGTGCCCTTGGACAGCAGCAGGCGCAGCGAGGGCACCAGCACCACGACCCCGGCCAAGCCGACGAGCAGCGCCACCACCGTCAGGTCCTGCGCGGCCCAGTTCAACGCCACGACACCGCCTGCCGCACCCACCGCGGCCAGCGGCAAACCGGGCCGTGGTGCCGGAGGTCCCGCCGAACGCGCGCCGAACCGCCGTGCCGTGGGAACCAGCATCACGGTGCCCAGGCAAACCAGCGGAGCCAGCCCGAGGAAGACCCACCGCCAGCTCGCCTGCTCGGTCAGCGCCCCCGCCACCACCGGACCGACCAGCGCGGGCACCACCCACGCCGAGGACAGCGCACCGAACGCGGCCGGGCGGTGCTCCTCCGGGAAGACGCGGGCGATCATCACGTACAGCGCGACGATCAGCACCCCGCCGGCCAATCCCTGCAGCACCCGCGCCACCAGCAGGACCAGCATGTTCGGCGCGAAACCGGCGACCAGCAGCCCGACCGCGAAGGTGGGCAGGGCCACCAGCAGCGGCACCGCCGGGCCGCGGCGGTCGGACTGGCGGCCGCCGATCACCGTCCCGAACGCGCTCGCGGCCAGGAAGACGGTGAACGGCCACGCGTACCAGTGCTGCGCATCGAGCTCGGCGACGATCGTGGGCAGCGCGGTGCCCAGCCCCATGGCCTCGAACGCCACGAGTGTGATGACCAGGACCAACCCGGCGGTGAAGGTGCGACGTTGCGGATTCCAGAGAGCGCTGCGGGACACCTCGGCAGTAGCCACCAGCCCACCCTGCAACCTCAACCCTGCTGCAAGTCCACCTGTTCTCGCGAATCGACCCCTTCAGAGCAACGTCACGCGGCGAGCCCGTGGCTGGGCCGCTCGACGCGGTGCCCGTGCGCTGCCCCGCTGGCCGCCGCGATCAACTCCTGCGCCCGCCTGGCCAGCTCCCGCCGATCGCTGCCGCGCAGTTCGGGCAGCACGACCAGCTCGACCACCAGCCCCCGCGCGCGGGCGACGGCCAGCACCGAGCTGACCAGCGTCGCCTCCCCGAGGAAGGCCGCCGCCGTGGTGAGCTGCCCGGTCCGGTCGCGGAACCGCAGCGCCACCGGCTGCATCCGCGCCCCGGCGTCGACCGCGGCCTGGAAGACCGCGGGCCGGAACGGCCCGATCGCCCGCCCGCACCAGGTGGTGCCCTCCGGGAAGGCGCCGATCACGGCACCGGCGCGCAGCTCGTCGGCGATGGTGCGCACCGAGCCGGGCAGCGCCGACAAGCGTTCGCGGTCGATGTAGACCGTGCCCACCCGACCGGCCAGCGGGCCCAGCAGCGGCCACGACCCGACCTCCACCTTGGCCAGCATCCGCATCGGGCACAGCACCTGCAGCGCGACGATGTCCAGCCACGACACGTGGTTGCAGATTACCAACGCACCGCCACCGGGCATCCCGCCGTAAAGCACCATCCGGACGCCCAAGGCGCGCAGCAGCGTCCGGAACCACGCCACCAGCGCCTGCCGCCTGCGCACCGTCCCGAGCGCCGGTAGCACCAGCGCCAGCACGCACCCGCTGACCAGCAGCGCGACCACCCCGCTGAGCCGGAGGGCCAGCCGCAGCAGCCCGACCTCGCTGTCACGATCGCGTGGCGGCAGGCACTGGTCACCGCACGGCGACACCGGCATCCACGGGTGGTTCATGCCGCCTCGCCCAGGAAGAACCGCAGGTAGCGCTGGTCCGCGCGGTCGAGGTCAAGCAGCACGAAGAAGTCGGCGACGTCGAAGTCCGGGTCGTGTGCGGGCCGCCCGCACACCTGGGCGCCCAACCGCAGGTACCCCCTGAGCAGTGGCGGGAGCTGCGCGCGACCGGTCACGGCGAGCGGCTCCCAAGGCCGGTGCGGGACCACGCGGTGCTCCTCGGACGCGTAGTGCTTGGCCGACACCGCGTTCCACACGTGCGACGCCAGCACACCACCGTCGTCGAGCGGCACGGACGCGCACCCCGCGAGCACCCGGTGCCCGTGCAGCAGCATGTACCGCGCGATCCCCGTCCACACCAGGCCGATCACCGCCCCGTTGCGGTGGTCCGGGTGCACGCAGGAGCGCCCGGCCTCCACCAGCGAGGAGCGCAGCGGGGCCAGCGCGGAGAGGTCGAACTCGGTTTCCGAGTAGAGCATCCCGGCAGCCGCCGCCCGCTCCGGCGGCAGCATCCGGTAGGTCCCGACGACCGCCCCGGAGTTGTCCTCGCGGACGATGAGATGGTCGCAGTGGTCGTCGAAGGCGTCCCGGTCGAGACCGAACTCCCGACCGGTGACCGTGGCCCCCATCTCCTCGGCGAACACCTGGTACCGCAGGCGTTGCGCGGCGTGCACCTCGTCGGAGGTTCGGGCGACCAGCAGCGAGTAGTGGGCTTCGGCCGCCGCGCTCGGCGCGGCGCTGGCCAGCAGCTGCGTCTCGGACATGCCGCAGGTGTACCGCCGCGCGGCGAACGGCCAACACACCGGACGAGGGCACGGCGCCGGAACTTCCGGTGAACCCCTGGTGCGGGAGGCAAGGGCTGCCCCGAACGGCCGGTTGCCGCGCAACCGGCCGACCGGATCACCGGGGGAAGGCAGCCACCGCGCGCTCCAGCACCGAGGCCGGGCTCGGCTGGGTCGCCATCTCCTCGCGCACCTCGCGCGCGGCAGCGGCGAACGCGGGCTCCTCGAGCAGCTCGCGGACCGCGGAGCGCACCGCCTCGACGTCCACTGTGGTCGGATCGTGGGAGAGGCCGACACCGCGCTTGACGACGATCTCAGCCGACATCGGGTTGTCCGCGAAGGCGGGCAGCACCAGCTGCGGCACGCCGTGGTGCAGCGCGGCCGCCGTGGTCCCCGAACCACCGTGGTGGACCAGCAGCGAACTGGTCGGCAGGAACGCCGACAACGGCAGGAAACCCACCGCCCGCACGTTCTCCGGCAGCGGCGCGACATCGGCGAGGTCCGACTCCCGCCCGGCCAGCACCACGTCCGCGTCGAACTCGCCGAGCGCCTCGACGACCACGGACAGGCTGCTCGTGCCGGACACCACCGGCACCACGGTGCCGAGCGTGACGCCGATGCGCGGGCGCTCCTCCCGCCGCAGCGCCCACTCCGGCACCGGCGCTCCGCCGTTGAACGGCACGAACCGCATCGGCCACCACGGCAGGCCGTCCACCACGTCCGGCTCGTCGTCGACCAGCCCGCCCATGCTCGGCGGCCGCGGGTCGACCCGCGCGATCACCTCCGGCTTGCCGTCCGGGATGCCCAGCTGCGCCCGCAGCGCCAGGGACATCTCGGTGTCGGCGTAGAAGTTCCGCCCGGTGCTGGAGCTCCCGTCCCGCGACGACCAGGACACCCGGTTGCCGACCTCCAGCACCGGCACCCCGAGCGCCACCGCGCTGAGCGCGCCCGCCGGGTGGTCGGTGGTGTGCACGACGAGATCGGCGCCGAACGCCCGCCCCGCCTCGATGGTGCCCTGCGTCATCGTCAGCGTGAACAGCGAGAACGGTCCGCCGTCCTGGGGCATCTTCTCGTAGGCCGTGGTCAGGCCGCGCGCCGCGAGGAACCGCGCGAACTCGGGCGTCGGCTCCGCCTCGCGCGCGACGCGCATCAGCTCCCGCCACACGTCGTGGTCCGGCAGCACATCGGCCACCGGCAACCCGGCCCTCGCCCCGGCATCGACCATCTCACCGGTGGTGGCCAGCAGCACCTCGTGCCCAGCGGCCCGAGCCGCCCAGATCAGCGGCACGACCGGGAACGTCAGCCCGTAGCCGGGCGCAGTGGTGAACAAGATCCGCACGATGATCGAGCATGCCACCGCGCGCCACCCCCGCGCAGCCCATTTTGCGGCGCGCGGGGAACCTCCCGGCCGCACCCGGGCACCGGCTAGATTCCCGGGCATGCAGCGAACGACCGAGCGCGTGGACCTCTACACCGACGGCGCATGCAGCGGGAACCCCGGCCCGGGCGGCTGGGGCGTCGTGCTGCGCTACGGCGCCCACGAGCGGGAGCTCTACGGCAAGGACGCCGCTACGACGAACAACAAGATGGAGCTCATGGCGGTGATCGAGGGCCTCGCCGCCCTGACCCGCCCGGTGCCCGCGGTGCGCATCCACACCGACAGCACCTACGTGCTCAAGGGCATCACCGAGTGGATGCGCGGCTGGAAGCGCAACGGCTGGATGACCTCGGCCAAGAAGCCGGTCAAGAACGCTGACCTGTGGCAGCGCCTGGACGCCGAGTGCGCGCGCCACGGCGAGGTGCAGTGGGAGTGGGTGAAGGGCCACAACGGCCACCCCGAGAACGAGCGCGCCGACCGGCTCGCCTGCCGCGGCCGGGACGAGGCCCGGGCGGGCTGATGCGCGGAAAGGGCGGGCCGCACCTCGGTGCGACCCGCCCTCCAGGTTCCTCGCGCTCAGCCCTTGCGCTTGGTGACCTCCTCGGTCAGCTGCGGCGCGACCTTGAACAGGTCGCCCACGACGCCGTAGTCGGCGATCTCGAAGATCGGCGCCTCGGGGTCCTTGTTGACCGCGACGATCGTCTTGGAGGTCTGCATGCCCGCCCGGTGCTGGATGGCACCGGAGATGCCCAGGGCGATGTAGAGCTGCGGGGACACGGTCTTGCCGGTCTGCCCGACCTGGAACTGGTGCGGGTAGTAGCCGGAGTCCACCGCCGCGCGCGAGGCGCCCACGGCCGCACCCAGGGTGTCGGCGAGCTTCTCCACGACCTCGAACGACTCCGCCGAGCCCACACCACGACCACCGGAGACCACGATGCTGGCCTCGGTCAGCTCGGGGCGGTCCCCGGCCTCGGCGGGCTGCCGACCGGTGATCTTCGCGCCGGAGGCCGCCGGGACCTCCACCGACTCCACCGCCGCCGCACCGGAGGCCTGCTCGGCCTCGATGCTGCCCGGCAGCACGGTGATCACCGCGGTGCCCTTGGTGACCTTGGCCTTGGCGTCGTAGGTGCCGCCGAACAGCGAGTGGCTGCCCACGCCCTCGGCGTCGAGGTCCACGACCTCCGACAGCAGACCCGAACCGGTCCGGATCGCCAGCCGACCCGCGACCTCCTTGCCGTCGATCGACGCCGGAACCAGCACCGCCGCCGGGGACGCGCTGCTGACCAGGTTGGCCAGCACGTCGACCTGCGGCGTCACCAGGAACTGCCCGGCCTCCGCCGACTCCGCCGCGTACACCTTCGCCGCGCCGTGGGCGCCCAGCGACTCGGCCAGCTTGCCCGCGGTGCCCGGCTCGCCGACCACCACCGCCGACGGCTCACCGATCCGGCGCGCCGCGGTCAGCAGCTCGTAGGTGACCTTTTTGACCTCGCCGTCCACGTGATCGACGAGGACCAGAACCTCAGCCATGAAAACTATGCCTCCTCGAAAACCCGTGAACGACTCAGAGCAGCTTCTCGCCAGCCAGGAACTCGGCGACCTGCACGCCGCCCTCGCCCTCGTCGGTGACCTTCACGCCACCGGACTTCGGCGGCTTCGGCGCCGACTCGAGCACCTGCGAGGCGGCACCGGCCAGCCCGACCTCGCTCGCGTCGATCCCGGCGTCGGCCAGCGACAGCACCGCCACCGGCTTCTTCTTCGCGGCCATGATGCCCTTGAAGGACGGGTACCGCGGCTCGTTGATCTTCTCCGTCACCGACACGACCGCGGGCACCGCGGCCTCCACGGTGAACACGCCCGCGTCGGTCTCCCGCTCGATCTTCACGCTGGAGCCGTCGGTCTCGACCTTGCGCGCGTAGGTCAGCTGCGGCCAGCCGAGGACCTCGGCCACCATCGCCGGAACCGCGCCCGCGCGGCCGTCGGTCGACTCGTTGCCGGCGATGACCAGGTCGACACCCTCCACGGTGCCGATCGCCTTCGCCAGGGCGCGAGCGGTCGCCGGGGCGTCCGAGCCCGCCAGCGCCTCGTCCGAGAGGTGCACCGCCTTGTCGGCACCCATCGACAGCGCCTTGCGGATGGCGTCGGTGGCGCGGTCCGGACCCATGCACAGAACGGTCACCTCGCCGCCCTGCGCCTCCTTGATCAACAGCGCCTCCTCCACGGCGCGCTCGTTGATCTCATCCAAAACCGCATCGGCCGATTCGCGGTCCAACGTGTGATCCGCATCCTTGAGCTTCCGCTCGGAATACGTGTCGGGCACCTGCTTGACCAGGACGACGATGTTCATGGGCCCTCTTCGACCTCCTGCGGACTGACGACGCTCGCTGGCCCTCCAGCGGCTTTGCTTGCGGACCCGGCGCTGTGCGGTCCGGGTAGGTTGACCTTGCCATGCCCCTGTGGGAAAAGCACAGTGATGCCAACCACCGGTAATGTTACCGGCCGGTAGCCCCGGGGCAACCAGGCCCCACCCGTGACGGTACTCACCTTTTCCCACCTGGCGGGTGCGCCAGTGGTGCGGACCCGCCCCGGGGCAGATATGAAGAATGTTTACTACTTAGTAGCCTGACCGCATGAGGCAACGCGTCGCCATCGTGACGGACTCGACGGCTTCCATCCCGCTCGACGTCGCCGATCAGCTAGGCATCTCCATCGTCCAGCTGGAGCTCAAGGTCGGCGACGAGTACAACGACGAGCGCCGGGTGCCGCACGCGCAGCTGGCCCAGGCCATGCGCCAGGGCACGCCGGTGGCCACCGGGGAACCGCCGCCGCCCGCCTTCTTCTGGAACTACAGCGACGCGGTGGCCGCCGGGGCCGAGGCGATCATCTCGGTGCACATCTCCGAAGGCCTGTCCCGCACGTGCGACTCCGCCCGCATCGCCGCGGCGGAGATCGGCATCCCGGTCTACGTGGTCGACTCGCGGCTGGTCGGCCTCAGCCTCGGGTTCTCGGTGATCGCCGCGGCCGAGGCCGCGGCCTCCGGAGCCACCCCGCAGGGCGTGATGAGCGTGCTGGACCGGCGCCTGCGCACCACGATGCAGCTGCTGTACGTGGACACCCTCGAATACCTGCAGCGCGGTGGTCGGATCGGCCGGGCGCAGGCGTTCCTCGGGCAGGCCCTGTCGATCAAGCCGGTGCTGGCGCTCAAAGAAGGCGTGATAGACCAGCACGCCAAGGCGATCGGGGCCGAGCGGGCGTTCAAAAAGGCCGTAAGCACCGCCGTCGAGCGGGCTGGCAACAACCCGGTGGACGTCGGAGTCGAGCACTTCGAGTTCGCCGACCGCGCCAAGCAGGTGCTCGACGAGCTCCGCTCGCAGCTGCCCCAGGTCCGCCGCGCCACCGTGGAGGAGACGAGCGCGATCCTCGGCGCCCACGCGGGCCCGGGCGCACTCGGGGTGACCATCTCCCCCGCCTGACCTGCAGGCGCGGCACCGTCCTCGGCCGACGGGTCAGCGCCGCGCGGTCAAACGCAGTTCCACACCGGGTGAATCCGTTCTCCTCGGGCGGAATTCCGTTCATTCCGAAGGGTTTTCACCAAAATCGCCCCGCGGTTCCACTCCGTCGAGTGATGCAAACGGATGTTCGACTCCGGATACTCGATCTCGGGCAGCGCGAAGCGCACCGGTCCTGCCGGACCGCGCTGCACCGCTCACCCGAGGTCGAGCCCGGAAGGAACCCCCATGTCGTCCACCACCATGTCGCCCACCACCGTGCTGCGCCGCCTGATCCGCTCAGCGCGTCAGCTTGTCCATCGCGCGGTTGATGCGCTTGACCGACACCGGGTACGCCGTGCCGAGCGACTGCGCGAACAGGCTGACCCGCAGCTCCTCGATCATCCAGCCGACCTGCTGCAGGGCCTCGCTGGGCGCACGTCCCTCCGGCACCCCGGCCAGCAGGTCCCGATAGCGCTGGTCGACCTCGTCCACCTGGTACATCCACTCGCGGTCCCGCTGCGGGTGGTACTGGAGCTTGTCCAGCCGCTGCTCGATCGCGCGCAGGTAGCGCACCAGGTCGGGCAGCCGCGCGAACCCGGTCGCGGTCACGAAGCCGGGGTGCAGCAGCGCGTCGAGTTGCTCCCGGATGTCGGCGTAGGACTCGGCGGGCAGCACCTTGACCCGGTCCACGAGCGTGGACTCGACCCGCTGCGCGGCGACCAGCACCTGCTCCACTGTGGACACCGCAGCGGCGGTGACCGCGCCGAGCTGCCCGCGGACCTTCTCCTGCAGCGCGGTGAACGCCGCCTCGTCCCAGACCGGGCCGCCGCAGTCCGCCACCAGCTTGTCGACGGCGCAGCGCACGCAGTCCTCCAGCACGGCGTTGAGGTCGCCGTACTGGCTGCCGCCCAGCACCAGCCGGGTGGTGCTGCTCATGCCGCGCTGGAGGGACTTCACCGGCGAGGGCAGGTTCAGCAGCAGCAGGCGACGGGTGCCGTCCCACAGCGCCCGGCGCTGCTCCTCCTCGGTGTCGAACATCCGCACCGCGACGCTGTCACCGTCGTCGACCAGCGCCGGGTAGGCCTTCACCGCGTGCCCGGAGCGCTGCTGCTCGAAGGTGCGCGGCAGCTCGCCGAAGCTCCAGGAGCGCAGCCCGCGCCGCTCGATGTCGTCGGCGGCCTTGGAGATCTCCGCGCGCAGCTTCGGCTTCAGCTTCCGCTTCAGCGCGTCCAGGTCCTTGGACTCGGCCAGCTTGCGGCCCTTGCCGTCGACCACGCGGAAGGTCATCTTCAGGTGGTCCGGCACCTTGTCCAGGTCCCACTCGGTGCTCGGCACCGCGACCCCGGTCATCTGCTGGAGCCCCTGCTGCAGGCTCTCCAGCAGCGGTGCCGCCACGGGCTCGATGCGGGACAGCACCGCCTTGGCGAAGTCGGGCGCCGGGACGAAGTTGCGGCGCAGGGTCTTCGGCAGCGACTTCAGCAGCGCGGTGACGAGTTCTTCGCGCAGCCCGGGGATCTGCCAGTCGAACCCGCTCGGATCGACCTGGTTGAGCACCGGCAGCGGGATGTGCGCGGTCACGCCGTCGGCATCGGCGCCGGGCTCGAACTGGTAGGACAGCGCCAGCCGGAGGCCGCCCTGCTGCCAGGTGTCCGGGTAGTCCTGGTCGCTCACCGCAGCCGACTGCTCGTTGATCAGCATCGACTTCTCGAAGTTGAGCAGGTCGGGCTGCTCGCGGCGCACCTGCTTCCACCACGAGTCGAAGTGCCGACCGGAGACCACCTCGGCGCCGACGCGCTGGTCGTAGAACTCGAACAGCGTCTCGTCGTCGACCAGGATGTCGCGCCGACGCGCGCGCTCCTCCAGGTCCTCGACCTCTTCGAGCAGTGCCCGGTTCTCGTGGAAGAACGCGTGCCGGGTCTCCCAGTCACCCTCGACCAGCGCGTGCCGGATGAACAGCTCGCGGCTGAGCTCCGGGTCGATGCGCCCGTAGTTGACCTTGCGGCCGACCACCAGCGGAACGCCGTAGAGGGTGACCCGCTCGGCGGCCACCACGGCGGCCCGGTCCTTCTCCCAGTGCGGTTCGCTGTAGCTGCGCTTGACCAGGTGCTGCGCGAGCCGCTCCACCCACTCGGGTTCGACGCGGGCGACGATGCGCGCCCACAGCCGGGAGGTCTCCACCAGCTCGGCAGCCATCACCCAGCGCGGCGGCTTCTTGAACAGCGACGATCCGGGGAACACCGCGAACTTGGCGTTGCGGGCGCCCTGGTACTCGTTGGCGCCCCGCCCCGGCTGCCCGGACTTCTTCTCCACGTCCTTGAGCCCGATGTGCGAGAGCAGTCCGGCCAGCAGCGACTGGTGGATCCGCGCCGGGTCGGCCTCCTGGTCGTTGAGCGTCAGGCCCATCGACCGGACCATCTGCCGCAGCTGGCCGTAGAGGTCCTGCCACTCGCGCACCCGCAGGTAGTTGAGGAAGTCGGTGCGGCACAGCTTGCGGAACTGGTTGGACGACAGCTCCTTCTGCTGCGCCCGCAGGTACCGCCACATGTTGAGGAAGGTGATGAAGTCGGACTCGACGTCCTTGTCCACGAAGCGCGCGTGCTTCTGATCGGCGGCCTGCTGCTTGTCGGTCGGCCGCTCGCGCGGGTCCTGGATGGACAGCGCCGCGACGACCACCAGCACCTCGCGCAGGCATCCGTTGCGGTCGGCCTCCAGCACCATGCGGGCCAGCCGCGGGTCGATCGGCAGCTGCGCGAGCTTGCGGCCGATCGGCGTGAGCCGCTTGGACAGCTCGGTCTTCGCGCTGTCCAGCGCGCC
The DNA here is from genome assembly GCF_040300525.1 of Saccharopolyspora sp. NPDC000359. Lineage (NCBI taxonomy): Bacteria > Bacillati > Actinomycetota > Actinomycetes > Pseudonocardiales > Pseudonocardiaceae > Saccharopolyspora > Saccharopolyspora sp. NPDC000359. The sequence goes on along the minus strand of NZ_JBEPDU010000001.1, from coordinate 267,712 downwards.
CAGCTCCTGCAGCAGGTTGACCCCGTCGGTGATCTGCCTGCGGTCCGGCGGCTCCAGGAACGGGAAGGACTCGATCTCACCCAGCCCCAACGAGGTCATCTGCAGGATGACCGAGGCCAGGTGGGTGCGCAGGATCTCCGGGTCGGTGAACTCGGGGCGGGACAGGAAGTCCGCCTCGGAGTAGAGCCGGATGCAGATGCCCTCGGAGACCCGGCCGCAACGGCCCTTGCGCTGGTTCGCCGAGGCCTGCGAGATCGGTTCGATGGGCAGCCGCTGCACCTTGGTGCGGAAGCTGTACCGGGAGATGCGCGCGGTGCCCGGGTCGATGACGTACTTGATCCCCGGCACCGTCAGCGACGTCTCGGCCACGTTGGTGGACAGCACGATCCGCCGCCCGGAGTGCGGCTGGAACACGCGGTGCTGCTCGGCGGCCGACAGCCGCGCGTACAGCGGGAGGACCTCCGTGCCCGCGAGCTTCTTCTGCTTCAGCGCGTCCTCGGTGTCCCGGATCTCCCGCTCCCCGCTGAGGAAGACCAGGATGTCGCCGGGGCCCTCCGCGCAGAGCTCGTCCACCGCCTCGCAGATCGCCTGGGTCTGGTCGCGCACCACGTCCTCGGCCTCGTCCGAGTCGTCCAGCAGCGGGCGGTAGCGCACCTCCACCGGGTAGGTGCGGCCGGAGACCTCGACCACCGGCGCATCGTCGAAGTGCCGCGAGAAGCGCTCCGGGTCGATGGTCGCCGAGGTGATGATCACCTTCAGGTCGGGGCGGCGCGGCAGCAGCTGCTTGAGGTAGCCGAGGATGAAGTCGATGTTCAGGCTGCGCTCGTGCGCCTCGTCGATGATCAGCGTGTCGTAGCGCCGCAGCAGCCGGTCGTGCTGGATCTCGGCGAGCAGGATGCCGTCGGTCATCAACTTGACCAGCGTGTCCTCACCCGCGCGCTCGGTGAACCGCACCTGGTAGCCGATGGCGTCGCCGAGCTCGGTGCCGAGCTCCTCGGCGACCCGTTCGGCGACGGTGCGGGCCGCCAGCCGGCGGGGCTGGGTGTGCCCGATCATGCCCTTGATGCCGCGACCGAGCTCCAGGCACATCTTGGGCAACTGGGTGGTCTTGCCGGAGCCCGTCTCACCAGCGACGATGACGACCTGGTGATCGCGGATCGCGGCGAGCAGGTCGTCCCGCCGCTGGCTGACCGGCAGCCGCTCCGGGTAGCGGACCTCGGGTACGTTGGCGCGCCGGTTCTCGACGCGCAGCTCGGCCGCCTCCACGTCGGCGGTGATCTCCGCGGCCACCGACTGCAGGGCCTGCGGATCGCGGATCTTGCGCGCGCCCTCGATGCGACGGCGCAGCCGACGCTGGTCGTGCAGCATCAGCTCGGGCAACCGGTCCCGCAGATCAGCGAGCGGAGATTTCACAGACGTACCCATACTCCGCACAAGCATAGAGAAGGCACCATCGACCCTGCCGCTGAATTTCACCACCCTCACAGCGCACCGGCGATCCCGCCCGTGGTGCGCGGTGGGGCTGGTGGTGCGGACTCGGCGGCGGCGCCGTGGCCGCCGCCGAACCCGCCCGGATCACTTGCCGGTGAACTCGGCCTTGCCCGGGCCGTTCTCGATGAACGAGCGCATGCCGATCTTCTGGTCCTCGGTGGCGAACGTGCCCGCGAACAGGTGCGTCTCCAGCTTCAGGCCGTTGGCCAGGTCCAGGTCCAGCCCGCCGTCGATCGCCGCCTTGGCGGCGGCCAGGGCGCGGGCGGCGCCGCCGGCGAACTGCTCGGCCCAGCGCCGCGCGGCCGCGTACACCTCGTCGGCCGGGACCAGCTCGTCGACCATGCCCAGTGCCAACGCCTCCTGGGCCTCGACGAACCGTCCGGTGTAGATGATGTCCTTGGCCTTGGACGGCCCGATCAGCCGCGCCAGCCGCTGCGTGCCCCCGGCGCCGGGGATCACACCCAGCAGGATCTCCGGCTGGCCGACCTTGATGTCATCCGCCGCGATGCGCCGGTCGCAGCTCAGCGCCAGCTCGAAGCCGCCGCCGAGGGCGTACCCGGTGAGCGCGGCCACGGTCGGCTTCGGGATCGCGGCGACCTGGCTCATCGCGTCGGACAGGCCGCGCTGCTCCTTGCGCGCCATGTCCCCGTAGGACATCTCGGCCATTTCCTTGATGTCCGCGCCAGCGGCGAAGACCTTCTCCCCGCCGTAGACGATCACGGCGCGGATGTCGTCGCGCTCGGCGGCCTCGAGCGCGACCTCCCGCAGCTCGACCTCGATCTGCCGGTTCAACGCGTTCATCTTGGGCCGATCCAACCGGATCGTCCCGATCGCGCCGTCCACCTCAAGCCTGACGAACTCGCCCACGCGGCAACCTCCTCATCGAACCGCCACCTCGCCGGGCAGGCTATCGCGCACCGCACCGGAACTGCTGTGTCCCGGGTCTCAGCACGGCCCCGCGCTCCGGGAAGCGCTCAGCCACGCCGCCGCGCGAAGTACCGGTCGCCGCTGCGCTGCAGCTCCAGGTCCTGGTCGAAGGTCTTGGACAGGTTGTCCTCGGTGAGCACGTCGTCGAGCAGGCCCTGCGCGACGACGTGGCCGTCGCGCAGCAACAGGCCGTGCGTGAAGCCGGGCGGGATCTCCTCGACGTGGTGGGTGACCAACACCGACGCCGGGGCGTCCGGGTCCATGGCCAGCGCGGACAGCCGCGCGACCAGGTCCTCGCGGCCCCCCAGGTCGAGACCGGCCGCGGGCTCGTCGAGCAGCAGCAGCTCAGGATCGGTCATCAGGGCGCGCGCGATCGTGGCGCGCTTGCGCTCCCCCTCGGACAGCGTGGCGAACTCGCGATCGGCCAGGTGCGCGACACCGAGCAGTTCGAGCAGCTCCGCGGCGCGGTCGGTGTCCATGTCGTCGTACTCCTCGCGCCACCGGCCGAGAACCGAGTACCCGGCGCTGACGACGACGTCGCGGACCAGCTCGTCACCGGGGACGCGGGCGGCCAGGGCCGCCGAGCACAGCCCGATGCGGGGGCGCAGCTCGAAGACGTTGGTCTTGCCCAGCCGCTCGCCGAGCACGTCGACGGTGCCTTCGCTCGGGTGCATCTCGGTGCTGGCCATCTTCAGCAGGGTCGTCTTGCCCGCACCGTTGGGCCCGAGCACCACCCAGCGCTCGTCGAGTTCCACCGACCAGTTCACATCGGCCACCAGCGTGGTCTTCCCCCGCCGAACACCGACGCCATCCATCCGGATGACCAGGTCGTCCACGTCTACCTCCCCGCTGTGACTGACCGCAGCGCCTGGGCGTGGCGCCCCCGGTTCGTCTCGATCCAGGACCGCCGCAGGCCGCCGGCGGGTCCGCTCCGCGCCCCATTGTTCCGTCCGCGACCGCAGCGGCTGCGGGCGGGAGCACCCAGCGCCTCGCTCGGCCGGGTGACGCCCGGCCAGGACTCAGCCGACGTGGCCGTCCAGCATCCGGGAACGCTGCGGTGGTGCTGGCGCAGCCCACCTGGCCGTGCCACGATCGCTGACGTGTCCGATTCGTTGCTCACCCGCGATCGCGTGATCGACCTGTTCCGGGTCGTCACCGCCGCCTGTTGCTGAAGCGGCTCCACCGCTTTCCAGGTCCTCGCGCGGCTCGACGAATCCCTCCACTCCACCTCCCCCGCCACGTCCGGCGGCGGTCGTGTCGTGCCGTGCCACCCGCAAGACACGAACTGGAGACACGCCTTGAGCGCTGTTCAGCAGCACCGGCCCGACCAGCACACCGCCCACCTGTCCGAGTACACCCCGACCGAACCCGTGCCCGCACCCGGCGAGGTCGAGCTGCACCCCGGCCTCGACCTGCCCCTGTTGCGCGACCTGATCCGCCCCGACCACCCGCTGTGGACGCCCCGCGAGCTGCGCGACCTGACCAGCCTGGTGTCCTCCGAGCTGACCGGTCCGCTGCTCGACATCGTCCGCATCGACGACGAGAACCGCTGGTGGGCCAAGCTCGCCCTGACCGCAGGCGTGGAACTGTGGTTGCTCTCCTGGGCACCCGGCCAGGGCACCGCACCCCACGACCACGGCGGGGCGTCCGGCTCGTTCTCCGTGCTCTTCGGGGCGCTCCGGGAGGACTACCGCTACCCGGCGGGCCCGATCCGCACCTCGCACCACGACGTCGGATCCAGCATCGGCTTCGGCAGCGGCCGCGCCCACCAGGTCCGCAACGTCAGCTCGGTGAACTCGGCGAGCGTGCACGCCTACTCGCCCCCACTGCTGCCGGTCCACTACTACTCGGACCTGTCCGAGGTCCCGCCGATCCCACCCCAGCGCGCCACCAAGCGACTCGAGGAGCACGGATGACCGCCATCCCAGCCCAACGACGCACCGACGTCGCCCCTGGCCCGTTCGGCATCGACCACCTGCTGGCCGAGTCGCGGGAGAAGCTGACCCGGGTGTCCCCGCAGGAAGCGCTCGCACTGCAGCAGGCCGGTGGCCTGATCATCGACATCAGGCCCCAGTCCGACCGGCTCGCCGAAGGCGAGATCCCCGGCGCGCTGACGGTCGAGCGCATCGTCCTGGAGTGGCGCCTGGACCCGTCCGGTGGCCACCGCCTCGACGGCCTGCACCCGGACCGCCCGGTGGTCCTGGTGTGCAACGAGGGCTACGCGTCCAGCCTCGCCGCGGCCCAGGCGAAGGGCCTCGGCCTGCGCCGGGCGACCGACCTGGCCGGTGGCTTCCGGGCTTGGAAGGCGGCCGGACTCCCGGTCACCACCACCGTCAGCTGACCGACACCACCTGAGAGCCGGGGGAACCTCCCCGCCACCCATGGCCGGGAGGTTCCCCCGCTCTCGCCCCTGGGATGACAGGAAGGGTCCCATCCTCACGCCCCCACCTGGCATGCGTGGCAGGAAGATCTCCGCCCCGGAGGTCCGCGCAGGCTCGGTCGGCACTGCGCCGACCAGGTTCGGGCGCTGGGCGTGCGGCCAACCGTTCTCGCGCAGGTAGCACTGGCCTTCCGACTTTTCAGGAAGGCGCCCCCAGCCACCACCTCGCGGCCGCCCGGTGACAGGAAGGTTCCCTTGCTCACAGCGGCGGCGGGTGTGGTCCTGGGTCAAAGCGGGCATGGGCGGCGAACCCGTCCCGTACGCTTCTGACCTTGTGCAAGCGCAGAATGTGGTGTTCCGCCCGTGGTTCGTGGCCGGGCTCGTCGGGGCCGTCCTCATCGGTGCGGTGGAGGCGATCGCCGGGACCGGGTTGGCTGGGACCGCCGTGGGGTGGGCCGGGGCTCTCGTCGGGGTGGTGCTGCTCCCGATGGCCACGCAGCTCGGGTTGATCCTCGGGTCCGTCGTCTTCGGGCTGCGGGTGCGGCACGTGATCTTCGGGGCCATGCGGGAGGTTGCGTCCTGGACTCCCGGGCGGGTCACGTTCACCTTGCGGGCGCTGCCGATCACGTTGCGCGCCCAGATCGGCCCGTGGCGCTCGCCGGTGATCCTGCGCTGCTGGCTGGCGGGGTTGGTGTCGGCCGTCGTCGGCGTCGCGGTGGTCGTGGGTGGCTGGCTGCTGGTCGATTCGGCGTTCTGGCGTGGTTTCGTCGTCGCCGTCACGCCGCTGATGCTCTACAAGCTGTGGCCGCAGCGGGTTCCGCTGACCACCTCGACCGGGTGGTTGCTCTTCGCGCTGCCGCGCCTGGAAGGCGCGGAGCGTTCCGAGTTCGTGGCCGCGCCGTTGGCCGCCCGCGCTTACGAGGCGTTGCGCGTCGGGGAGATCGACCGGGCGGAGTCCTTCGCCGACGAACTCACCGAGAAGCACCCCGGGTTGAACGCCACGACGTCGTGCCGGATCTCGGTGCTGGAGGCGCGCGGCGAGTACGCGCCGGGTGTTCTGCTGCTGCTCAAGCACCTGTCGGAGCAGAACGACCTCCCGCCGCGCAAGATGTCCTACCTGCTCGCCGGGTTGGCGGGTCTCGGTTTCAAGGCGGTCGAGGCCGGGCAGCTGCCCGCGGAGTCCTTGCTGCCGACCGCGAAGAAGGCGTTGGAGGACGCCATCAAGCTCGGCTACCCGGAGTTCGAGCTCAGCGGCACCAACGGGCTGTTGGCGCTGATCGAAGGCGACCCGGAGTCCGCCGTCCGGCTCGCCCGGACCGGCGCGGACTACAACCACACGCCGCTCTCCCGCGCCGACGACCTCGTCACGTTGGCTCGCGCCCACATGGCCTGCCACGACAACGCGGCCGCGCGCGAAGCGCTGGCCAAGGCCGAGGAGCTGGCCCCGTGGTCGCCGCGCGTCACCGAGACCCGCCAGCGGTTGTCCGTGGCGTGATTCAGCGCGCGGTCAGGACGAGCTTGCCGGTGGTGCGACCGGTTTCGCCGAGCGCGTGCGCCTTGGCCGCGTCGGCCAGCGGGAACGTCCCGGCGATCTCCGCGCGCAGCTGCCCGGACTCGACGAGGTCGGCGATGGCGCGCATCCCCGCCTGGTCGGCTTCGACGAGGAGCAGCTCGGCGCGCACGCCCAGCTCCGCGGCTTCCGCCTCCAGCTGGTCGCGCCCGTACGGGAGGATGGAGACGAGCAGCCCGCCGGGCTTGAGGGTGCGCAGCGACCTGCTGCGGTAGTCACCGGCGATGGTGTCCAACACCACGTCGACGTCGCTGACCGCTTCGGCGAAGTCGACCTCCCGGTAGTCGACCAGCTCGTCGGCACCCAACCCGCGCAGGAACTCGTGCTTGCCAGCGCTCGCCGTGCCGATGACGTGGGCGCCCCTGGCCTTGGCGATCTGCACGGCCAGGTGCCCGACACCGCCCGCGGCGGCGTGGATCAGCACCCGCTGCCCGGCTTGCAGGTTCGCGGTGTCCACCAGGGCCTGCCAGGCGGTCAGGGCGGCGAGCGGGATCGCGCCCGCCTGCACGTGATCCACTCCGGACGGTTTGCGCACGAAGGCGCGGGCCGGGCCGGTGACGTACTCGGCGTGCGAGCCGGCGCCGTGCGGGTAGGGCAGCATGCCGAACACCTCGTCGCCCGGCTTGTGCAGGGTGACCCCGGTGGCGACGGCCTCCACCACGCCGGAGACGTCCCAGCCGAGCACGTAGGGCGGCTTCCCCAGGAACAGCTGCTGCGCCCGGTGCTTCCAGTCCGTCGGGTTGACCCCGGCCGCGTGCACCCGGATCAACACCTGGCTCGGACCGGGTTCGGGGCGCGGCAGCTCGACCTCGCGCAGCACCTCGGGACCGCCGAACTCGTCCTGCCTGATCGCGCGCATCGTTTCGCTCATGCTTCAAGCCTGCCGCACCCGGACCGCCGGTGGAATGGCATGAATGCCAACATTCGATAGGATCGTGCCATGCATCGGGTCGTGGTGCTCGCGCTCGACGGGGTCTACCCGTTCGAGCTCGGCGTTCCGCAACGCGTGTTCGGCAGCGCCGGTGGCCGCTACGAGGTCCTCACCTGCACCGTCGACGGCCGACCGGTGCGCAGCGAAGCCGACTTCACGATCACCGTCGAGCACGGCCCGGAACTGCTGCGCACCGCGGACACGGTGGTGATCCCGCCCTACGACATGTCCCTGCTCACCACCGAGCTGCCGCAGCCGGTGGCCGACGCGCTCGGGATGATCCGACCGGGCACCCGCATCGTGTCGATCTGCACGGGCGCGTTCGCGCTGGCCGCGGCGGGCATGCTCGACGGCCGCCCGGCGACCACGCACTGGTGCCTGACCGACCAGTTCCGCCGCTGGTTCCCCGCGGTCCAGCTGGACCCGGACGTGCTGTTCATCGACGACGGTGACGTGCTGACCTCGGCGGGCGCGGCCTCGGGCGTGGACGTGTGCCTGCACATCGTGCGCAGCGACCACGGCAGCGAAGTCGCCAACCAGGTGGCTCGGCTGTGCGTGGTGCCGCCGTGGCGCGACGGCGGCCAGGCCCAGTACATCGAGCACCCGGTGCCCGACCCCGCGGAGTCCAGCACCGCGGCGACCCGCGCGTGGGCGCTCGCGCACCTGCACCAGCCGCTGGCGCTGGCCGACCTGGCCGAGCACGCGCGGATGAGCGGCCGCACGTTCGCCCGCCGGTTCCGCGACGAGGTGGGCACCAGCCCCGGCCGGTGGCTCACCCAGCAGCGCGTGGCGCGAGCCCGCCACCTGCTGGAGTCCAGCGACCTGCCGATCGACGAGATCGCCACGCAAGTCGGCTTCGCCACGGCGGCCTCGCTGCGCCAGCACCTCAACGCCGCGATCGGCGTCGCTCCCCTGACCTACCGCAGGACCTTCCGCGCGGGGGTGTGACGCCGGGAAACCGGTGCCGGATCAGAGGTCAGCCCCCTTCTCCTGGTTGCAGCGCGCGCAGAGCAGCTGGAGGTTGTCCTCGGTCGAGCTGCCGCCGAGGACGACCGGGATGACGTGGTCGTACTGGATCTCGAAGTCCGTCCCGCACTCCACGCAGCGCCCGCCGTCGCGTTCGAAGACCCGCTTCTTGACCTCCCGTGGGATCGCGGTGCGGCGGCCGGGCGCGCGCCGTTCGGTGTTCAGGCGCAGGTGCGCGCGTTCCAGCCTCGCCTTGTCGCGCCGCTGCTTGTCCCGGATCAGCGCGAGGACGTCCGCGACCGAGTACCCACCGGACTCCCAGTAGAAGCCGTCCTCGAACCACCACCAGGTGCGGTTGCCGGAAGCCGCCACCCGCACCGGCTCCACGCTCTGCGCGGTGCGCATCTCGGCCAGCCGCTGCCGGTCGATCCGCACCGGTGGGCAGCCAGTTCCCACGAAGAACCACCGGCGCAGGAACAGGAATCCGCGGTCGTGGAAGAACGTCGCGTTGCCGTCGTGCCGCAGCTGCTCACCACTGGTGCCCCGCGTGCGGGCGAAGCGGGGTGTCGGCGGCCAGCTCCGCCGCCAGAGCGAGAGCCCGGCGACGACGACGAAACCGATGACGGCGAGCTGAACCAGGTCCAGCACAGCATCGACCAGACCGGCCACTGCGCAACCACCCCAGATCCGACGTGCGGAGAACGACCGGGGGTCGAAGTTATCGAGCTCGCACGGCGGCGGTGTGGCGCACGGTTTCAAGATCACACAGATGGCGCAGCGGATCGCCGGTGCTCCACAAGCGCTTTCGCCAGGCAGGGGTGGAGCTCAGCTCGAACGCGTGAAGCCGTCCAGGAGGTTGTCCACCACGTCCAGCAGGGCCGCGCGGTCCGGTTGGACCCTGGCCAGCACGCGCAGGCCGTAGTAGGTGCTCAGCACCTGGCGGGCCAGGACTTCCGCACTGCGCTCCGGGTCGATCTCGCCGCTGCGCTGGCCTTCCGCGAGGGTGTCGCGCAGGGCGCGCTCCACCACCTCGAAGTTGCTCCGCACCTCGTCGCGGACGTCCGGATCGGCCGCGGCGCGCTCGATGGCCGCGTTGATCGCGAAGCAGCCCGGGCGGCCGGTGCCGGAGAGGTCGGTGTCGATCGCGGTGCTCAGCAGGTTCCGCAGGCGGTCGGCGACGGGCCCCGGGGCGCGCAGCAACTCGACCTGCTCGGCGGTGGCCGTCTCCTGGTACTTGCGCAGGCTGCGCAGGTAGAGCTGGTGCTTGTCGCCGAAGGCGTTGTAGAGGCTGGACGGCCCGAGCTCGGTGCGCTCGCTGAGGTCGCGGGTCGAGGTCGCCTCGTACCCGCGGCGCCAGAAGGTGTCCATCGCCGCGTCGATGACGCGGTCCTCGTCGAACTTCCGCGGCCTGGCCATACCACCACCCTACCCGTTTTGGAGCGACCGGTTGAAAACCTCACATTTTTGAATCGGCCGCTTCAAAACGCTGCTACGGTCGGCCCACACCCGATCACCGCAGGAGGTTCCGTGCCCCTCGCCATCTACGTCCTCGGCCTGGGCATCTTCACCCAGGGCACCTCGGAGTTCATGCTCTCCGGCCTGCTCCCCGACATCGCCTCCGACCTCGGGGTCTCCATCCCGGACGCGGGACTGCTGATCTCCGCGTTCGCCGTCGGCATGGTCGTGGGCGCCCCGCTGCTGGCCATCACCACGATGCGCTGGCCGCGCCGGACCGCGCTGGTGGCGCTGCAGCTGGTCTTCATCGGCGCGCACGTCGTGGGCGCGCTCGCGCCGGGCTACTGGGTGCTGTTCGCCACCCGCATCGTCAGCGCCGTGTCCTACGCCGGGTTCTGGGCCGTCGCGGTGGCGACCGGCGTGGGGCTGGTGGGGCCGGAGTCCCGGAGCCGGGCCGTGGCGATCATCGCCAGCGGGCTGACGCTCGCCACCATCGTCGGCGTGCCCGCGGGCACCGTCCTCAGCCAGTTCACGGGCTGGCGCGCGGTGTTCTGGGCCGTCGCCGCGCTGACGCTGGGCAGCCTGGTCTGCTCGCTGCTCACCATCCGCGAGGACACCGAAGCGCGCGAGGAGGCGCGCAGCACAGCTTCCGAGCTGCGCGCGATGGCCCGCCCGCAGCTGTGGCTGTCCTACGCGGTCACCGCGCTGACGTTCGGCTCGGTCATCGTCACCTTCAGCTACCTGGCACCGCTGCTGACCGACGTGACCGGCCTGTCCGCGCAGTGGGTCCCGGCCCAGCTCGCGCTGTTCGGCATCGGCGGCCTGCTCGGCATGTCGATCGGCGGCCGCACCGCGCAGGCGCACCCCGTCGGCACCCTGCTGCTCGGCCTCGGGGTCCTGGTACTGGCCTCAGCGCTGCTCGCGGTGGTTGCGGACAACGCGCTGATCACCACCGTGCTTGTCTTCGCCCTCGGTGTGAGCGGCTTCGTGACCAACCCGGCCCTGCAGTCCCGGGTGTTCGCCCTCGCCCCCGGTGCGCCGACGCTGGTCGGTGCGGGCAACACCTCGGCCTTCAACATCGGCAACACGCTCGCGCCGATGCTCGGCGGCCTGACCATCAGCGCTGGCCTCGGCTTCGCCTCGGTGGCCTGGGTGGGTGCCGCGATCGGCGCGGCGGCCCTGCTCGCCGCGGCGTGGGCAGGCCACCTGGAGCGCCGCACCACCCCGGCCCCGCTCGCGCGGGTGTGACCCGCTCAGCCAGCCAGGACGACCTTGCCGAGCTCAGCGGGCCCGGACAGCAGCGGGTGGCGGGGCAGCACGCGGACGGTGTACCCGGCCGGTCCGGCGTGCGGCAGCGTCACCGTCGCCTCGTAGCGGCCGTCGCTGGTCGGGTGCATGGACTCGGAGACGAAGTCGTGCAGCACGTCGGAGTCGTCCACCCGCCCGACCACCACCTCGACGTCCACATCGGACGGGTCGAGCCCGGCCAGGTCGACCCGCGCCCGCACCGTCACCTGGCCACCGAGCAGCGGCGTCCCGTCCTCCACCGACATCTCGGTGTCGCTCACCCGCACCCAGGTCCACGCCGCCTGCAGGCGGGCCCGGTAGTCCGCGACCTCCCGCGCCCCGCGGAAGTCGTCCGCGGTCATCGCCCGCATCGACCGGGCCGCCGGGGCGTAGTGGTGGTCGACGTACTCGCGGATCATCCGCGACGCCTGCACCCGCGGACCCAGCGTGGCCAGGGTGTGGCGCACCATCGACATCCACTTGCCCGGCACCCCGTCGGTGTTGCGCTCGTAGAACATCGGCGCCACGTGCTCGGAGATCAGCTCGTACAGCGCGGCCGACTCCAGGTCGTCGCGCCGGTTGGGGTCGCTGACCCCGTCGGCGTTGGGAATCGCCCAGCCGTTGTGGCCGTCGTACATCTCGTCCCACCAGCCGTCGCGAACCGACAGGTTCAGCCCGCCGTTGAGCGCGGCCTTCATCCCCGAAGTGCCGCAGGCCTCCAACGGCCGCACCGGGTTGCTCAGCCACACATCGCAGCCGGACACCAGGTAGCGCGCCAGCGACATGTCGTAGTCCGGCAGGAACACGATGCGGTGGCGCACGTCGGCCTGGTCGGCGAACTTCACGATCCGCTGGATCATCGCCTTGCCGCCCTCGTCGGCCGGGTGCGACTTGCCCGCCACCACGATCTGCACCGGCCGGTCGGGGTCGAGCAGCAGCTCCCGCAGCCGATCGGTGTCGCGCAGCATCAGCGTCGCCCGCTTGTAGGTCGGCACCCGGCGGGCGAAGCCGATGGTCAGCACGTCCGGATCGAAGACCGAGTCGCACCAGCCCAGCTCCAGGTCCGACGCACCGCGCTGCAACCACGCGGTGCGCAACCTCCGGCGCACCTCGTCGACCAGCCGCTGGCGCAGCGAGCAGCGCAGCTCCCACAGCAGCGAGTCGCTGACCGGCTCCATGCCGCGCAGCCCCGCCCCGCTGTCCATCTCGGACTCGCCGAGCAGCTTGCCCAGCTCCCGCGCCGACCAGGTCGGCCCGTGCACGCCGTTGGTCACCGAGGTGATCGGGACCTCCTCCAACCCGAAACCCGGCCACAGGCCGCGGAACATCTTGCGGATGATCTCGCCGTGCAGCTCCGACACCCCGTTGGCCCGCTGCGCGAGTCGCAACCCCATGTGCGCCATGTTGAACATGCCGGGGTTGTCCTCGGCGCCCATCGCCAGCACGCGGTCGGTCGGCACCCCGGGCAGCAGGGCCTGCTCGGAACCGTCACCGAAGTAGTGCCGCACCAGGTCCACCGGGAACCGGTCGATGCCGGCCGGGACCGGGGTGTGGGTGGTGAACACCGTCCCGGCGCGCACCGCCGCCACCGCCTGGTCGAACTGCAGCCCCGGGTCCTCCTGCAGCTCCCGGACCCGCTCCAGGCTGAGGAACCCGGCGTGGCCCTCGTTGGTGTGGAACACCTCGGGCTGCGGGTGCCCGGTCAGCGCGCAGTAGGCGCGGACCGCGCGCATACCACCGATGCCAGCCAGGATCTCCTGGCGGATCCGGTGCTCGGCGTCGCCGCCGTAGAGCCGGTCGGTGGTGCTGCGCAGGTCGTCGTCGTTCTCCGGCAGGTCGCTGTCGAGCAGCAACAGCGGCACCCGGCCGACCTGGGCCTTCCAGATCCGGGCGTGCAGGGTGCGGCCAGCGGGCATCGCCACCCGCACCAGCACCGGCCGCCCGGACTCCTCGGTCAGCACCTCCAGCGGCAGGCCCCGCGGGTCCAGCACCGGGTAGTGCTCCACCTGCCAGCCCTCGGCGGACAGCGCCTGCCGGAAGTACCCCGACCGGTACAGCAGGCCGACGCCGATCAGCGGCACACCCAGGTCGGAGGCGGCCTTCAGATGGTCCCCGGCGAGCACGCCGAGACCGCCGGAGTAGTTCGGCAGCGCCTCGGTGAGGCCGAACTCCATGGAGAAGTACGCGATCGAGTCGGGCAGCGCGGCACCCTCATCCTGCCGCTGCTGGTACCAGCGCGGCACGGTCTGGTACCGGCGGAGGTCGTCGGCGACAGCGCGGGTGCGGGCCAGGAAGTCCTCGTCACCGGCCAGCTGCCGCAACCGGTCGGCGGGCACCTCGGCGAGCAGCCGCAGCGGGTCGCCGCCGACCGCCGACCACACCTGCGGGTCGACCGCCGAGAACAGGTCCTGCGTCGGCGGGTGCCAGGCCCAGCGGAGGTTGGTCGCCAACGTGCCGAGGGCGCTCAACGGCTCGGGCAGGTGGGCGCGCACGGTGAAACGGTGGACGGCTCTCACGGGAGCGGACCATATACCGGACCGGCGCGGAACGTGCGGCCCTACCAGCCGCCGACCGGGGTGCGAAGCTTGTCCTCGTGCGTGCGTTCGGACCAGTGGCGATGATGATCTTGTTCCTCATCAGCTCGTGCGCGGCAGCGCCCCCAGGACCGCCCCGTGTGGCCCATCACACCGTCGACCCGGCGTTCGTGCACGGCAGCGATCGCAGCGACGTCGACCGCCTGGCCGCCACCGTCGTCACCGACGTCCAGGACTACTGGGCGAAGCAGTACCCGGAGGTCTTCGACGCCCCGTGGCACAACCTCGACGGCGGGTTCTTCTCCGTCGACACAAACGGCGAGGGCACCGCCCCGCCCTGCTCGGCGGACGTGAGCGACCTGGTGGGCAACGCGTACTACTGCGCCACTGTCGACGCCATCGCCTGGGACCGCACAGCACTGCTGCCGGTGCTCCAAGAGCACTACGGCGACGCCTCGGTCGTCGTGGTGCTCGCGCACGAGCTCGGCCACGCGGTGCAGCAGCGCGCGGGAATCGGCTCCGACGACGAGCCCGCGCGACTCGAAGCGATGGCTGACTGCTTCGCGGGCGCCTACGTCCGCTCCGTCACCGAACAGGAGTCGGAGCGCCTAAGCATCAACGCGGAACAGCTGGACCGCGCGCTGCGCGCGATCACGCTGTTCCGCGATCCGGTGAGCACCAACAGCACCGAGGCGCACGGGAGCGCCTTTGAGCGCGTGACGGCGTTCCAAGACGGCTACAGCCACGGCCCGCGCCGCTGCACCGACATCACCGAGACGCACTTGGCCGCACTACCGCCCGACGGCCCCAACCTCCCGCTGAACGACGCACTGCGAACGGAGAGCATCACGACGTACTTCGCCGATCTGGCCGGTCCGGGTTGGGCCCCACCAGCCATCCGCTCGGAGCGGAGTTGCCCCGAAGCCATCGGCGCGGCCGGTTACTGCCCCCACCCCCCGGCCATCGTCCTCAACGACCGCGCGATCACCGACGTGCACGCGAAGATCGGCGACCAAGCCGTCACCACCCTGCTCGCCGCAAAGTTCGCGCTCACCGCCAACGCCGAACTGGGCAACCCCACCACCGGAGCGGCGGCGAGCCGCCAGGTCGCCTGCCTCACCGGCGCGTACACCGCAGCCCAACCCGAGCTGACCCAAGGCGACCTGGACGAGGCCGTGACCGTCCTGCTCGACTCCGACAACATCGCCCGCGACGCGCGGGGCGCGAACCCGCTGACCGGGTACGACCGCCTCGCCGCCTTCCGCACCGGCGCGCTCGGCGGCGCCGCCGCCTGCACCTGACCGCCACCGCGAGCATGGGAACCTTCCTGTCATCCACCCCCAGCCGCACGTGAGCAAGGGAACCTTCCTGTCACACCTGGGCCTCGGTGAGCATGGGAACCTTCCTGTCACCAACCCCCGGTTCACGTGAGCAAGGGAACCTTCCTGTCACTGCCCGATCCGACCAGATCGCGCTGGCGGTGATCGACCACCCGATAGGCTGGCTCGCGCACCGGGGCGGGGCTCCCGGGTGCGCGGAGGAAGCTGCAGCAGGGATGGGGCGCGCCAGTGGCACGGGCATCGACGAGAAACCGACGGCGGAAGCAGGTCCTCGGCACCGCGCTGTCCGCGATCACCTGCATCGCGCTGGTCGCCGGGTGCTCGCAGCAGATCAGCGGCGTCCCGACCACGATGGGCAGCTACTCGACGACCGAGGTCGCCGGGTTGCCGGTCACCAACGGCCCCAGCGGGCCCAAGCCGGGCGCGCCGGACGCGCCGCTGCCGGTCGAGGGCACCGACAACGGCGAGATGGACGAGCTGGCCCGCAACGCCGTCGCCGACATCGACGAGTACTGGTCCTCGGTGTTCCCGGAAGCGTTCAAGGGCAAGCGGTTCGTGCCGGTCAAGCGGCTGGTCTCCTACGACGCCAACGGTCCGGGCGCGCAGGTGTGCGGGGAGAGCACCGCAGGCGTGGTCAACGCCTTCTACTGCCCGCCGGACGACCTCATCGCCTGGGACCGCGGCACCCTGCTCCCGGAGCTCGACAACAGCTTCGGGCCGATGGCCGTGGTCGCCGTGCTCGCCCACGAGATGGGGCACGCGGTGCAGCACCGGGCGCGCACGGCGTCCGGCAACGACCAGGTGATCGTGCTGGAGCAGCAGGCCGACTGCTTCACCGGCGCCTACTTCCGGCACGTCGCCGAGGGGTCCTCCAAGTACTTCCAAATCTCCACCGGCCAGGGCCTCAACGAGGTCATGGGCGTGCTGAGCTTCATCCGCGACGCGCCGGGCAGGTCCGACTTCCAGGGCAGCAACGCGCACGGCAGCGCCTTCGACCGGGTCACCGCGTTCCAGTACGGCTTCGACGAGGGCCCGCAGCGCTGCGCCGCGATGGACTTCGACGACGTCTCCAAGCGGACCACGCTGTTCGGCTCGTGGAAGGCCGAGCAGGACACCGACCTGCCGGTGGACGCGAAGGGCTTGGACGCCGTGGAGGAGAGCCTGCAGGAGGTCTTCCGAGACACCGGCGCCGAGCCGCCGCGCATCACCACCGACCCGACTTCGTGCAGCGGCCAGCGGCCCACCAGCCCGGCGTCCTTCTGCGCCACCTCGAACACCGTCTCGCTCGACGTCCCGGCGCTGCAGAAGATCGCGACACCACCGAACAAGGACACCGAATCCGGCTACGGCGACTTCGCGGCCTACGCCCAGGTCGCGTCGCGGTACGCGCTGTCGGTGCAGAAGGCGGCGGGTCTGCCGCTGGACGACCCGGCCGCGGGCCTGCGCACGGCGTGCATGGTCGGCGCGTGGAGCGGTCTGCTGGTTGAGGACCCGATCGGCAAGCGCAACCCGGTGGGCAGCCTGCGAGTGGTTCCCGAGGACATCGACGAGGGCGTGGCCGCGCTGCTCGGCGAGGACAGCCTGATCGCCGCCGACGTCAACGGCAAGCAGGTGCCCGTCGGGTTCGCCCGCGTGGAGGCGTTCCGCATCGGCGTCCAGGAGGGCATGGCGCCCTGCAGCACCAAGTACAGCGCGTCCTGACCTGACGCCCGATCAGCGAGTGCCGTCCCAGGGCGGCACTCGCTGTTCGCCGGGCCGGGCAACCCGGCTGCGGCAGCGACGTCCTACGGGAATGCGACGACAACTCGCCTGGGACGGCTGCTACAACGTCCGCGATCTCGGCGGCCTCCGCACCAGGAACGGGCGAACGCGGTGGGGCGCCGTCATCCGCGGAGACCACCCTTCCGGCCTGACCGCCGCTGGCTGGCAGGCCCTGCGGCAGCACGGCGTGCGCACGATCATCGACCTCACCGGCGCTGGGCCCCCACCGGAGGCCGCTGGGCTGGACCACGTGGCGCTGCCGCTGGACGACCACAGCGACACGGAGTTCTGGTCGCGCTGGACCAACGCACTCTCCTGCACCCCGCTGTACTACCGGGCCTTCCTCGACCGGTTCCCGGGGACGGTCGCCGCCGTGGTGACCGCGATCGCCGAGGCCGAGCCGGGCGGGGTGCTGGTGCACTGCAGCGGCGGCCGGGACCGGAGCGGGCTGATCACCGTGGTCCTGCTGGCCGCGGTGGGCATCGACGCGGCCGACATCGCCGCCGACCACGCGCTCAGCCACGACCGCCGCGCCGAGCAGTGCGCAGCGGTGGGCCTGCCCGACGACACGCCGAAGGTGCACCAGCTCGTGGCCGAGCACGGCACGTCCGAGCAGGAGGTGATCGCGGACGTCGTCGCCTCCCGCGACTTCGCGGCCTACCTGCGTTTTGCCGGGGTCAGCGCAGAACTCCTCGCCGCGCTGCGCGACCGGATGGTCACCTGACCCCGCAAACGCGCACAGCCCGCCACCCGGGTTCCCGGGTGGCGGGCCGTGCGCAGGGGTTCAGAACAGGGCGCTGGCCAGCGCTCGGCGGGCGGCGGTCACGCGCTCGTCGCCCTCCGGAAAGACCTCGAACATCTCGACCAGGTGGCGGCGCACCCGGTCCCGGTCGTCGCCCGAGGTGCGCTTGACCGCGCGGACCAGCCGGTCGAAGCCCGCCTCGACACGACCGATCGCCAGCTCCGCGTCGGCCGCGGCCAGCTGGGCGTCGACGTCGTCGGGAGCGGCGTCGGCCCGCTCGATCGCGGCCGGGTCGGACTGCTCGGCGCGCGCGGTGAACCGGACCTGCGCGAGCGCGGCCTTGGCCTGCTCGTTGTTCGGCTCGCTGTCCAGGATCTTCTGGTAGGCGGCCTCGGCGGCGGCGTAGTCGCCGCGCTCCAGCGCGTCCTCAGCGGCGGTGAACCGCGGGTCCTCGGGCTCCTCGACCGGCTCGCCGGCACCACCCTGCTCCGCCGCCCGGATGCCGGGCAGCTGGTCGCGCAGGGCGTTGAGCAGCTGGTCGATCCACTGCCGGATCTCCGGCTCCGGGAGCGCACCGGTGAAGGCGTCCACCGGCTGCCCGCCGGCGATCGCGATGACCATCGGCACCGACTGCACCTGGAACAGCTGCGCGATCCGCGGGTTGGCGTCGACGTCGACCTTGGCCAGCACCCACGCGCCGCCGCCCTCCTGGGCGAGGCGCTCCAGGACCGGGGAGAGCTGCTTGCAGGGCCCGCACCAGGTCGCCCACAGGTCGACGACCACCGGCACCTGCAGGGACTTCTCGACCACCTCGGCCTGGAAGTTCGCCTCGGTGACGTCGATGACCGACGCGCCCGCCGGTGCGGCACCGGCTTCGCCGTTGGCGGTTGGCTGCGCTGCTGCGCGGGCACTGGCCTCGGCCCGGCTCTTCAGGGCCGACAGGTCGACTGCGCCCGCCATCGCGGCGGACATTGCGGCTGCGTTCTGGCGTGGATCCGGCCTCGTCACGTCCCCATCCTGACACGTTCGGCCCGTGGGGCGGCGGCAGGGCGGGGCATGTTTCGCCATCAGCGATACGGCCGCGCCAAGCCCGACACGCCGCGAACCCCAGAGATCAACTCCAAGTGGTGAACAACTTCCCTCGAAGGAGTGGAAGCAGCGCCGGATCTCTCAAGCTCGGCGAACCCCTGCGCCGAATGTGGTGGCAGAGCCTGCGGGGACTACTGGTCACCCGTGGGCCTTCGAGGCCTCCGTTTGGTGGACCTCCTGCAAGTAGTTCAACGAGAGGTACGAAACAGTGCGTATTGCTACCCGTGTTGCCGGTGTCGCCGGTGCCGCTGCCCTCGGTGTCGTGACCCTGGGCACCGCCGCGTTCGCGGACAGCGCCGACAACAACGGCATCAACGCGGTCGACGACAACAACATCAGCGCCGTCCCGGTGCAGCTGTGCGGCAACAACGTCGGTGCGGCCATCGGCGTTGTCGTGCCGGTCCTGTCGCCGCAGGCCAACAACTGCGTCAACGCGCCGGTCGTCGACCACCCGAAGTTCTGAGGGTCACCAGCCGGAGCTGGCACCGGGGGCGGCGTCGACACCGACACCGCCCCCGGTTCGCGCCGCGCGGCGGAGCTCACCGCTCGCGCAGGTGCTCCTCCACCCGGCGCACCTTCTCGTGCAGCTGCCCGGTGTGCCCCGGCCGAATGTCCGCCTTGAGCACCAGGCTGGTGCGCGGCGCCCCGGCCGACGCGGCCTCCGTGGCGCGCTTCACCACGTCCATGACCTCGTCCCACTCGCCCTCGATCGTGGTGAACATCGAGGTTGTCTCGTGCGGCAACCCGGACTCCCGGACCACCTTCACCGCGGCCGCCACCGCCTCGCTGACACCATCGCTGTCACCGACCCCGCTCGGGGCCACGCTGAACGCCACCAGCACGACTGCTCCTCCTGTTCCCGTCCGGCGCACCACCGGACCGATGTGATCACGCGCTTGACCGCACCACTGTCGCCGATTTCACCGGCCCCAGCACCACAGCCCACAACCGGCCTGGTCACCGCTGCTAGCGTCGAACACCATGAGCACCCGTAGTCCGCTGCCCTTCGACCCCATCGCGCGCGCGGCCGAGATCTGGGCCGACCGGGTAGGCCCGTCGACGACGATGGCCGCGGTGACCAGCGTGATGCGGGTGCAGCAGATCCTGCAGTCCGCGGTCGACAACGCGCTCCGCCCGCACAACCTGACCTTCGCCCGCTACGAGGCGCTGGTGCTGCTGACCTTCTCGCGGCGCGGCAGCCTGCCGATGCGGGTGATGGGCGACCGGCTGCAGCTGCACCCGACCAGCGTGACCAACATCGTCGACCGGCTCGAGCAGGACAGCCTGGTGCGGCGCGTACCGCACCCCACCGACCGGCGCACCACCCTGGTCGAGATCACCGACGACGGCCGGGATCTGATGCAGAAGGCCACCGAGTCGGTCACCGAGATCGACTTCGGCCTGCGCGGCATCACCGAGCGCCAGACCCAGCAGCTGACCGAGCTGCTCGGCAAGGTCCGCCACGCCGCGGGCGACTTCTGACCTAGTTCAGCTCGCGCAGGGCGTAGCGGACCCGGCCCCAGAACGTCGGCTCGTCCGAGTCGGACTCGGTCAGCAGGCCGCGGCGGTTCGCCCAACGCTCGAACCACACCGACGCCAGCGGCGGCGCCGACGAGACCAGCGCGAGCACCAGCACCCAGAACTTCCAGCGCAGCGGGCTGAACACGACCAGGCAGGTGACCACGTAGGCGGTGAAGACCGCCCCGTGCACCCAGCCCATCACGGTGACGCCGAGCGGCATGCCCAAGCCGTACTTGAACGCCATCGCCACCAGCAGCCCGATCCACGAGAACGCCTCGGCGATCGCCACCAACCGGAACCACCCGGCATTAGTCCGCGGCACGTCGACCCCACTTCCGTCCAGAACGGCCCTCCTAGCGAGTGTGCCGGGTGACGGGTATCACCCTGATGCCGGTGTCCGTCACGTCCGGGTCTGCTCGTCGACCCAGGACAGGTAGTCGGGGTTTCCGCCGATGATCGGCGTCGCGATGATCTCCGGCACCTCGTAGCCGTGCTCGGCCCTGAGGTGCTCGACGAGCGCGGGCACCCGGGCGGCGGCGGTCTTGATCTGCAACTGCCACTCGGGGTCGTCCTGCGCCGCGCCCTCCCACACGTAGAAGCTGCGGATCGGCACGACCTGCACGCAGGCGCCCAGCGCGGCCTCGACGACGCCCCGCGCCAGCGCAGCGGCGGACTCCTCGGAGTCGGTGGTGGTCACGACCAGCACATGATCAGCCATTCCCCCAGCGTAGTGCGGCGCGGGGTGACAGGAAGGTTCCCATCCTCGCACTGGAGCATGGGAACCTTCCTGTCATCCGGCGGTCAGCGGCGGGCGCCGCGCAGCAGGTTCGCCTCGGTGCTCAGGTAGTGGTCGCGGTAGTCAAAGCGTGGGGTGTCAGAGAACAGCAGCCAGTAGTACTTCATCTGCTCCGACCACCAGTAGCCCGGACAGGTGTCCTCCCGGGACGGTGGTGTCGCGGTGACGTCGGAGAGGCTGGCGAAGCCGTGGCGGGTCTTCGAGGTCCGGAGCATGGCCTCGAAGTGGATCTTCGCGCGGTCGCGGAAGACCTCGTCGCCGGTGGCCAGCCACAGCGCCAGCGCGGCGTCGGCGAACTCGGGGCGCAGCGCGTTGCTCGGGTCGGTGGCCGACATCGTGGCGTAGTCGAGGGAGTGCGGGATGACCCCGAACTCCTCCTGCGCGGTGGTGAACGCGTCGTGGTAGGCGCGTCCCTCCGCCACACGGCCGGATTCGGCCAGCAGCCCGGCGTAGAAGGCGGCCAGCACGCTCTGCTCCCGGCTGAGGACTTCCCCGGTGAAGGCGTCGACCTGCGGGAACCACAGCAGCCCGGCGCGGCGTTCGGCCTGGTGGGTCAGGATCGCGTCGGTCAGCGTGTCGTACCACTGGCGGAGCTCCGCATCCCCGAAGAGCGCGTAGCCGTCCCACAGGTACTCGTAGAAGGAGTCACCGGGTGGGCCGACGGTGGCCTGGCGGTTGCGCCACTCCCCCGTCTCGGCGTGGATGTCGTGCGGCAGCAGGCCGAGTTCGGTCCGCTTGTCGTGGACCACGCGCATGGCGCGCTTGGCGAGGTCGTAGTAGCGGCGGTCGCCGGTCCACTCCGAGAGCACGCCGAACTCGGCGACGTAGGTGCCGACCTCGACGATGTTGGTCTCGGGGCGGCTGACCTCGCCGGTCGCCAGGTTCACGTAGCGGTAGGGCAGCCCGGTCGGTGACGCGGTGAACGCGGGCAGCAGCCGGTCGGCGACGTCGACGGCCAGTTCCAGCAGCCGGGGCCTGCCGGTGCAGTGGTAGGCCGCCGCCAATCCGCCGACCATGCGGATGTTGGTCTCGAAGACCTGGAACGGCGCGTCGATGTCGAAGCTGAGGTTGTCCTCGATCCACTGCACCGCCTGCGCCACTTCGGCATCCGCCCCCATCAACCACAGGGTGTCGACGGCTTCCACCGCGCTGAGCCCGATCGAGTGCCCCGGGACGAAGAAGTCCTCGCGGCCGCCGGAGATCGGTTTGATGTGGTCGGCGCCCAGCGCGCGGTCGGCGTAGTGCTGCCACGCCCACAGGAACTCGCGCCGCACGGATTCGGCGGTGGGCTTCCAGTCGCGGCTCGCCGAGGCCGCTGCCGGGACCGCCGCCAGCAGCCCTCCCGCGACGGCTGCCCCACCCACCAACCGCAGAACACCTCTCCGGGACACGCCTCCGAGCATCGCCGCCTCCTCGCGCTGGACAACCTTGTCAAGCCGCGCGGTTCACCGTCGCGGGCCGCCCCGGCGAGGTCAATGCGGCCCGCCGATCCTGTCCGGTTTCGACACAGCGCGGTGCCGATCAGCGGCGCGCGGTGCCGCCGTCCGCCCCCTTGACCCGCGCCCGGTCGGCGGGGCCCGGGTGCGAGGAAGGGAACCTTCCTGTCACCGAACCCGGTGCTGACCTGAGGAAGGGAACCTTCCTCCCACTCCCGTCCGGTCGACGGTGGAGCATGGGAACCTTCCTGTCACCCCTCCCCCGGCGGGGCTGGGCCGATCGGCCGCCGGTGCGGAGCCGGGTGGCGGGGGTGGGGCCGGCGGCATTGACACGGGTCGCCGCGGTGGGGTGCAATGCCGCTCGACATGACAACGTTGTCTGATCCCGGGAACGTCCGGCGCGCCACGATGAGCGACGTGGCGCGGCTGGCGGGCGTGAGCATCAAGACCGTGTCGCGGGTCGTCAACGCCGAGAGCGGCGTGCACCCCGCCACGGCGGAACGCGTGCTGTCGGCGATCGACCAGCTGGGGTTCCGGCGCAACCTCAGCGCCCGCAACCTCCGGCGCGGCACCGGGACCGGCACGCTCGGGCTGGTCCTGGAAGATCTGGCGAATCCGTTCTACTCGGTGCTGACGCGCGCGGTGGAGGAAGTCGCCCGCGCCCACGGCAAGCAGGTGCTCACCGGTTCGTCCGATGAGGACCCGGCGCGGGAGCGCGAGCTGGTGCTGGAGTTCTGCGCGCGCCGCGTCGACGGGTTGGTCGTGGTGCCCGCCGGTCACCAGCACGGCTACATCGCGCACGAGATCAACGCCGGGACGCCGGTGGTGTTCGTGGACCGCCCGCCCGGCAACCTCGACGCCGACGCGGTGCTCATCGACAACTCCGGCGGCACCGCGCTCGCCGCCCAGCACCTCGCCGAGCACGGGCACCGGGAGATCGCGTTCCTGGGGGACGCGCCCGAGATCCACACCGCCGCCGAGCGATTGCGCGGTTTCCGCGAGGGCTGCGCCCGCGCCGGGGTGCCCTTCGAACCCGACCTGGTGCTGATGGGCCCGCACACCGACGAGTCGGTGGCCGAGGCGCTGCGCACCACCCTGCGGCGGGCGACCGCGCTGGTGACCGGCAACAACCGGATCACCATCCACGCCCTGCGCGCGCTGGCCGGTCGGCCCGACCGCCCGGCGCTGGTGGGCTTCGACGACTTCGAGCTCGCCGACCTGCTGGACCCACCGATCACGGTGGTCACCCACGAAACCAGCGCGCTGGGCCGCTCGGCCGCCGAGCTGCTGTTCTCGCGGCTGGACGGCGACCGCACGCCGCCACGCCGCATCGTCGTCCCCACTCGGCTGCTGGCCCGAGGATCTGGAGAGGTTGCACGGTGAGTTCTGTCCACGATGATCAGTCGGCGCGGGCGCTGGTCCTGCCCGCCAACCAGCCGCAGCAGTTCTATCGCGGTGGCGCGTCCATCGCGGCGCTGCGCGGCGGTGGTGGTGATCGCGAGTTCGGCCCGGAGGACTGGGTCGCCTCCACCACGACCCGGTTCGGCCAACCCGAGTCGGGGTTGTCCCGGCTGCCCGACGGCCGCTGGTTGCGCGACGCGGTGCGCGAGGCCCCCGCGCAGTGGCTGGGTCCCGAGCACGTGGCCGCCTTCGGGGACAGCACGGCGCTGCTGGTCAAGCTGCTCGACGCGGGTCAGCGGCTGCCGGTGCACTGCCACCCGTCGGACCGGTTCGCCCAGCAGCACCTGGGTTCCCGGTTCGGCAAGACCGAGGCGTGGATCGTGGTCGGCACGAGCGGGACGAACCCCGTCGTCCACCTGGGTTTCCGCGACGACGTCGCACCGGAGGTGGTCGAGCGCTGGGTGAGCACCCAGGACTCCTCGGCGCTGCTGGGCTCGCTCAACGAGATCCCGGTGCGCCCCGGCGACACCGTGCACGTGCCCGCGGGCACCCCGCACGCGATCGGCGCAGGCGTGTTCATCGTGGAGTTGCAGCAGCCGACGGACTTCTCCGTCACGTTGGAGTGGCAGGGTTTTCTGGCCGACGCCGAGAGCGCTTTCCTCGGCATGGACCAGCGGACCGCGCTGGAAACCCTCAACCACAGCGGGTTCGACGACACCGCGCTGGACTCGCTGATCAAGCGCACCGCGGGCCAGGACGCGGCGCGGGTGGGGCTGCTGGCCGAGGACGCCGAACCGTTCTTCCGCGCTGATCGGCTGCACGGCACCGTCGAGCTCGCCCCCTCCTTCGGGGTGCTGATCGTGCTGGACGGCAACGGGAAACTGCGTTCGGACAACGGGGCAGACCTGGAGCTCGAGCGCGGAACCACCGTGGTCGTCCCGCACGCGGCCGGGGCCGCGCAGCTCGAAGGTGACCTCACCGCGGTGCACTGCCGACCGCCGTCCGCTGGGAGCCGGAGATGACCGAACCACTGCTGGAAGCCCGCGACCTCGTCAAGCGCTACGGCGGCGTGGAAGCGCTGCGGGGCGCGTCGTTCACCGTCCACCCCGGCGAGGTCGTCGCGCTCATCGGCGACAACGGTGCCGGCAAGTCCACACTGGTCAAGTGCCTGTCCGGGGTGGAGCAACCGGATTCCGGGCAGGTCCTGGTCTCCGGCCAACCAGTGGTGCTGGACTCGCCGGCCACCGCCCGCGCGCACGGCATCGAAACCGCCTACCAGGACCTCGCGGTCGCCCCGGACCTGGACCCGGCCGCGAACCTGTTCCTGGGGCGGGAACTCCGGCGCCCGGGACTGCTGGGCCGCCTCGGCATGCTGGACAAGGCGGCGATGCGCGCGCAGGCCGCCGAGCAGTTCGCCAAGTTCGGGGTCTCGCTGCCCGACCTGGCGGTGCCCATCGGGTCGCTGTCCGGTGGACAACGGCAGAGCGTCGCGGTGGCCAGGTCGGTGGCGTGGGCCGACAAGCTGGTGTTCATGGACGAGCCGACCGCCGCGCTGGGCGTCGTGCAGCGCGAACGCGTGCTGGAGGTGGTCCGCCGGGTCCGCGACACCGGCATCGCGGTGGTGTTGATCAGCCACAACATGCCAGAAGTGCTGTCGGTGGCGGACCGGGTCGAGGTGCTGCGCCTCGGCAGCCGGGTGGCGCGGTTCAACGCCGCCGAGGCGACCTTGGAGGACCTCGTCGGTGCGATGACCGGCGCGCTGTCGCAGGAGGACGCGAGCTGATGACCACTCAGCAAGGAACCCGGAAGTCCGATGTGGACGGCTCGCCGCGGGAGAAGGGCCTCGGTGCCCGGCTGGCGTCCTCGAACACGCTGTGGACCGGCCTGGTGCTGGTCGCGCTGTGCGTGCTGTTCAGCGTGCTGCGCCCGGACGCCTTCCCGACCCTGTTCAACGCGCAGAACCTGCTGGTGCAGGCGGCGCCGCTGCTGATGCTCGCGGTCGGCATGACGTTCGTGATCATCACCTCCGGCATCGACCTCTCGGTGGGGTCGGTGCTGGTGTTCTCCGGTGTCGTCTCGGCGATGACCATGGAGGGTCTCAGCGGTGGGGACGCCACCGGCGCCGGGTGGGGCGTGATCGCGATCGGCCTGGTCGTGTCGCTGGTCGGCGGCGCGCTGTGGGGCGTGCTCAACGGGGTGCTGGTGGCGGTGGCCCGGGTCCCGGCGCTGATCGTCACGCTGGGCTCCTTCGGCGCGGCACTCGGTGCCGCGCAGCTGCTCACCAACGGCGTCGACGTGCGCACCGTGCCCAGCTCGCTGCGCACCACGCTCGGCACCGGCACCTCGCTGGGGATCGTGCCGAACCTCGTGATCCTGGCCGCGCTGGTCACGCTGGCGGCGATCTGGCTGCTGCACACCACGGCATTCGGCCGCTACACCTACGCGATCGGCTCCAACGCCGAAGCGGCCCGCCGCAGCGGCATCAAGGTCACCCGGCACCTCATCGCCGTCTACGCCCTGACCGGGGTGCTGGCCGGGTTGGCCGGGTTCATGTCGCTGGCCTACTTCGGCACCACCACGATCAGCGGTCACAGCAACGACAACCTCAACGCGATCGCGGCGGTCGTGCTGGGCGGCACCAGCCTGTTCGGCGGCATCGGCACGGTGCTGGGCAGCGTCATCGGCGTGTTCATCCCCGCGGTGCTCGACGCCGGGTTCGTGATGGCCGGGGTGCGGCCGTTCTGGCAGCCCATCGCGGTCGGCGCGGTGCTGGTCGCCGCGGTCTGGCTGGACCAGCGGCGCCGTCGGGCCCGCAACAACCGCTGAGAAGTTCTTCGAGCAAACCAGCACAACGGCGTGTGAAGGGTGATTCGGATGAGAACTCGCAAGACGGTGCTCGCGGTGGGCGCGGCGCTGCTGCTGGCGGGCTGCGGCACCGGCCAGATCGGCGACACCGGGGGCGGCCAGACCGATCCCGGCAACAAGGACCTCGCGCTGATCACCGGGATGCGCGGCGAACCGTTCTACGTCTCCATCGAGTGCGCCGCCAAGCAGGAGGCGGCCGCCCAGGGCTACCAGCTCAACGCGCAGGCCCCGGAGAAGTTCGAGCAGGCCGAGCAGTCGCAGATCCTGGGCGGCATCGTCAGCAGCCGCCCCGGCGCGGTGATCATCTCCCCAACCGACGACAAGGCACTGGCCGCACCGCTGCAGCAGGCCAAGGGCAACGGCATCCAGGTCGTCGAGGTCGACACCGCCCTGGAGGACCGCTCCATCGCGGTCACCTCGCTGTCCTCGGACAACTACGCGGGCGGGCAGCTGGCCGCGCAGACCCTGGCCCAACTGGTCGGCGACAAGCCCGGCTCGGTGCTGGCGTTGAACACCAAGGCGGGCACCTCCACCACCGACGAGCGCGCCAAGGGTTTCGAGGACGAGATCGCCAAGCACCCGAACCTAAAGCTGCTGCCCACCCAGTACACCGAGAACGAACCGGCGACGGCGGCCCAGATCGTCTCCGCGACGCTGGCCGCCAACCCCGACCTGGTGGGCGTGTTCGGCACCAACCTCAACACCGGTGAGGGCGCGGCGACCGCGCTGTCCAACGCGGGCAAGTCCGGTCAGGTGCAGCTGGTCGGCTTCGACGCCAGCCCCAAGCAGGTCGACGACCTGCGCAACGGCCGGGTGCAGGCGCTGATCGCGCAGGACCCGGGCAGGATCGGCCAGGAAGGCGTCCGGCGGGCGATCGCGGCGATCAAGGGCGAACCGGTGGAGCGCGAGACCAAGACCGAGATGATCGCCATCACCCGCGACAACATGGAGCAGCAGAGCCGGTACTTCTACAAGTCCAGCTGCTGAGCGCAGGAGCCCCGGGCCCGGTGTCCGGGGCTCTCCGGCGCCCGGGCAGGTCGCGAGGATGGGAACCTTCCTGTCATCGACCGGTCCGGAACCCTGGTGCGCAGCTACCGTGGGGGCATGGCCTCCTACGGTGAGCTCCTTCCCGGGCGCAAGCTGAAGCACGAGGGTGACCAGGGCGGCATCTCGCAGGGGCACGACCCCGGCGGGCCGCTGGACCTGGAGCGGGGTGTGGTGTACCTCGCGCCGCCCGCGCAGGCCCAGCCCGACGAGCGCGACGACACCGCCGACGAGCAGGGTTGATCGGCGTCACAGCCCGGTAGCGGATCTTCTCAATCACCCGCGGTACCCGGACCGCTCCGTTACTGTGCCACGGGCAGTTGAACATCTCGCGCGAAAGCGTGCTTCGTTGGTCACTGCCTGTGCTCTATCGGAGTGCGCCGTACCCGTGCGGGAGTAGAGGAAGGGACGCCGTGCAACCGGACAAGGTGTTTGGGGATCCAGGTCTCGAGCAGGCCGAGGCCGTCGAGGACGGGACCGCCCTGATCGGGAACATGACGCCCGCCGGAGTCGACGGTCCCCTCACCCCGCAGCAGCGGCAGGCCATCGCGCACAAGATCGGCCAGGACTGGAACCGGATCAGCTCCAGCATCGCCGAGCTGTTCGCCACCGGGGTCCCCGGCAACGATCCCCGCACCCAGCAGGTCGTCGGCGAGCACTATCGCTGGATCTGCAACTTCTGGACCCCGGACCGCACCTCCTACCTGCGGCTGGCGGAGATGTACGTGAACCAGCCGAAGTTCCGCCGCCGCATCGAGCGCCGGAAGCCGCAGGGCATGGCCGCCTACCTCCGCGAGGCGATGATCACCTACGCCTGGGCCAACCTCCGCTGACCTGCGCGCTCGCTCGCGAGGTGACAGGAAGGTTCCCATCCTCGCACCAGCGGACCGCGGCGCAGGGGTGACAGGAAGGTTCCCTTCCTCGCACCCCCGCCGCCTCCGTCGGCCGGTGTCAGGGCGATCCCGTTGAATGGTCGGCATGCGGAGGTGGGTGCTGCACGTGGACATGGATGCGTTCTTCGCATCCGTGGAGCAGCTCACCCGCCCCACCGTGCGGGGCCGTCCGGTGCTGGTCGGCGGGCTCGGGCCGCGCGGCACCGTGGCCGGTGCCAGCTACGAGGCGCGCGAGTACGGGGCGCGCTCGGCGATGCCGATGGCCGAGGCGCGGCGGCGCTGCCCGGTGGCCGTGGTGCTGCCGCCGCGGTTCCGCGTCTACCAGGCGGTGAGCTCGCGGGTGCTGGGCATCGTGCGGGAGGTCTCCGACGTCGTCGAGCAGGTGTCGGTGGACGAGGCGTTCCTGGAGCCCACCGAGCTGGCCGGTGCGCCGACCGAGCGGGTCGAGCAGTTCTCGGCGCAGCTGCGCGCGCGGGTGCAGCGCGAGGTCGGGGTGACCGCGTCGATCGGGGCCGGGCCGGGCAAGCAGCTCGCCAAGATCGCCTCCGACCTGGCCAAACCGGACGGGATGCTGGTGGTGCCCGCCGAGGACCAGTTGGAGCTGCTGTCGGCGTTGCCGGTGCGCAAGATGTGGGGCATCGGCCCGGTGACCGAGTCCAAGCTGCACCGCATCGGGGTGCACACCATCGGGGAGCTGGCCGCGCTGCACCTGGGTGACGTGGTGTCGCTGCTCGGGCAGGCGCACGGCACCGAGCTGCACCGGCTCGCGCACGGCATCGACGACCGCCCAGTGGCAGAGCGGGCCGAGGCCAAGCAGGTCAGCGCCGAGACCACCTTCGACGTCGACATCACCGACCAGGCCGAGCTGCTCTCGGAGGTGCTCAAGGTCGCCGAGTCGGCGCACCGGCGGCTGGTGTCCTCCGGCCGGGCGGCGCGCACGGTGACCATCAAGGTGCGCGACTCCGACTTCACCACGATCAACCGGGCCGCGACCTTCACCTACGCGACCAGCGACTTCGGCGCGCTGTCCGCGGCGGCGCGGCGCCTGCTGCCGATCGCGGTGCCGCCCGGCACCCCGGTGCGGTTGGTCGGAGTGTCCTACTCGGGGCTGGCGACCTCCGAGCAGGAGCCGCTCTTCGACAACCCCGCCGACCACGGCGGGCAGGCCGAACCCGCGCCGCAGCCGGTGGTCCGCAGCGCCCCGGATCCGGAGGTCCGGCAGTGGCGGGCCGGTGACGACGTGGCGCACGCGGAGTTCGGGCACGGCTGGGTGCAGGGCGCCGGGCACGGGCGGGTCACGGTGCGGTTCGAGACCGCGACCACCGGGCGCGGGGTGGCCAAGACCTTCGCCATCGACGACCCGCAGCTCGGCGCCGCCGACCCGCTGGACAGCCTCGGCTGGTGATCAGTCCTGCGGCTTGGGCAGCTGGCGGCGGTAGTGGCCGACCCACTTCTGCGGGGCGACGTCCTGCACCGCTGCTTCCAGGGACTTCGCCAGCCTGCTGAACGGCGGGAGGTGGAACCGGTAGCGCTCGCCGGGCATGCCGGGCATCGACGCCGGTTCGGTCACCCGCCAGCGCTCCAGCTCCGGGTGCCGCGCGGCGAAGCCCGGGTCGGCCGGGTAGAACTCCAGCGCCTGGCGGCGTTCGGGGGACACCGGGCGGTTGTGCTGGACCCACGGCAGGGTGCCGACGCCGATGGCCTTGATCTCGTCCCACGCCACGCCGAAGACCTCACCGGAGGTGCGCGCGTAGAAGCCGCTGCGGTCGACCAGGAATCCGCGCCCGTTGAGCACGCCGCGGGAGGCGGTGATGAACCACAGGAACAGCACGCCGAAGACGAGCTGCCAGATCCACAGCCCGACGCTGTTGCCCTGGTTGACCAGCGTCGCCGCGACCAGCACCGTGAGCAGCCCGCTGAGGCCGCCCCCGATCAGCAGCAGTCGGAAGCTGCTGGCGCTGACGTCGACGTCCCGCGCTTCAGCACCGAGGACGACGGGCCGGTGCCCCACGCCCGGCTGCACCCGGGTGGCCGGTTCCGGTGCCGCGGGGCCCTCCGAGGTGTAGCGGGCGGTGCCGCGCCCGTCCAGCGGGCGAGCGGGCACCGTCTGCCGCGTCTGGTCGTCAACCCGGTCGGCGCGTTCCCATCCACCTGGAAGCCACTTCATGCCGTCCAGGGTAGTCGCGAACGCCCTAGTTGATCATGGTTGTGCCCCGATTTCCGGGTCGACCTCGGGGGCTTCTCAGGGTCAGGCGGTGGGAACCCGGAGGATCAGCGCGTCACCCTGGCCTCCACCGCCGCACAGCGCGGCCGCGCCGACCCCGCCGCCGCGGCGCTTGAGCTCCAGCGCCAGGTGCAGCGCCAGCCGCGCACCGGACATGCCGATCGGGTGGCCGAGGGCGATCGCACCGCCGTTGACGTTGACCTTCTCCTCGGCGATGCCCAGCGCGCGGGTGGACACGATGCCCACCGCGGCGAAGGCCTCGTTGATCTCCACCAGGTCCAGCTCCGCGGCGTCGATACCCGCCTTGGCGCAGGCAGCCTTGATCGCGTTGGACGGCTGCTCGTGCAGGCTGGCGTCCGGACCGGCGACGACGCCGTGCGCGCCGACCTCGGCGATCCAGGACAGGCCCAGCTCCTCGGCCTTGGCCTTGCTCATCACCACGACCGCGGCCGCGCCGTCGGAGATCTGCGACGCCGAACCGGCGGTGATGGTGCCGTCGGAGGCGAACGCCGGGCGCAGCTTGGCCAGCGACTCGGTGGTGGTGCCCGGGCGGACGCCCTCGTCGGTGTCGACGACCAGCGGGTCACCCTTGCGGCGGGGGACCTCCACCGGGACGATCTCCTCGGCGAAGATCCCCTTCTCCGCCGCCACGGCCGCGCGCTGGTGCGAGCGGGCCGAGAACGCGTCCTGCTCCTCGCGGGTCACCGCGTGGCGGGCGTTGTGCTTCTCGGTGGACAGCCCCATCGCGACCTGGTCGAAAGCGCAGAACAGGCCGTCGTGGGCCATGTGGTCGAGCATCTGCACGTCGCCGTACTTGAAGCCCTCGCGCGAGCCGGTCAGCAGGTGCGGGGCCTGGGTCATCGACTCCTGGCCCCCGGCCACCACGATGTCGAACTCACCGGCCCGGATGAGCTGGTCGGCCAGCGCGACCGCGTCCAGCCCGGACAGGCACACCTTGTTGATGGTCAGCGCGGGCACGTCCATCGGGATCCCGGCGGCGACCGCGGCCTGCCGCGCGGGGATCTGGCCGGCGCCAGCGGTCAGCACCTGGCCCATGATCGTGTACTGGACCTGGTCGGGGCGGATCCCGGCGCGCTCCAGCGCGGCCTTGATCGCGAACCCGCCGAGCTGGGCGCCGGAGAAGTCCTTGAGCGACCCGAGCAGTCGCCCCATCGGGGTCCGCGCACCTGCCACGATCACCGAACTGCCCACGACTACCTCCCGGTCTTCGCCACGCCTCGTCGCGCCGCACCACGACCCATCATGACCCGGTGCGACCACCGGGACCATACCCGCGATGACACCCGGTGCCGCCTGTGACGACCGCCATACGCGCCGGGTGGCAGGAAGGTTCCCATGCTCACGCCACCCCCGGCCCGCGGTGCCACGACGGCGCGGGCCGGGGGTGCGCCGCGGTCAGCAGTTGCCGCTGCCGGTGGTGGTGTCGCAGAGCCCGGATTCGGCTTCCCAGCTGAGCTTGGTCCTGGCGTTGACGCCGAGTTCGCGGGAGGCCGAGACGTCGGTCTCCGCGCCGGAGTCGGCCTTGAGCCAGTAGCGGACCTCGTAGTCCTTGCCGGACTTGCGGTAGGTGAAGACGTAGAACGGGTCCGGGACGGGCGCGGGCCCGTAGTCCGGGGACGTCCAGGCGTCCTCACCCTGCGCCGAGCTCGGGTCGACGTACAGGCAGTCGTACTCGGCGCCCTCGTAGGTGCAGGTGCGCATCTCGGCTCCGCCGTAGCGGGTGACGGTGGAGTCCTTGACCACGCCGTCTGCCTCGAGCCGCTCGTAGATCGACTCGCAGGCGCCCTGGTCGCAGGCGTGCCAGTCCTTCCACGCGGCGGCGCGGGCCTGGGCCGCGGTGGCGCCGCCGTCGCGGGCGGTGCAGTACTTGCCGACGATGTACGGGGCCATCTTCTGCGCCGCGCCGACCGAGTCGATGGCGGTGGCTGCGGTCTCGTCGGCGCCGAGCCCAGCGGAGTCGAGCTGCCAGATGCCGATGCCGGGGTTGAAGAACAGCCCCTTCCCGCGCTGCTCGGGGTCGGCGAGGGAGGTCTGGTCGTCGTAGCGGGACAGCGTCATCGGCGACGGCGAGTCGCCGGATCCGGACACCTCCGGCCAGGTTGGGGACAGCACCAGGTTGGTGGCGTCCGCCGCGCTGATCTCGCAGGAGGCCTCGCCCGCCGCGTCGGCGGCGGCCGAGCTCACCGCCTCGTAGGGTTCCGCGCCGAACTTCAGGTCCCCGGCCCGCACCCACGCCCGCTCGCGCCGCAGCTCGTCGGCCCTCGGGTTGTCGCCGCCACCGCCGCTGGGCGTGCCGTCGCCGCCTGCGGCCAGGGCGGACCCGCCGAGGCCCAGCAGCAGTCCGAATGATGCCAGCAGCACTGCGGTCCTGCGGCCCGGTCCACGTTGCCTTCTTGCCATGTGCGCCCCTCTCACGTGAATCAGCCACATGCTGGTGCGAGAGCAAGGGCACCCGACTCCGCCCATCGGAGCAATTCGATCTAGGGGTTTTCCACGCTTTTCCCAGCCCTGCGGGCGCGGCTAGGCTGCGGGCATGCGAGCGGAACTCGACGGTCTGGTCACCGCGGTCGACCACGTGGGCATCGCGGTCGCGGACCTGGAGGCGGCGATCGCCTTCCACCGCGACACCTTCGGCCTGGCGGTCACCCACTCCGAGGTCAACGAGGAGCAGGGCGTGCACGAGGCGATGCTGCGGGCCCCGGGTGATGCGACGGGCGCCACCCAGCTGCAGCTGCTCGCGCCGCTGCGGGAGGACTCGGCGATCGCGAAGTTCCTGGACCGCAGCGGTCCCGGCCTGCAGCAGCTGGCGTTGCGGGTGACCGACGTCGAGGCCGCCATGGCCGCGCTGCGCGCCAAGGGCCTGCGCCTGCTCTACGAGGAGCCGCGCCGGGGCACCGCGGGCAGCCGCATCAACTTCGTGCACCCCAAGGACGCGGGGGGTGTGCTCGTCGAGCTCGTGGAGCCCGTCGAGGTCCACTGAGGACCTGCTCGTGAGCGGCGATGGTCGCTCTTGCCACCATCGCCACTCACGACCTGGTGACGTGGGGTCGTGAGCGGCGATGGTCGTTCCTGCGACCGTCGCCGCGCACGAGAGGTCAGGCGGGCAGCAGCCGCACGCGGCGCTGGGCGATGCGCTCCACCGCCTCCCGGCTGTAGGCGAGGGGGAAGTACTCCCCGGTCCGCCACCGCTCGGCGAGGTCGCGGTAGTGCGGGTCGTCCGGGTCGCCGGACTGGCCCGGGGTGTTCACCGCCACCGAGGAGTCCCAGTCGCCGACGTCCAGGACCATCCGGAACGACGGGCCGCTGGTCTGCCGGAAGTCGCTGGTCCGGTAGGACGACTGGTTGACGGTGTCCGGGGAGCCACCTCGCGGCAGCGGGCCGACGTCGAAGCGGGCCCGGTCAACGGCGTTGAACGCCTCTGACGCCGGGTGCTGGAAGAAGCTGTGCTGCAACCTGCCCCACTTCCAGCCCCGCTCGCCCCGCCCCAGCAGCTCGCGCACCTCCGCGTAGGCCGAGCGCAGGGTGTCCAGCAGCAGCCGGTCGCGGGCCGCCGTGTCCGGCAGCCACCGCCCCGGGGCCTCCAGCTCGTCGAGCAGCACCCGGGTGTCGGCGTCGTCGATGAGCCCGGCCGCCGCCGGCACCGCGGCCCGCACGAACCCCGGGCCGAGGTGCTTGGACAGCCACACCTCGAACAGCGCCGCCGGGCCGGAGTCGGCCGCCTCCACCGCGTCCCAGCCCCGCAGCACGCGCAGCGCGCGGCGCAGGTCGGACTCGCCGCTGTCCAACCCGGACAGCAAACTGATCAACCGGCGAGCCGGGATGGACAGCTGGTCGTTCTGCAGCTCCTGCGAGTCGGCGGTGGTGTGCCTGCGCTGGCGGGACAGCACCTCGACGATCCGCTGGTGGCGGAACGGGTTGGTCCACTCGTAGCCGAGCCCGAGGTCCTGGTGCTCGGGCGGCAGGTTGAACTGGTTGGCGGTGGCGATGAACCCCTCCGCCGGGTTGAGCCGCCGCGGCAGGTCGTCGCCGGAGCGGAAGCCGTCCCACTCGTAGCGGCCGTCGCCGGGCACCGGCAGCAGGCCGTCGTAGCCGACGCGCTTGGGCACCAGCCCGCCCGGCACCCACCCGATGTTGCCGTCGACGTCGGCGTAGACCTGGTTCTCGGTCGGCGCGCCCCAGTTGCGCATCGCGCGGGTGAACTCGTCGAAGTTGCGGGCCCGCATGTAGGCGATGCTGCCGAAGTACGGCGACATGCCCGGTTCCAGCCATGCGGTGCGCACCGCGTAGGCCAGGTTGCGCTGCTCGTCGACGTGGATCACCGGGCCGTGCCGGGTGAAGACCAGCTCGACGGTGCGCGCTGCCTCCCCGCGCACCTCGACCTGCTCGCGCAGCACCGACATCGCCTCCCAGCCGCCCTGGTAGCGGTAGCGGCGGCGGTCGGCCGGGTCGAGCTCGTAGACGTAGAGGTCCTCCTGGTCGACGGGGAAGATGGTCAGCCCGAAGGCGACGGTCCCGTTGTGCCCGATGGAGATCCCGGGTAGCGCGGGCTCGCCCGCGCCGATCACGTCGAGCCCGGGCGCGGACAGGTGCGCCAGGTAGCGCAGCGACGGCGCCGAGTAGGCGCGGTGCGGGTCGTTGGCCAGGACCGGGCGGCCGGTGGCGGTGCGCTCGCCGCTGATCACCCAGTTGTTGCTGCCCTCGGTGGCCGGGTCGCGGACCACCGCCTTGCGGATCCGGCCGTCGGCGAATTCCACCTCCTGGGTGGCCAGGTCGAAGACCTCGAGCACGTCGTCGGGCAGCGCGCACGGGTCGAAGCCGTCGGGCACCACGGTGCGGTGGTCCGGTTGCAGGCCCTGCCGGACCTGGTCGGCGTCCACCCCGGCGGCGCAGGCGACCCGGGCCCGCTTGACCTCGCTGGTGAGGTTGCGGGTCAGGCCGTGGCTGCGGATGCGCACCACGTCCTCCGGGGCCCAGCGGTCCGGCCGGTAGCCGAGGATGCCGAACTCGGCGGGCAGCTGCTCGGGGTGCTCGTCGAGCCAGTCCAGGTAGGCGTTGATCCCGGCGGTGAACCGGGTCGCGATCCGCTGCGCGTCCGGCGAGTAGCGCGCCCACTCCACGTCCATGTCGCCCCGGTACAGGAACAACCGGGTGGCCCGGTCCTGCGGCACGTGGTCGGGGCCGAGCACCTCGGCGAGCTTGCCGAGCCCGCGGCGCCGCCACAGGTCGATCTGGAACAGCCGTTCGCGGGCGGCGTTGAAGCCTTGTGCGAGGAAGACGTCGTCCTCGTCGTGGGCGTAGAGGTGCGGCACGCCGTAGCGGTCCTCGATCAGCTCGACCGGCGCCCGCAGGCCCCGCACCCGGTACTGGTACTGGTCCTGGTCCGATGCCGGGTCCGCGGCGGCGCTGCCCATCACCCCAGCTCCTGCGATGCCGACCGCGGTGGCGACGAGACCCTGCCGCCGGGAGAACCGCACCTGATCAACGCCCACCACAACCTCCCGCATCGACCGACTGCAGGAGTTTTTAGCGCGGGCAATGATCTTTCACAAGACGGAAGGGGATTCAGATGTGTGGCGCTCGGCGTCCACCTCCCAACCGGACCTTGGTCTTCACCCGAACCGGGCAGCTCGAACCGCGTGCACCAGGCGGCCGGTCAGGCGGGTTTGGCCTTGCGGGACTTGCTGCCGCCCGGTTCCAGGGCGCGGGCTATGAAGCCGATTTCGCGGTCCAGCCCGTCGTCGTGCGCGCCGTGGCGGGCCAGCGAGTGCCGGTGGTTGACCACCCGCGCCAGCAGCAACGCGGCGGCGTCGATGTCGCCGCCGGGCAGGCCCGGGGGCAGCGCCAGCTCGATCACGCCGCGGATCTGCTCCACCACGTGCCGGAACCGCTGCTGCAGCGCGTCGCGGACCGCGACGTGCGTGTCCGCCTCCCGCCACAGCAGGTGGCTGAGCAGCGGCGACGCCTCCAGCCGGGCGTCCAGCTCGCGCACCAGCCGACGCAGGCTGCCCGCGACGTCACCGCGCACCGCGACCCGGTCGGACACCACCGGGTCGTCGGGCAGCTGGTCGACCAGCGCGGTCAGCAGGTCCTGCTTGCGGCGGAAGTAGTAGTGGATGAGCCCCTTCGGCACCTCGGCCCGCTCCGCGATCCGCGAGGTGGGGGTGGCCTCGAACCCGTGCTCGGCGAACAGCTCGCCAGCCGCCTCGAGGATCCGCTCCCGCGCGGACGCGCCGTCGTCCGCGGAGTCCGAAGTGGACCCCCGTGCACCGGAGCCGCGAGCCTGAGCCATCAGCCGACCTCCCACCACCTGCGCACCGGCGAGGCGCGCGGCCCGGAGGTTACCGCCAGGCCACGCGCCGCACCCAGGAGCGCTGCGATCGCACCGCCGTCAGTGCTGACCGGCCATCCCGCGGTGCGCGGAGTTTGCCTCCGGGAGCGCGGCTGCCCCGGCGAGCACCGCCAGCACGCCGACGATCCAGGAGGTCCACGCGGCCCCCACCAGCTCGCTGTAGCCGAGGACCCACGGCGAGATGAACAGCAGCGCGCCGAGCAGCATGTGGCAGTACTCGCTGGTCATCGACCCGGGCATGGCCAACGACCACACGCTGGCCAGCAGCAGCAGCGCACCCAGCACGATCATCGCGGTCATCGCCGACCCGTTCGTCGGCGTCCACAGGGTTCCGATGATCAGGTAGGCGCCCAGCACCACCCCGGCCCAGTCCTGCCAGCGAACCCACGGCTTCGCGGTCGAACCGCCAGACCTGTCGGCCACGTCGATCACCTCCACTGAGCACGACCAACAACTCCATTGCACTCTTGGTTGGCCAGCCGGTCAAGTGCCCGCGGCTGATCCCGGCGACCAGTTCGCCCGGCGGCCCGGACCAGCGGACTTGATCATTCCGGGGGATCTCGCCGCTGTCTGGTTCATCACCTCCGCACCTGCGCCGCGACGGAGGTCGACAGCTTTCCGTTGGCGGGGTTGGATGTTGGCCGACGCGCCCGGTGGTGGGCTCGCGGGCGCGGTGCGGAAAATCCGGTCGATACGCGCCACACCTCCCACAACAACGTCGTCTTCCAGGTAGCTTGGTTGCCATGGGCCTTGCCGACGACCGCGACTTGCTACCTCTTGGATCGGGATTCGACCTCGTTCGCAAGAACGGCTACGACCGCGCCCAGGTCGATGAGCACCTGGAGCGGCTCGACGCCGACATCCGCATCCTGAGCGCGGATCGCGATGCCGCTGTCTCCCAGGCCAACGACCTGTCCAAGCAGCTGGAGTCGGCCCGCTCCGAGGTCGAGAACCTGCGCGGCCAGGTGGACCGGCTGGCCAAGCCGCCGACAACCCTGGAAGGGCTCAGCGAGCGCCTGCAGCGGATGCTGCGCCTGGCCCAGGACGAGGCCAACGAGATCCGGAGCCGCGCCGAGAACGACGCGGCCCAGATCCGCGCGCGCTCCGAGGCCGAGGCCACCAACCTGCGCACCCGCTACGAGCGGCTGCTCGCCGAGGTCGACGCCCGGCGCTCCGAGATGGAGACCGAGCACCGCTCGCTGATGGACAAGGCCAAGTCCGAGGCGGAGCGGATCACCCGCGAGGCCGAGGAGAACCGCAAGCGCGCCGACCAGGAGTCCGAGGCCCGCCGCGCGCAGGTCGAGGAGGACTTCGAGATCGCGATGGCCGCGCGCCGCAGCGAGTCGATGCGCACCCTCGCCGAGCAGGAGGCCACCAGCAAGTCCGAGGCCGAGCGCCGCGTCCGGGAGGCCACCGACGAGGCCAACCGGCGCCTGCGCGAGGGCACCAACGAAGCCCACCGCCGCGTCCGCGAAGCCACCGACCAGGCCAACCACCTGGTCAGCGAGGCGACCGCCAAGGCCGAGAAGCTCACCCGCGAATCCACCGAAGCCGCCACCAAGCGCGAGCGCGAGAGCATCGAAGCGGCCGAGAAGCGGGAACGCGAGAGCAAGGCCGCCGCCGAGAAGCGCGAGCGGGAGAGCATCGAAGCGGCCGAGAAGCGCGAGCGCGAGAGCACCGAGGCCGCGGAGAAGCGCCTGCGCGAGTCCAAGCAGGAGGCCGAGCGCATCGTCCGCGAGGCGACCGAGAAGTCCGAGCGCATGATCCGCGAGTGCACCGAGGAGGCCACCCGCCTCATCGACGACGCCACCCGCGAGAGCAAGCGCCTGGTCACCGCGGCCCGCGAGGACGCCCGCATCCGCCTCGGCTCCACCACCGAAGAGGTCCAGCGCCGCCTCCGCAACGCCGACGAGCACGTCCACTCGCTGACCCAGCTGCGCGACGCGGTGGCCAAGAAGCTCCGCGACGCGGCGGAGATGCTCGGCCAGACCACGCCGCTCCTCGAACGCCTCGACCAGGAGGACGCCGAGGAGGAGAAGCTCCGCGAAGCAGCGGCCGAAGCCCGCGAACAAGCCCGCAAGGACGCCGAGGAAGCCCTCGCCCAGGACAGCCGCGAAGCCGAGCAGCAGCCGCAACCCGCGAAGCCGGAGGCGAAGCAAGCGAAGCCGCAGGCGGAGCAGCCGCAGGCGAAGGCCGAGGCGACGAAGTCGCCGCAGCCAGCAGCCGCGAAGCCGTCGGCGCAGCCCGCGAAGCCGCCGTCGGAGCAGGCGAAGCCGTCGGAGCAGGCGAAGCCTGCGGAAGCTGGCGCGAAGCCGGAGGCGAAGCAGGCCCAGGCGAAGCCCGCGGAGCAGGCGAAGCAGGCGCAAGCGGGTGCGAAGCCGCAGGCGAAGCCCGCGCAGCAGGCGAATCCTGCGCAGCCGGAAGCGAAGGAGAAGCCTGCGCAGCAGGCGAATCCGAAGCCGAAGCCGCAGGGCGGCAGGCCGTCGGGCGCCGAAGTCGCCGACGACGGGCCGACGGAGCAGATCCACCGCGATGTGGTCCGCGGTCAGGGCGCCGCGAAGGCCCAGCACAACCCGCACGACGAGCCGACCCGCCGCATCCAGCTGCCGGTCCCGGACAAGAACGGCAAGGGCGGTGGTCAGCGCTCGCAGGCCACCGGCCAGCAGCGCCGCTGACCAGGTCCTGGACCCGCCCAGCGGCCACCGCCGGGCAACCTCGGAGGGCACCTCTTCCGCGCCGGACAGCGCGAGGGGTGCCCTTCTCGCATCCGGCGGGTGATCGTCGGGACGGCCGCTGGACCGGCGCTTGCACCTGACACGGTGTCAGGTCCTAAACCAGGGGTGTCATGTTCAGCATTGGAGATTTCGCCAGGCACGGGCGGGTGTCGGTCCGAATGTTGCGCCACTACGACGCCGTTGGGCTGCTGCCGCCCGCCCACGTCGACCGGGCCACCGGGCACCGGGCCTACCACGCGGCCCAACTCGCCCGGCTGAACCGGATCGTCGCGCTGAAGGAACTCGGGTTCACCCTGCAGCAGGTGCGGCAGGTCCTCGGTGCGGAGTTCAGCGCCGAGCAGCTGCGCGGCATGCTCAGGCTGCGGCAGGCGGAGCTGGAGAACCGGGTCGCGGCGGACATGGCCCGGTTGGCCGATGTGCGGGCGCGTCTCCAGGTGATCGAGGCGGAGGGCACCATGCCTACCGAAGAAGTGGTCGACAAGTTTTTGCCCGCGGTGCGGTTGGCCGCGTTGTCCGGCACGGCGCGGAACATGGATCCGCAGTCGATCGGCCCGGTGATCCAGGGCCGCTACGACGAGCTGTGCGCGGCGCTGGAGCGGGCCGAAGTGCCGGCGGTGGGTCCGGCGACCGGCTACTACGAGGAGGGGGCGGACAGCGACACCGTGGTCGTGCACGCGGGGATCCCGGTCAACGTCGACCCGGATCCGGCGTTCGAGTTCGCCGTGCTGGACCTGCCCGCGGTGCCGCGGGCGGCCACGATCGTGCACCGCGGTTCGATGGACGACTGCCTGCCCGCCTACCAGGCGCTGGCGCAGTGGATGGAGGCCGCCGGGCACCAGCCGGCCGGGGGTGAGCGCGAGGTCACCCTCGCCATGCCGGCGGACCCGGCCGGGATGGTCACCGAGATCCAGTCACCCATCCGGACCAGTTGAGGTTCTGCCTGCTCATCTCAGGTGTGCGTCATCGATCAAGTGGTCGGCCGTCTCTACTACCGGAGGGTGGTTGCAGGTAGTGCGCCCATGGAAAGGACCCATCGATGGTGGACCAGGAGTCGCCGACCGGTGAAGACGTCAACGCCCGGGCCAGGCGGAAGTCGGGTCAGTACTTCGTGCTGCCCAGCGAGATGGCCGACGAGCTGCGGCGGACCGAAGCGAAGTCGAACGAGCGGGACTCGCGCCGTCCCGCCGCGGACGACGACTAGCGCCGGTCAGCCCAGTTCGGCCAGCCAGGGCCGGACGGCACCGGCGAACTCCTCCGGTGCCTCGACCGGCGGCAGGTGACCTGCGCCTGGCAGCGTCACGAGCTCACCTCCCGGCAGCACGTCCGCGAGCTCGCGGGCGTGCTCCGGGGGCGTGAGGCGGTCCTCCTCACCCACGACCACCAAGGCGGGCCCGGTGAATGCCCGCAGCACGTCCGTGCTGTCCGGGCGGCCTGCCATCATGCGCTGCGCCCATGCAACGCCTTCCGAGGGCTGCGCGTCGATCCACTCCCGAACCTGCTTGAGCACCTCGGGACGCTGCTCGTGCGTAGTGCGCCCGAGAACGTTGGGCAGCGTGTTGTCGGCTAGCCACCCGTTCGTGCCTTCGCGCTCCGCGCGCTCAGCGGCGTTGAGGCGATTGGTGCGCTGCTCGTCGTTGTCCGCAACTGCTTTGGTGTCGACCAGCAGCAGCCCAGCGACGCGCTGCGGCGCGGCCCGCAGCACTGCCATCGCGACGTAGCCGCCCATGGAGCAGCCGCCCAACACGACCTCCGGCAGCTCCAGCCGGTCGAGCAGTTCGACGATGTCCTTGGCCGCGACGTCAACGCTCGGGTGCTCGGCCGCCCAGCGGCTGTCGCTGGGCTCAGCCAAGCTCCGCGCCCACGAACCGTCCAGCGGGCTCTCCCCCAGCCCCCGCTGGTCCGGTGCGATCACCCGCGCCTGCTCCTCCAGCCGGGCGCGAGCCGGGTTCCACATCCGCGCATCCGCGGGGAACGCGTGCAGCAGCACCAGCGGTGTTCCGACACCCGATTCGACGTAGTGCACCGCACCATCGTGCCGCACCCAGCCCGCCAACGCGCCCCAACCGCGCGGGCGCGTTGCGCGAGCATGGGAACCTTCCTGTCACCGGGCCCCGGCCAGCAGCCCCCACGAGCTGCTCAGATGCCATGCGGCGCAGGCGTCGACGTCGAGCAGGTACGAACCGGCCTGCCCGCACTGCCCGTCACCGGTGCCGGGATCGATCGGCTGACCGTGCCCCATCCCGGTGACGGAGATCGTTTCGACCAGGGTGCGCCCGGAGCTGTCGGCGTAGCTCTCGTGCGGGTAGCCCGCGATGGTGTCGGTCGAGGTCGGGGTGTCGGGGATGCCGTGCACGTCCGTCCACTGCTCGACCAGTTCGCGCTGGTTCGCCGGTGCCACGGTGCTGTCCGCGGTGCCGTGCCAGATGCTCAGCGTCGGCCACGGCCCCTGGTGGGAGCTGGCGCCGCGCACCGCGTCGCCCCACTGCTGGGGCGTGCGGTCCTTGCCGGGGTTCATGCAGGTGAACGCGTCCACCATGCTCGACGCGCAGCCGTGCGGGACGCCGGCGACGACGCCGCCTCCGGCGAACACGTCGGGGTAGGCGGCGAGCATGGACGCGGTCATGGCCCCACCCGCCGACAGCCCGGTGACGTGGACCCGGGCCGGGTCCGCGCCGGTGTCGTCGATGGCGCGCTGGACCATCTGCGCGATCGACTCGGCCTCGCCGCTGCCCCGCGCGGTGTCCCCGGCCTGGAACCAGTTGAAGCACCGGTTGGCGTTGTTGGCCTGCTCCTGCTGCGGCAGCACGAGGGTGAACTGCGCGCGGTCGGCCATCTCCACCCAGCCCGCGCCGGTGCCGTAGCCCGCGGCGTCCTGGGTGCAGCCGTGCAGCGCGACGACGACTGGTCGTCCTTCCGGCAACCCGTCGGGGACGTACTCGAACATGCGGAGCGCACCGGGGTTGCTGCCGAACCCGGTCACTTCACCGAGTTCGGCCGCCGAAGCCGTCGGCGCTGTCACGACCGTCGCGAGCAGCGCCGTCAGGACGAAGGGGAAGACGCGCATGTGAACCACCTCCTCGTGGTTCGGCTCACGGTAGGTGCGGCCACCGCAGCACTCCACAGTGGACATCACTACTCTTCCGCTCCAGTTTGTGTGCCCCGCGCACATGTCCGGCTTCGCCGCCGCGCCCTACCGTGACCGGGCGACCACGAGGAGGTGCCGCCGTGCGCAGGGGAACCACTCTGCTGTCCGCCGGGTTGCTGACCGGTGCATTGCTCGTCCCGACCGCGTCCGCCGCGCCGCAGTGCGGCCCCGAGGTGCGGGTTCCCGGTGCCGTTCACCAGGAATCGGCGTGCCTGGAGGACCTGACGACCACCGGGACGCTGGTCTCGGGGCACACCGTCGAGGAGGACTGGGCCGGGCTGACCGCCGCCGACCTACCCGCGCCGCCGCCGGTACCGGGCAGGCAGGTCGACGGCTACTTCCCGGACACCTCCACGACCAACGGCAACCACGGCTGGCACCACGACGCCCAGTTCGTGATCCGCCTGCCCGAGCGGTGGAACGGCGGGCTGGTCGTCTCCGGGGCGCCGGGCAACCGCAGGCAGTACGCCAACGACCGGGCAATCGCCGACCACGTGCTGGCCGCCGGTTACGCGTTCGCCGCCACCGACAAGGGCAACACCGGCGCGGAGTTCTTCACCGACGGCACGCGGCCGGGTGATGCCATCGCCGAGTGGAACCACCGGCTCACCGAGCTCGCGGTTGCCGCCAAGCTCACCACCTGGCGCCACTACGGCCGACCGCCGTCGCAGACCGTCGCCGCCGGGCTGTCCAACGGCGGCTACCTGGTGCGCTGGCAGCTGGAGAACCGGCCGTGGCTCTACGACGGCGGGATCGACTGGGAAGGCGCGCTGTGGACGCAGCGCGACAACCTGCTGACATTCCTGCCCCCAGCGCTGCGCGGCTACCCCGCCGGTGACGAACGGGCCGTCCTGGAGGCGGGTTTCGCGCCCGGGTCGCAGTTCCTGTGGGACTACCACCACCGCGTCTACTGGGACCTGACGCAGCGGATCTACCGCGAGGAGTTCGACCCCGGCTTCGACGGCGACCGGCAGGCCGGGATCCCGTTCTGCCACCCCGGGACCCCGGACTGCGACGCCGACTACGACTACGCCGCGCGGCTCGCTGAGGTGCACCAGGCGGTCGAGCGCATCGCGCTGACCGGGCGTATCGGCAAACCGCTGATCACCCTGCACGGAACCCTGGACACGCTGCTGCCGATCAGCCGCAGCTCGGACGTCTACGCCGGGATGGTGGCCGCCAGCGGCCGCGGTGACCTGCACCGCTACCACCGGATCGAGGGCGGCAACCACACCGACGGCCTCGTCGACGAGTTCCCCGGGCTGCAGCCGCTGGCCCCGCACTTCCGCGACGCGTTCGACGAGATGCGGGCCTGGCTGGGTGGCTGACCGGCCCGCGCGCTGACGTGAGCATGGGAACCTTCCTGTCACCCAGCGCGCTCCCGAGCTGACCGCCGCAGCTAGGTCTGCAGGGCGTGCAGGCGCAGGGCCAGCTGGATCTCCAGCGCCCGGTCCGGCGCCTGCCAGTCCGCGCCGAGCAGCGAACCGATGCGGTCGAGCCGCTGCACGACGGTGTTGACGTGCACGTGGAGCACGCCCTTGGCGCG
Organism: Saccharopolyspora sp. NPDC000359; assembly: GCF_040300525.1. Taxonomy (NCBI): domain Bacteria; kingdom Bacillati; phylum Actinomycetota; class Actinomycetes; order Pseudonocardiales; family Pseudonocardiaceae; genus Saccharopolyspora; species Saccharopolyspora sp. NPDC000359. The sequence goes on along the minus strand of NZ_JBEPDU010000001.1, from coordinate 223,263 downwards.
GGAGAGGTTCGCGCCGGAGCCGAAGTACGCGTGCAGCGTGGCGAGCAGTTCGGTGCCCCGGCGGGCGTCGTAGTCGAGCACGGGACCGATCGTGCGCTGCACGAACCCGTGCAGGTCGGTCTGCTCGCCGAGCAGCACCCCCAGGAAGCCCAAGCCGTCCATCGACGCGCCCTCGCCGATCCGCCCCAACGCGAGCAGCGCGCGCAGGCACCGAGCGGCTTCAGCGTGCGCCGACGCGATCTCCGGTGGGCCGTGCGCGGGGCCCGAGGCGCCCACCGTGACCGGACCGTCCACTGCGGACCGCAAGGTTTCGGCGATGCGAGCGGCGAGCGGTCCGGGGTCGGTGGCCGGGACCAGGAGGACGACTTCCTCGGCGTGGATCCCGGCGAGCGCCGCGCAGCGACCAGCCGCCACGACCAGCCGGGTGCGCGGGACCCGCTCGGCGTGGGCGACGAGCACGGCGTGCGGTTGAGCCAGGTCCAGGCCCAGCCGCTCGGCCCTGGCCAGCAGCGCACCGGGGTTGCGCTCGGGCGCGGTGAGCAAGTCGGTGAGCAGCTCGCCACGCACCTCGTCCTCGGCCTTGGCGACCGAGCGGCGCAGCATCAGCAGCAGCGCCGTGACCACCGCGGCGCGCTCGAAGAGTCGGCGGTCGGCGTCCACCAGGTCGCCGCGACCGGACAGCACCATGCTGCCGAGCAGTTCCGGCCCGGCCTGCACCGCGCACACCCATCCGTCCGCTGTGGACATGGCACGGCCGCTGGCCCGGGAGGCGGCGACCGCCTCCGCCGCCGGAACCGGGGGCACCGGGTCGGCGTTGGTCAGCTCCGCGCCGTCAGCGTCGAACAAGTTGATCTCGCCGCGCAGGACGTCGGCGACCGCGGCCGCCACCTCCGGCACGTCAGCACCCCGCAGCACCAGGTCCATCAGCCGGTCGTGGGCTTCCTCCGCGCGGTGCAGGGCCTCGCTCTGCTCGCTGACCTCCTCCAGCAGCGCGGCGTTGTCCAGCGCGATCGCGGCGTGGTCGGCCAGCGAGGACAGCAGCGCGATCTCGTCCGGGGTGAACTCGCGGCGGGTGCGGTCCGAGGCGTAGAGCACGCCGATGACCTGGTCGCCGAGCGCCAGCGGCACCCCCAGGATCGCGGTCAGGCCCTCGTCGCGGACCGCCGAGTCGATCGGACCGGTGTGCCGGAACCGCTCGTCACCGAAGTAGTCCCGGGTCGCGTACGGCTGGGCGGTCTGCGCCACCAGCCCGCCCAGCCCCTCCCCCATGCCCAGCGTGACCTTCTGGAACAGCGCCGACACCGAACCGTCGGTGACCCGCATGTAGGTGCGGCCCGCGGCTTCGTCGTTGAGGCTCAGGTACGACACGTCCGCGCCGAGCAACGTGCGGGCCCGGCGCACGATCGACCGCAGCACCGCGTCGGTGTCGCGCAACCGGGCCAGGTCGCTGGCGGTGTCGAACAGCGCGCTGAGCTCGGCCTCCCGGCGGCGGTGCGCGCTGAGCGTGCTGTGGATCCGCAGCGCCAGCGCGCTCGCCCGGCCCAGCTCCGGGTTCTCGACCGCGACGTGCGCCAGCTGCTCGCTGCCCGCGCCGGTGGCGAGCAGTTCGAGCAGCCGGACCACGTCGTCGTTCATCCGCTCATCTTGGCACCGCGGCCTGCTCGCGCGAGGCACCGTCGTGCAACGAACTGCCCGCGGTCTCCCGCGAGACCAGCACCGCCACCACGGTCAGCGCGCACATCGCCAGCACGTACACCGACACCGCCACGGTGCTGCCGGTGGCCTGCAGCAGCGCCACCGCGATGATCGGCGCCAACCCACCCGCCGCGATCGAGGACAGCTGCCCGCCGACCGACAGCCCGGTGTAGCGGACCCAGGTGGCGAACTGCTCGGCGAAAAACGCCGCCTGCGGCCCGTACATCGCGCCGTGCAGCAGCAGGCCGACGGTGGTGGCCAGCGTGATCACCCACGGCGACCGGCTGTCCAGCAGCGCGAAGAACGCGAAGCCCCAGCCCGCCATCACCACCGCGCCGAACAGGTACACCGGTTTGCGGCCCAGCCGGTCCGACAGCGCACCCCACAGCGGGATGGCCACGAAGTGCAGCGCGGAACCGATCAGCACCGCGTTCAGGCCGACCGACTTCGGCATCTCCAGCGGGCCGGTCACGTAGACCAGGATGAACGCGGTCAGCACGTAGTAGGAGACGTTCTCCGCCATCCGCGCCCCGATGGTGATCAGCACCTCGCGCCAGTGGTTCCGGAACACTCCCACCACCGGCACGTGCTCGCTGCGCTGCTCGGCCTTGCGCTGGGCGTCGAGGAACACCGGCGACTCGCTGACCGCGATGCGGATCCACAACCCGATCACCACCAGCACCCCGGACAGCAGGAACGGGATGCGCCAACCCCAGGCCAGGAACTGCTCGTCGGACTGCGTCGCGGCCAGCACCGCGAGCACCGCGGTGGCCAGCAGGTTGCCGCCCGGCGCACCGCACTGCGGCCACGACGCCCACAACCCGCGGCGGCGGTCGTCGCCGTGCTCGGACACGATCAGCACCGCACCACCCCACTCGCCGCCGAGCGCGAAGCCCTGCACCAGGCGCAGCAGCGTGAGCAGGATCGGCGCGAAGACGCCCACCGCGGCGTAGGTGGGCAGCAGCCCCATCGCGCAGGTGGCACCGCCCATCATCAGCAGGCTCACCACCAGCAGCTTCTTGCGCCCCACCCGGTCGCCGAAGTGGCCGAACACCAGCCCGCCCAGCGGCCGGGCCAGGAACCCGATCGCGTAGGTGGTGAAGGCCAGCAGGGTGCCGGTGAGCGGATCGGCCTCCGGGAAGAACAGCTGGTTGAACACCAGCGCGGCGGCCGAGCCGTAGAGGAAGAAGTCGTACCACTCGACCGTGGTGCCGATCAGGCTGGCGCCGACGACCCTCGCGATCGAACCGCCCCGCGAGTTGCCGGGTCTGTTGCTGGCCAAGGCGAACACTCCTTCGTGTCAGGCCGTTCAGGCGGCGGTCCAGCCGCCGTCCATCGGAAGCGAAACTCCGGTGATGTGGTCCGCGTGATCCCCGCACAGCCAGCGCACGAGCTCAGCGACCCGCGCGGGGTCGATCAGCTCCTTGAGCGCGGCGCGCCGCAGCAGCACGTCCGAGACCACTTCGGACTCCTCGATGCCGTGCGCGTCCGCCTGGTCGGCGATCTGCGCCCGCACCAGCGGCGTGTCGACGTACCCAGGGTTGACGCAGTTGCTCGTCACGCCGTGCGCCGCCCCCTCCAGGGCGACCACTTTGGACAGCCCTTCGAGGGCGTGCTTGGCGGTCACGTACCCGGCCTTGTACGCACTGGCGCGCAGCCCGTGCACGCTGGAGACGTGCACGACGCGCCCCCAACCCCGCTGGTACATGTGCGGCAGCGCGTTGCGCACGAGCTGGAACGGGGCGGTCACCATCACCTGCTGCATGCGGGTGAAGGTGTCCAGCGGGAACTCCGGCAACGGCGCGACGTGCTGGAACCCGGCGTTGTTGACCAGGACGTCGACCTGCGCGGGCAGCGCGGCGACAGCCTCGAGGTCAGCGAGGTCCACCGCGTGCGCCCGCCCACCGACCTCCGCGGCGACCCGCTCGGCCGACGCCGCGTCGAGGTCGACGACGTGCACCTCAGCCCCATCGGCCGCGAGCGCCCGGGCGCAGGCCCGGCCGATCCCGCTGCCCGCACCGGTCACCATGGCCACCCGCCCGCCCAGCGCCCCGTCGTGCCCGTTGTCACTCATGCCGTAGGACGTTAAGCCGCAGCACGCCGTTGGCCTATGTGCACAAGCACCACAAGTCCGCACCATCCAGTGGTGCTGTCGCCCATCCGCCGGGTTGCGAGGAAGGGAACCTTCCTGTCACCGAACACCGGAAAGGAGCTGATCAGCGACGGCGGGTCGGACTACCGTCCACGTCATGGTCGAGCCGGAAGAAATTCGCACCGAGCGCCTCGTGCTGAGCCGCGTCCAACCCACCGACGCCGACGCCTACCTGGCCCTGAACGCCACCGCGGACGCCTACCCCCACGACAGCCGGTTCCAGCGCCCGCCGGAGCAGGCGCGCGAAGAGCTGGACTGGTACTGCGCGAAGTGGGAGGCGGACGGAATCGGCTACTGGACGATCCGGCTCGCCGGCACCGGCGAGGTGATCGGCTTCGGCGGCCTCCAGGCCAAGGAGGCGGACGACGACCCGGTGCTCAACCTCTTCTACCGCTTCTTCCCCACCGCCTGGGGCAACGGCTACGCGACGGAGATGACCCGGGCCGCGCTCAGCTGGGCACGCGACCACCGGCCCGACCACACCGTGGTGATCACAACCGACGTCGGCAACACCGCGTCGATCCGGCTCGCCGAGAAGCTCGGCTTCGCCCCGCACGGGCAGCGCGAGCGCGACGGCCACCCCGAGCTGGTGTTCCGGCTCGCACCCGCGGCGACGTGAGCATGGGAACCTTCCTGTCACCCCCGCCGCAGAACAGCTGCTCAGCGGCGGGGCGGTGCAGTACCGTCCACGGGATGGTCGAGCCAGCAGAAATTCACACCGACCGGCTGGTGATGAGCCGCCTGACGACCGCCGACTCGGACGCCTTCATCGCGGTGCACAGCGCGCCGGAGGCCTACCCGCACGACGACTGGTCGCGGCGGTCCCCGGAGCAGGCCCGCGAGCTGCTCGACTGGTTCCTGGACGACTGGAGCACCGACGGCATCGGGTACTGGACGATCCGGCTCGCCGACACCGGTGAGGTGATCGGCTTCGGCGGCATGCGGCACGCGTGGGAGGTCGGCGAGCACGTACTGAACCTCGCCTACCGGCTCTGGCCGAGCGCGTGGGGCAACGGCTACGCGCCGGAAATGGCCCGAGCGGCGCTGCACTGGGCTCGCCAGCACCGCCCCGAGCGCCCCGTGGTGATCGTGACGGACACCGGCAACGCGCCCTCGGCGCGCGTCGCCGAGAAGCTCGGCTTCACGCTGCACCGGGAGCGGCACCGCGACGGCCGACCGGAGCTGGTGTTCCGCTCGACGTGAGCATGGGAACCTTCCTGTCACCCGCCGCGCCCGGCGACCGGGTCAGGAGTTGACGATGGTGACCTGCCGGGTCTCCGACGGCCCGTCCCAGGTGCGCGGCAGCGGGGTCGCGACGTCCGGGGCGACCGTGCGCACGATCGCGTCGAGCGCTTCCTCGGCCTTGCCGACCCACAGGTGCTTGGTGTCCGGGAACCCGGTCACCTCCGCCTGCGGGATGGCGGCGAAGCGCTCGCGGGCCTCTTCGGGGCGCAGGTAGTCGTCGAACTCCGGGATCAGCGCGTGCACCGGCTTGCCCGAGTCCGCCCAGGCGCGCAGGTGCTCCTCGGTGCTCCAGCGCAGCGGCGGGGAGATCAGCACCGCACCCTCCACCAGCGGGTCCAGGCCGTGCACCAGGGTCAGGTCGGTGCCGAACGACCAGCCCACCAGCCACACGTTCGGCAGATCGTGGAACTCGGCGTACTCCAGGGCCGCCGCCACGTCGAACCGCTCGGCGTCGCCGCTGTCGAAGCTGCCCTCGCTGCGGCCCGCCTCGCTGGCCGTGCCGCGCGTGTTGAACCGGAGCACCGCGAGGTCGGCCAGCGCGGGCAGCCGGAACGCCGCCTTGCGGTAGATGTGCGAGTCCATCATGCCGCCGTGGGTGGGCAGCGGGTGCAGGCAGACCAGCGTGGCCCGCGGCGGCCGCGATTCCGGCAGCGCGAGCTCGCCGACCAGCCGCAGGTCGTCGGCGGTGTGCAGGGTGATCTGCTCGCGGCGGGCAGGCAGCATCGTGTTGGCGCGGATCTCGGTGCTCATCGCCCCCGATCCTGCCACGAACGGGTGGTGGGCACGGTGTGACGTGCTACGACCAGCGTCGCGTCGGCCCGCGGCGGGACCGCGCGTTCCAGCAGCCGTTGTGCCAGTGGCGCCGCTCCTCGACGCCGCCGTGCGCCGCGCTCGGCCACGCCACCACGTGCGCGACGCCGGGCCGGATCTCGTGGTCGCAGCCGGGGCACCGGTAGACCTTGGTGGCCTGCGCGGCGGGCACGGTGCGCACCATCCACTCACCGTCCGGACCGTGCTCGACGCGGGACGCGCCGAAAGCAGTGCCCATCGCGCGGTGGCTGGTGTCAGCCGTGGGGCGGCGCTGCGGGCGATTGCGTCTGGGCACGCCAACAACCGTAACGGTCCGGCTACGGGGCGGGCGGTGGCAGGTGCGGCCAAGCCTGCCCGGCCAGGCCGCGGGCGAACTCGCAGGCGTCGATCCCGGTCATCCCCGGCACGGCCACCACCAGCTGCGCGACCTCGACCTGCCCGCCGCGGCCGAACGGCAGGTGGGCGGTCTCGGCCGAGCACAGCGGGACCTGCGGGTCGCCGCCGACCACGCTGATGACGGTGCGGCGCCCCGCGACCTCCTCCTCGACGGCCGCCCCGTGCAGCACCCTCGGCGGCTCGCCCGCGGTGTGGGTGAGCTGCACGCGCGGCGACTCGACGACCGGCTCACCCCAGGAGCACTGGTGCCCGGCGGGGCTCGGCTGCCCTTCGGCCCCCTCCAGCCCCGGGACCTGCTGCACCGCGGCGGAGTCCAAGACGTTGCACGGGTCGACCAGGGCCAGCGAATCCGCCGGGAACTCGCGGTGCCCGACCCGATGCTGCTCGATCGCGGCGGCGGCCGCGTCCGCGCCGGCCTCGGCGATGCCGCACAGCCCGGACGCCGGATCACCCGCCAGCAGGGTGGCGCTGACCCGCAGCGCGATGTCGTCGGCGAACAGGACCTGCCGGGTGCAGTGCCCGGGCAGCGGCGCGTTCCGCACGATCCGCAGCGAACCGCGCGGCACGACCGGATCGCCCTGCGGCCCCTGGGCCCGGCCCAGCTCACCGACCGCGAGCTGCACCAGCGAGCCGTTCGCCAGCTCGACGTGCAGCAGGCAGTAGTCGAGCGAAACGGTGCCGGCGTCCGCGGCGGAACCGAACTCCCGCAGCGCGGCGGGGTCGGTCAGCGTGCAGGGGTCCACTGTGCGCAGGTCGCCGAGCAGGGCCCGCGCGGTGCCGTCCAGCTGCGACGCGGCGGGCGCGTGCGGTGCACCGCCCGGAGTGCACCCCGCCACCAGCAGCACCCAGAACAACAGCAGCGGCAGGCCTCGGTGGCGGAGACGCGGCGACATCGATCCACCCTAACCCGGCGCGGCGGCCAGGAGCCGCGAGCAAGGGAACCTTCCTGTCACCCACACCCGCCAGGTGCTGCGAGCAAGGGAACCTTCCTGTCACCGAAGGCCGGAAGGCTCCCACCGCTCGTCGAGCTATTCGTCGAAGTTGCGCTTGGCCAGGTCGAAGATGCGGTCGATCGCCTGGGCCGCGTCGGGGCCGGTGGCGTGCAGGACGACCCGGTCGCCCTTCCGGGCGCCCAGCCCCATCAGGCCCAGGACGCTGGCCGCGTCGGCCTCGTGGTCGCCGAGGGTGATCCTGACGTTGGCCTGCAGGCCGGTCAGGCTGCGCGCCAGCAGCGCCGCCGGGCGCGCGTGCAGGCCGACCTCGTTGGTCAGCTCCAGCTCCTCGCGGATCTCCTGCTCAGCCTCCGCCGCACCCGCTTCGGCGGGTTCGCCGCCTTCGGCCGCCGCTTCCGCGGCCCGGGCGACCGCCGCCATCGGTTCGCCGCCCTGGGCGGCGACGGCCGCGGCGACCGCGCCTTCGACCAGCGGCGCGTCCGCGACCAGGGCCGTGCTCGGGTCGCCGAGCGATTCCACCGCGAGCTCGGCGATCATCTGGGCGCTGCCCAGGTCGTAGAGCACCACCGCGCCCGAGCCGGTGTTGGCGTCCGACAGGGCCGCCGAGACCTTCTCGAAGTCCGTGCCGACGTTGCCGTCCGGCAGCCCGCCAGCCGCGACCACCCGCACGTCGGGTGCCATCTGCTGGGCGAGCTCCACGACCCCTTCGGCGAGCCGGGTGCTGTGCGAGACGATGACCAGTCCGACGCTCATGAGCGGGCTCCCGAGGCTTCAGCGAATGCGGACAGCAGCAGCGCGGTCGAGCGCGCGCCCGGGTCGATGTGCCCGGCGCTGCGCTCCCCGAGGTAGGAGGCGCGGCCCTTGCGGGCCACCAGCGGTTCGGTGGCCTGCGCACCTCGGTGGGCGGCTTCGGCGGCCGCGGCCAGCACCTTCGCCGGGCTCTCCCCGGACTCCGCGGCGCTCTTGGCCGCCTCCACCGCCGGGGTCAGCGCGTCGACCATGGTCTTGTCCCCGGCCGCCGCGCGCCCGCGGGCGACCACGCCTTCCAGCCCGGCCTGCACCGCCTTGGCGACCGCCGCCCCGTCCAGCTCCGAGGCGTCGCCGACGGCGGCCGCCGCGCGCAGGAACGCCGTGCCGTACAGCGGGCCCGAGGCGCCGCCGACGGTGGAGATCAGGACGGTGGCGCACAACTTCAGCACCCCGCCGGGCGTCTCCGGGGCGGCGGTCTCCGCCTTGGCCACCACCGCGCGGAAGCCGCGGTCCATGTTCTCCCCGTGGTCGGCGTCGCCGATCACGCGGTCCAGCTCGATCAGTTCGTCCCGGTGCTCGGCGACGGTGGCCGCCCCCGCCCGCAGCGCCGCGATCACGTCTTGTGCAGTGCAACCCATCCGGTGCTTCCCCCTCACCAGTGCAGCGCGGCGGTGTGCACCGGCGCGTCCCAGAGCTCGGTGAGCTCGTCGTCCAGCTTCAGCAGGGTCAGGCTCATGCCCTGCATCTCCAGGCTCGTGATGTACGGGCCGACCAGGCGCCGGCGCACGCGGATGCCGCGCTCGGCCAGCAGCCGCTCCGCGATGCCGTGCGCCAAGTAGAGCTCCAGCAGCGGGGTTCCGCCCATCGAGTTGGTGAACAGCAGCACCTCGTCGCCGGAGCTGAACGGCAGGTCCTCCAGGATCGGCTCCAGCAGCTGCCGCACGATCTCGTCCGCCGAGGTCAGCGGCACCCGGGCCCGGCCGGGTTCGCCGTGGATGCCGATGCCGACCTCCACCTCGTCGGGGCCGAGGTCGAAGCTGGGCTGCCCGGCGTGCGGCACGGTCGGCGCGGTCAGCGCCATGCCCATCGACCGCGCCCGGGCCACCACCCGCCGGGCCAGCTCCTCGCAGCGGTCCAGGTCGGCGCCCTGCTCGGCGGCCGCGCCGACGATCTTCTCCAGCAGCACCGTGCCGCCCACCCCGCGCCGACCGGCGGTGTGGGTGGAGTCCTTGACCGCCACGTCGTCGTCCACGATGACGCTGCGCACCGGGACGCCGTCGAGCCCGGCCAGCTCCGCGGCGGTCTCGAAGTTGAGCACGTCGCCGGTGTAGTTCTTGACCACCAGCAGCACGCCAGCCCCGGCGTTGGTCTCCTCGATCGCCGCCTGCACCGCGTCCGGGGTCGGCGAGGTGAACACCGCGCCCGGCACGGCGGCGGCCAGCATCCCGGGCCCGACGAACCCGCTGTGCAGCGGTTCGTGCCCGGAACCGCCGCCGGACACCACCGCGACCTTGCCCGGCACGGGCGCGTCCGCGCGCACCACGACCGCCGGGTCGGTGCGGACCCGCAGCAGGTCGGGGTGCGCCGCGGCCATGCCCTGCAGCGACTCCGCGACCACCGCCGCCGGATCGTTGATGATCTTCTTCACCCGCTGGCCTCCTTGCCTGCGCCGCTCACCGCCGCGCCGTGTGCTCTCCGGAGCGCCCCCGAGCCCGGCCGGGGGTGCGAGAGCAAGGGAACCTTCCTGTCACCCACGGCGCAAGCCCAGCGGAAACGGCGAGTCGATCAGCGCCCGCGCACCAACTTGATCAGCCGCACCATGCGCCGGATGGTGCCCTTGGAGCGGCCGAAGTTCATCGGGTTCAGCGGGATCCGGTACCGGAGGCGGGTGACCGACTGGGGGCGGGTGAACTCGCGCAGCCCGTCGGCGCCGTGGATCCGGCCGAAGCCGGAGTCGCCGACCCCGCCGAACGGCAGCGCGGGCACCCCGGCGAAGGCGACGACCGAGTTCACCGCGACCATGCCGGTGCGCAGCCGCCGCGCCAGCTCCGCGCCCCGGGAGCGGGAGAACACCGTCGCGCCCAGCCCGTAGCGGGTGCTGTTGGTGCGGGTCACCGCCTCGTCGACGTCGCGGACCCGCTGCACCACGATGGTGGGCCCGAAGGTCTCCTCGGTGATCGCGAGGGAGTCCTCCGGCACGTCGGCGAGCACCACCGGCTCCACGAACGGCGGGCGCACCGAGTGCTGGCCGCCGACCAGCGCGCGGCCGCCGCGCTCCAGCGCGTCGTCGATGTGCCGGCGGATCACGTCCACCTGCGCGGGCATCGTGATGGGCCCGAAGTTCGCGCTCGGCTCGCCGCCCGGCCGCAGCTTCTCGGCGCGTTCCCGGACCATCTCGGTGAACCGGTCGGCGACCGCGTCCACCACGTAGACCCGCTCCACGCCGATGCAGGTCTGCCCGGCGTTGGACATCGCGCCCCACACCGCGGCGTCGGCGGCCGCGGCCAGGTCCGCGTCGGCGTCGACGATCAGCGCGTCCTTGCCGCCGCACTCGACCAGCACCGGGACCAAATCCTGCGCGCAGGAGGCCATCACCCGCTTGCCGGTGGCGGTGGAACCGGTGAAGGCGACCTTGTCGACGCCGGACCGGCACAGCGCCGCCCCGGTCTCCCCGAAGCCGGTCACCAACCGCAGGACCGGGTGCTCCGGGACCGCCTCGGCAAAGCTGTCGACCAGCCACTGCCCGACGCCTGGGGTGAGCTCGCTGGGCTTGAACACGACCGAGTTGCCCGCGGCCAGCGCGTAGGCGATGGAACCCATCGGCGTGAACGCCGGGTAGTTCCACGGGCCGATCACGCCGACCACGCCGAACGGCAGGTATTCGACGGTGGCGGTCTGGTTGGCCATGAGCACGCCGGAGGAGACCTTTCGGCGCTTGAGCACCTTCTCCGCGTTGCTGGCTGCCCAGTGCAGGTGGTCGATCACCAGCACCAGTTCCAGCCGGGCGTCGTCGAGCGGTTTGCCGGTCTCCGCGCAGATCACCCCGGCCAGCTCGTCCACGCGCTTGGCCAGCAGCTTGCGCCACGCGTCGAGCCGCTGCTTGCGGCCGGTGAAACCGAGTTCGGCCCAGGCCTCCTGGGCCTCGCGGGCGGCCGCTGCGCTGGCCTCGACCTCGGCCGCGGAGTGGATCGGATGGCTCCCCACGACCTCACCGGTGCGGGGGTCGATCGAGTCGAACGTCGTGGTCTCCGCGCTGGTCGCGGGCGGAACTGCGACGTCTCCTCGGGCGGTCTGGGTCATGGCCGGCCTCCCACCTCTACATCGGTCGTTGTCATCGTGCAGCCTACGGAATCCGGGGGCCGACCGGGACCGTCAAGCTGCGGGCAGCTTGCCCCGCACCTGCCGGGCCAGGTTCGCCGCGCTGACGCAGGGGTCCATCGGGATGCGCCGTAGGTTGGCGGTCTCGACCTGCACGTACTCGGTGCCCTCCACGGTCCTGCGGTGCTGCCACTGGACCGCGCAGGCCGGTGGGTCGGTGCGGACCTGGACCGTGGTCGGGACGCCGCCGAGGTCGATCGGCGGCAGCGGCGGCGCACCCGGCGGGATGTCGGTGCGGTCCATCTGGCCGAGTTCGAACTTGACCTTCGCCACGACACCGTTCTCCGCGACCCACGAGCACTCGTACAGGCCGCGGCCGCCCTCGTCGTCCGGGACGCCGCCCGCCATGGCGTCGCGCAGCACGGCGGGGTCGGCGATCTGGCACGGGTCGAAACCGGCCAGCCCGCCCGAGGTCCGCGCGTTGACCGGCGGCGCGGTCCGCACCACCTCGATCGCGTCGGTGAGCATCTGCACCGCTGGCGAGCAGACGTCGGCCTGGGTGCCGGAGAGCTGGATCGCCACGCCGCGCGCGATGCCGAAGGACTTCAGGTCGGCACCGGTGTGGGCGGCGCTGGCGAAGCAGGTGCCGGAGCTCTCGCTGAGCTGCGCGGGCAGCCCGCCGATCCGGTGACGGCTCGGGTCCTGCACCCCGTGGTCGAAGTGCAGCGTGACGCTGAAATCCTCGCCGTCGTGGTCCTTCATGTAGTTCGAGCAGGTCCCGAGCCCGCTCGGGCTGAACTCCGGGCTCGGCTGGCCGTACTGCTCCAGGCCGGTGGCCCGCAGCGTGCCGCACACGTCGACCCCGCGCAGCCGCTCCGGCGCGAACGCCGGGTCCAGTAGGGCTCCCGCGCGGTCCACCGGGAGCTCGGGCAGGTCGACGGTCCGCCGCTCGGAGGCGGTCGGCTCGATCCCGGGCGCCGCAGCGCAGCCGGCCACGGCCAGCACGCTGAGCAGCGCGGCGATCAGGGGCGCGGGTCGGAACACGCCGATCACACTAGCGATCGACCTGCGGGCCCGGGACGGGAACCGGTCGTTCGACCGGCGGTCCTCACTGCTCGGCGGTCTCCGCGGGTTCGTCGGGGACCCTGATCGGGCGCAGCCGGGCCCAGGCGATGAACACCGCGGCGAACACGAGCATGCCGACGCCCGCCCACAGGTTGATGTTCACCCCCGCGGACTTGTCGACCTCGGTGTGCGGCTGCACCAGGCTGACGACGACGAGCACCGCGCCGTAGATGACGAACAGCAGCGCGATGACGGTGCGGATGTCGAAGGCACCCGCGGTGTGGCCGGAACGACCTGACATCTCAAGGACCTCCTGGGCTCAGGCGAAGATGATGTTGAGGACGATGACCAGCAGCAGGGCGATGCCGGCCAGCAGGCCCGGACGCCGGTACCAGCCCGCGTCCTCACCGCTGGTGGCCGCCTGCCGCGCCGACCGCGGGGTCAACCCGTACACCAGCCCGGTCAGCTCGGCTTCCGGCTTGGGCCGGGTGACCAGGCTGACCACGACGCTGACGATGATGTCGACCACGAAGGCCACCCCGGCGCCGACGAAGCTCGCGCCCTGGCCCGGCAGGTCCAGCACCCCGGTCTCCGACATCGCGAACACCACCACCGCCGAGATGGTGCCCAGCACCAGGCCCGCCCACCCGGCGTGCGGGGTCATCCGCTTCCAGAACATGCCCAGGATGAACGTGGCGAACAGCGGCGCGTTGAAGAACGAGAACAGCTGCTGCAGGTAGTCCATCAGGTTCGAGTAGCCCGACGCGATGAACGCGGTGCCCACCGCGGCGAGGGTCGCCCCGACGGTCACCCACCGGCCCATGTTCAGGTAGTAGCGGTCCGCCCGGTCCCGCACCACGTAGGCCTGCCAGATGTCGTAGGTGAACACCGTGTTGAACGACGACAGGTTCGCCGCCATGCCCGCCATGAACGACGCCAGCAACCCGGCGAGCGCGATTCCCAGGATCCCGTTGGGCAGCAGGTCCCGCATCAGCAGCAGGATCGCGTCGTTGTAGTCGACCGGGGCGCCTTCCGGCCCGCCCGCTTCCTTGAACGCCCCGAGTTCCGGGATCACCACGGCCGCGATCATGCCGGGGATGATCACGATGAACGGGATGAACATCTTCGGGAAAGCACCGATGATCGGGGTGCGCTGCGCGGCCGACATGCTCTTGGACGCCATTGCCCGCTGCACCTCGACGAAGTTCGTCGTCCAGTACCCGAACGAGAGCACGAAGCCCAGGCCGAACACCAACCCCACGACGCTCCACACCGGGTTGGCGAAGCCGGTCAGCTCGGTGCCCGGCCACGTCGACAGCTGCTCAGCGCCCCCGGGACCACCCGAGACCTTCTCGACCAGGCCCTGCACGCCGCCGACCTTCACCAGGCCCACGATGGTCAGCGGCAACAGCGCCGCCACGATCACAAAGAACTGCAGCACCTCGTTGTAGATCGCCGCCGACAAGCCGCCCAGCGCCGTGTAGGAAAGCACGATCGCCGCCGCCACCAACACCGAAATCCACAACGGCCAACCCAACAACGCATTCACGATGCTGGCCAGCAAATACAAATTGACCCCGGCGATGAGCACCTGCGCCACCGCGAACGAAATGCCGTTCACCAAATGCGCGGCCTTGCCGAACCGCCGCAGCATGAATTCCGGAACACTGCGCACCTTCGAGCCGTAGTAGAACGGCATCATGACCACGCCCAGGAACAGCATGGCGGGCACCGCACCGACCCAGAAGTAATGCATCGTCGGCATCCCGTACTGCGCGCCGTTCGCCGACATGCCGATGATCTCGATCGCGCCCAGGTTCGCCGAGATGAACGCCAACCCCGTCACCCACGCGGGCAGTGCCCGGCCGGACAGGAAGAAGTCCAGGCTCGTCGACACCGCGCGCCGCGCCAAATACCCGATCCCCAGCACGAACGCGAAGTACAGCGCCAACAGCGCGTAATCGACGGCATTCGCGTCCAACAACCGTCCCTGGGCTAGCAGCACCGCTGCCCCACCTCCAGACCCAACAAAGTCCAACGACAACCACCACTGGACAACCGCAGCCGGACAGTACCGCACAGTGCCCCAGCTCACACCGGGCCGATATCAATTCGTTGGATCCGCAGCTGAATCGATCACCCGCGGCCCCGCGCGCGGCCATGCGAGTGATATTGCGGAGCGCGACACCCGTGCAACGGATTGTGACCGGTACCGTCGGAGCAGGCACACGCGCAGCGGCCGAGGGGGAGGAGCTGTGAACGCCCGAATCGACCTGGCGATCGCGACCTGTCTCACCGACGACTCGATCGACCCCACCGCCGAGTCCGACCCGGGAGCCGAGCGGCCAACCGGATTCCTGCGGCACCTGAGCGACCTGGTCGCCCCGTGGTCGGCGTTCCACCTGAACACCTGCCGCGCCCACCACGGCCCCGACCACACCTGAGCTCAGGCGCCGACACCCTCCAGCAGGGTGCCGACGACGCGCGCCGCCAGCTCGTCGACGTCGCCACCGGCCCGCCCGACCTCGGCAGCCTCGGAGATCAGCGCGTAGTAGACCCGTCGCGCCCATTCCACGTCCACGTCCGGGCGCAGCGCACCTGAATCCTTGGCGCGCTGGAAGAGCCGCACGCACGCCTGGCGCACCTCGTCATGGATGCGGGCGACCTCGCCGGTGGCGGCCCGGCTCATCGCGAACCCCCAGTCGACCTTCACCCGCAGCACGTTGGCGGCGGCCTGGTGCAGCGCGACCAGCGGCGGGGCGGCGTCCGGACGGGCCGCCGCGACCGCGTCGCGGAACTGCTCGGCGGCCCAGGCGGCCATCGCCTCCACCAGCGCTTCCCGGCTGGCGAACCTGCGGTGCACCGTGGTGCGCGCGACCCCCGCGGCTTCGGCGATCCGCCCCATGGACGCGGCTGGGTCCGCCCGCAGCACTCGCTCAGCGGCCTCCAGGATCACCTGGATCGTCCGCTCCGAGTCAACCCGCATCGCTCGCGTCACGGCCGCGAACACTACCTCAGCGTCCCAACTCTCCGCTCAGTTGCCACAATTGTGTCGCATCTATATCGTCTGATGCATCAACCAAGATGCAACAGGGAGGCAGGCGTGGACCTGCAACTGTCCGGGAAGACCGCTCTCGTGACCGGCGCCAGCCGCGGGATCGGCCTGGCCACCACCGCCGCGCTCACCGCAGAAGGCATGCGCGTGATCGCCGCGGCGCGCACCACCTCGCCGGAACTGGCGGCCACCGGCGCCACCGTGGTCCCCGCGGACCTGTCCAGCCCAGGCGCACCGCAGCGCCTGGTCGACCAGGCGGTCGCCGAAGTCGGGCCGCTCGACCTGCTCGTGAACAACGTCGGCGGGGGCGACGACGACCTGGTCGCCGGATTCGCCGACCTCACCGACGAGCAGTGGCAGCGCACCTTCGAGCTGAACTTCTTCAGCGCGGTCCGCACCACCCGCGCGGCGCTGCCGAGCCTGCTGAGCCGCGGCGGCACCATCATCACCATCTCGTCGAACGGAGCGCGGCAGCCGCACACCGGACCGATGCCCTACACCACCGCCAAAGCAGCGCTGACCGCCTTCAGCAAAGCGCTGGCCACCGAGGTCGGACCGCACGGCGTCCGGGTCAACACCATCTCCCCCGGCCCGACCCGCACCGCGCTCTGGGAGAGCCCCGACGGGCACGGCGCGAAGGTCGCGCAGGCCCTCGGCATCCCGCAGCAGGAACTGCTCGCCCGGCTCCCGGCCGAAGCGGGCATGACCACCGGGCGACTGGTCGAGCCGACCGAAGTCGCGGCGCTGGTGGCCTTCCTCGCCTCACCGCACGCCGCGAGCACCGCGGGCGCCGACCATCTCGTCGACGGCAACGCCGTCAAGACGGCCTGACGTGAGCATGGGAACCTTCCTGTCACCGACGGCCGGGAGGTTCCCGCTCAGCCAGGCCGGGAAGCTCAGAACAGCCGGTACTCGTCCGGCTCGATGCCCCGCAGCTGGTCGTAGTCCAGGACCACGCAGCGGATGCCGCGGTCCTCGGCCAGGGTGCGGGCCTGCGGCTTGATCTGCTGCGCCGCGAACACCCCGGTGACCGGCGCCAGCAGCGGGTCCCGGTTGAGCAGCTCCAGGTAGCGGGTCAGCTGCTCGACGCCGTCGATCTCGCCGCGCCGCTTGATCTCCACCGCCACGCTCGCGCCGTCGGAGTCCCGGCACATCAGGTCGACCGGGCCGATCGCCGTCGGGTACTCGCGGCGCACCAGCGACCAGCCCTCGCCCAAGGTCGTCACGTGCTCGGCCAGCAGCTCCTGCAGGTGCGCCTCGACGCCGTCCTTGACCAACCCCGGTTCGACACCCAGTTCGTGCTTGGAGTCGTGCAGGACCTCTTCGATGCTGATCACCAGCTTCTCGCCGGCCTTGTTCTGCACCGTCCACACGCCGGGGTCCTCGATCAGCCAGCACGGCGGGCTCATCCAGTTCAACGGCTTGTAGGCCCGGTCGTCGGAGTGCACCGACACCGAACCATCGGCCTTCACCAGCAGCAGGCGCTGCGCCATGGGCAGGTGCGCGGTGAGTCGGCCGACGTAGTCCACCTGGCAGCGGGCAATGACGAGTCGCACCCGGCACAGCGTACGGGCGTCGATCGACGAGCCGAGCACCCCGGGGCAACCCGCCGGTAGGGCAAGGGCGGACCTCGCGGTTCCCACTGGCCGAGATACCGTTACCGCTCGTGTCATTCGCCCGAACGCTGCTGCGCGTCAAACCCGCTGAGCAAATCGCCGACGAGGGCTCGCACACCCAGCTGCGCCGCACCCTCGGCCTGGTGCCCCTGGTGGCCCTCTCGGTCGGTGCGACGCTCGGAACCGGAATCTTCGTGGTGCTGGCCGAAGCCGCCCCGGCCGCCGGTCCCGCAGTGGTCGTGTCGTTCGTGCTCGCCGGGCTGGCGGCGCTGTGCTCGGCCCTGTCCTACGCCGAACTCGCGGGCAGCGTCCCGGTCTCCGGCTCGGCCTACTCCTACACCTACGCCACCCTCGGCGAACTAGTCGCCTGGATCTGCGGCTGGTGCCTGCTGCTGGAGTACGGCGTGTCGGTCGCAGCGGTCGCGGTCGGCTGGGGCGGCTACCTCAACGAGTTCCTGCAGGGCACCATCGGGGTCACCATCCCGGACGTGCTGTCCGCGCCGCCCGGCGAAGGCGGCATCATCAACATCCCGGCAGCGCTGATCGTGCTGCTGGCCATGTCCGTGCTGCTGCGGGGCGTGCGGGAGAGCGCGCGGGCCACCACGATCACCACGCTGCTCAAAATCGCGGTGCTGGTGTTCTTCGTCGCCGTGGCGATCACCGCGTTCAACTCCGAGAACATGACGCCGTTCGCCCCGTACGGGTTCGCCGGGATCTCAGTGGGCGCCTCGGCCGTCTTCTTCTCCTTCATCGGCTTCGACGCGGCCTCCACCGCGGGTGAGGAAGCCCGCAACCCGAAGCGGGACCTGCCGCGCGCGATCATCCTGTCGCTGGCCATCGTGACCGCGATCTACGTGCTGGTCGCCTTCGCCGCGGTGGGCGCGGTCGGCGTCGACGTGCTCTCCGGCTCCAACGCGTCGTTGGCCACCGCGCTGCGCATCGTCACCGGCCAGGGTTGGGCGTCGGTGGTGCTCGCCTTCGGCGCGGTGATCGCCATCGCCTCGGTGGTCCTCACCGTGCTGTACGGGCAGACCCGAATCCTGGTCTCGATGTCCCGCGACGGCCTGATGCCGAGCATGCTGTCGAAGGTCAACCAGCGCGCGGTCCCGGCCCGCAACACGCTCGTCGTCGGGGTCGTGGTGGCGCTGCTGGCCGCGGTGGTGCCGCTCAACCAGCTCGCCGAGGCGACCAGCATCGGCACCCTGGTCGCGTTCAGCCTGGTCAACGTCGGTGTCCTGGTGCTGCGGCGGACCCGGCCGGAGCTGCCGCGCAGCTTCCGGACGCCGCTGATGCCGTGGATCCCACTGCTGGGCCTGGCGCTGTGCGTGTACCTGATCTTCGGCTTGGACGCGATCACCTGGCTGACCTTCGCGGTCTGGACGGTCATCGGCCTGGTGGTGTACTTCGGCTACGGCCGCCGCAGGTCCAAGCTGAACGGCTCCGCGGGCTGAGCGGAAGGGAACCTTCCTGCCACTGCCACGCGCCCGGGGTGACAGGAAGGTTCCCATCCTCACGTCCCCGAGGGGCGCAACCAGACCGCGGCGTCGCCGGGCAGCGCGCCGCCCTCCAGCGGGCAGCTGGCCAGCAGCACCGGGCCGGGTGGCAGCGGCACGGCGGCGGGACCGGTGTTCACCACGACCAGCACGTCGCCCCGCCAGAACGCGAGCACGTCGCCGGTGTTGCGGTCGGTGTCCCAGCAGAACGCCTCGTCACCGCCGAGCCCCCGGCGCAGCCGCAGCGCGGAGCGGTACAGCTCCAGCACCGAGCCCGGATCTCCGCGCTGGGCTTCGACCGAGTAGTCGCCCCAGCCAGCGGGCTGGGGGAGCCACGGCGAGCCGCTGCTGAACCCGAAGGAGGCACCGCCCCGGGTCCACGGCAGCGGTACCCGGCAACCCTCCCGGCCCCGGTCCTTGCCACCGTTGCGCTTGGGGTCCCGCAGCACCGCCGCCGGCAGGTCGGCCACCTCCGGCAGCCCCAGCTCCTCACCCTGGTACAGGTACGCGGAGCCGGGCAGCGCGAGCGCCAGCATGATCAACGCCCGCGCCCGCCGGGTGCCCAGCGCCAGGTCGGTGGCCGGTTCGGTACCGCCGGTGGCCAGCCAGACCCCGGTGTCGACGTCGCGGGGCAGGCCGAGCACCGACACCTGCCGCACCGAGTCGTGGTTGGCCAGCACCCACGTCGCCGCCCGCCCCACCGACCGCGCCGCCGCGGTGGACTCCGACACCACCCGCCGGTAGTCCGCGGCGCGCCAGCGCACCCGCAGGAACTCGAACTCGAACGCCTGCTGCAGCTCGCCGGGCCGCAGGTAGCGAGCCCGCTGCTCGCCGCGCACCCACGTCTCGGCGACGCCGATCAGCGGCGGGTCGAACTCGTGGAACACCCGGTTCCAGCCGCGGTAGACGTCGTGCACCTCGGGCCGGTCCAGGAACGGGTGGTCCGGGTTGGCCGCGAAGTCGTCCAGCCCCGTGCTGCCCTCCCCGCCCACCACGTCGCGCAGCGGTTCCCGCAGGTCCTTGACCAGCGCGGCGGCCACGTCGATCCGGAACCCGTCGACGCCCCGGCGCCCCCAGAAGCGCAGGATCTCGGCGAACTCCGCGCGCACCCGCGGGTCGCGCCAGTTCAGGTCGGGCTGCTCGGGCGCGAACAGGTGCAGGTACCACTGCCCGTCCGGGACCTGGCTCCAGGCCGGCCCGCCGAAGCGGGACTCCCAGTTGCTCGGCGGGCGTCCCGGGGCCCGCCCGGCGCGGAAGACGTAGCGCTCGCGCTCGGCTGAGCCCGGACCGGCCGCCAGTGCTCGCTGGAACCATTCGTGCTGGTCGGAGGTGTGGTTCGGGACCACGTCGAGCAGGACGCGGAGCCTGCGGTCGTGCGCGGCGGAGACCATCCGGTCGAAGTCGGCCAGCGTGCCCAGCTCCGGGTCGATGGCGCGGTGGTCGGTGATGTCGTAGCCCGCGTCGCGCCACGGCGACCGGTAGCAGGGGGTGAGCCAGAGCGCGTCCACGCCGAGGTCGACGAGGTGGTCCAGCCTGGCGGTCAGGCCCGGGAGGTCGCCGAGGCCGTCGCCGTCGGAGTCGGCGAAGCTGCGCGGCAGGACCTGGTAGACGACCGCGTTGCGCCACCACGGGGTTGGCACGGTTCCCCCCTTCGACTCCGCGTCCGGTGCAGCCACAGGATGGCCCGGGATCGCCGGGGTGGCTCGTTCAGCGTTGTCGTGCAGTGTTTTTCGCGTTCCACTCCGGAGTTTCACCTGATCAAGCGACCCCGAAACACGTGCGAACGGGTGTTCGACCCTGGATCATGGAGACATGGCACCGCTGATCAGCACCTACGACGCAGCCGAGGGCACCGCCGCCAGTGCCCGGTCGGCAGCGGTGTCCTGGACCGATGCCGACGTGGTCGCCCGGATCCAGGCCCTGGAGGAGTCCATGCGGGCGGACATGTTCGAGCAGCTCCAGCTGATCGCCGAAGCCGAGCACCGGGGCCTCTTCGGCGCCGAGGGCGCGCGGTCGATGCCCGCCTGGCTGCAGGGGTTGCTCAACATCGACCACCGCGACGCCAAGGGGCGCGTCACCGTGGCGCGCGCCGTCGAGGACCGCATGACGCTGTACGGCGAGCCGGTCAGCGCCGACCTGCCCGCCACCGCGGCCGCCATGGCCGAGGGCGCAATCGGCCTGGACCACGCGAGGGTGATCGTCACCGGCGCCAAGAAGCTCCCGGAGCACGCGCGGGGCACCATGCTGGCCGAGGTCGACCAGGCGCTGGCCGGGTGGGCCAGGGAAATGCCGCCGCGCGAGCTGGCGGTCCTCGCCGAGCGCCTCCGCTACCTGCTGGACCAGGACGGCGCCTACCGGGACGAGGAGGTCCAGCACGAGGCGCGCGAACTGCACCACGCCACCGCGCGCGACGGCATGCTGGTCATCAAGGCACGCCTGGACCGCGAAACCGGCGCGAAGTTCACCGCGCTCATGGAGCCGCTGGCCGCGCCCCGCCCGGAAGCCGACGGGGAGAAGGACCCCCGCACCGCGGGCCAGCGCAACGCCGACGCGCTCGCCGCGATCCTGGACCTGGCCGCGGGTTCCGAAGCGGTGCCACGCGCTGGCGGCCAGCGCCCCCACCTGTCGATCACCATCGACTTCGACGACCTCAGGCGCGGCCTCGACCGCGCCGACGAGGACGGCATGCCGGGCACCCTGGACGCCACCGACCAGCCGATCACCGCCGAGAACATCCGCCGGATCGCCTGCGACTGCGAGGTGCTGCCGATGGTCCTCGGCGGCGACGGCCTCCCCCTCGACGTTGGCCGGACCAAGCGAACCGCGCCCACCCACATCCGCGCCGCGCTGCTGCAGCGGGACGGCGTCTGCGCCTTTCCCGGTTGCGACCGCCCACCCGGCACGCCCGACGCGCACCACATCGTCTCCTGGGTGGACGGCGGCCCGACCGAACTGTCCAACCTGGTCATGCTGTGCGGGCACCACCACCGCACGGTGCACTCCCAGCGCTGGGGAGTCGCGGTGCAGGACGGCCGCCCCACCTTCACCCCACCATCCACAGTGGACCTCTCACGCACCCCGCGACCAGGTGGCCGCGCAACACCGGTCGAGCACCGCGCGCTCATCGAGCGGCAGCTGCGAAGACCGCGGGGTGGGGCGAACGCGCTCGCGTGCTGAGCGAGCGCGTCGCCCCCGCGCGCCCGCGGTCCGGCACCATGGGCCACATGGAGCAGACGAGCAGCCACGAGGTGTACGCGAATCCCTGGATGTCGGTGCGCGAGGACGGGGTGCGCCGGGCCGACGGGACCGAAGGGATCTACGGGGTCGTCGACAAACCCCACTACGCGCTGGTGATCCCGCTGGACGGGGACCGGCTCCACCTGGTCGAGCAGTTCCGCTACCCGCTGGGCCTGCGGCGCTGGGAGTTCCCGCAGGGCACCGCACCGGACCGGCTGGAGGTCGAGCCCACCGAACTCGCCGCCCGCGAACTGCGGGAGGAAACCGGCCTGCGGGCGGCGAACCTCGTCGAGCTCGGCACCCTCGACGTGGCACCGGGCATGTCCAGCCAGCGCGGGCGGGTGTTCCTGGCGACCGGCCTGACCCCCGGCGAGCACGAGCGCGAGCTCGAGGAGCAGGACATGCGCACCGCCTGGTTCCCGCGCGTGGAGTTCGAGAAGATGATCGCCACCTCGGAGATCACCGATGCGCAGACCATCGCCGCCTACACCCTCCTGCTCCTGCACGAGCGCCAACAGGCGTGAGCCTCAGGTCTCGTCCAGCACCGACCGCAGGAACCGGCGGGTCCGCTCGTGCTCCGGGCGCTCGAAGAGCTCCTGCGGCGGCTTGTCCTCCAAGATCCGCCCCCGGTCGAACATCAGCACCCGGTGCGAGACGTCGCGGGCGAACTTCATCGCGTGCGTCACGCACAACATCGTGATGTCGCTGGACCGGGCCACATCGCGCAGCACGTCGAGCACCTCGGCGGCCAACTCCGGGTCCAGCGCCGAGGTGATCTCGTCCAGCAGCAGCACATCTGGGCGCATCGCCAACGCGCGGGCGATCGCCACCCGCTGCTGCTGGCCGCCGGACAACTGCGTCGGGTAGGCCTCCAGCTTGTCCGCCAGGCCCACCAGCTCCAACAGCTCCCGTGCCCGCTGCTGCGCTTCCTCCACCGGCACGCCCAGCACGTGCACCGGCGCCTCCGTGACGTTGCGCAGCACCCGCATGTTCGGGAACAGGTTGTACTGCTGGAACACCATGCCGATGTGCTTGCGCACCTCGCGCAGGTGCTTCTCGTCCGCGGGCACCAGGCGGTCGCCCCGACGCACGTGCGTCAGGCATTCGTCCCCGACGTGGATGGTGCCGCCATCGACCCGTTCCAGCGTCATCAGCAGCCGCAGGATCGTCGTCTTGCCCGACCCGCTCGGCCCGATCAGGGTGACGCGCTCCCCGGGCCGGACCGCGAAGTCGAGCTCGTCGAGCACCACGTTGTCGCCGAACCGCTTGACCACCCGGTCGAAGCGGATCATCTCCTCAGCTCCCGACACGGCGTTCCAACCTCCGCACCAGCAACGACGCCGGATAGCTCACCAGCAGGAAGCAGATGCCGGCCAGCGTCAGCGGCTCGACGTAGCGGTAGGCGTCGGACCCGGCTTCCTGCGCCGCACCCACCAGGTCGAGCACGCCGATCGCCAGCAGCAGCGGTGTTTCCTTGAACATCGAGATCGTGTAGTTGCCCAGCGCGGGCAGCACACGCGGAATCGCTTGCGGGAGCACCACGCTCATCCACACCCGGTGGGTCGGCAGGCTCAGCGCCGTCGCCGCCTCCCACTGCCCGCGCGGCACCCCGTCGATGCCCGCTCGGTAGACCTCGGCCGTGTAGCAGGCGTAGTGCACGCCCAGACCGATCACCCCGGTGACCAGCGACGAGAACCGCAGACCGATGCCCGGCAGCACGTTGAACAGGAAGTACAGCTGGACCAGCAGTGGGGTGCTGCGCACGAACTCGATGAACAGCCAGGTCGCGCCGCGCACCGCCCGGATCCGCGAGCGCCGCAGCAGGGCCAGCAGCAGGCCCAGCGCGAACGCCACGACCGAACCGAGCACGGTGGCCTCGAAGGTCACCAGCAGACCGCGCAGAACGTCCGGGACCACCCGGCCGGTGAACTCCCAGTCCCAGATCATCTACGCCGCCCCACCCGTGCCCCGGCCGAGCGCTTGCCCCGGTTCGACGGGCTGACGCCCGACACCGGCCGCCGCCCACCGCTCCAGCACCCGCATCACCGCAGTGATCAGCACTGAAAGCACCAGGTACAGCGCCAGCATCATCGAGTAGATCAGCGCGGTCTGGCCGGTGAAGTTGGGTTCCAGGACATCGCGGCCCTGGTAGGTGATGTCGTGCACGAAGATCAGCGACAGCAGGGCGCTGCTCTTCAGCAGCTGGATGAACAGGTTGTTGAACGGCGGGATCATTTCCACCACCGCCTGCGGCAGGACCACCCGCCACATCCGCTGGGCCGGGGTGAAGCTCAACGCGACCGCGCACTCGTGCTGCTCCCGCGGCACCGCCTGCACCGCACCCCGCACGATCTCGCCGCCGTACGCGCCGTGGTTGAGGCCGAGCACCAAGATCCCCGCCCACAACGGCAGCAGCTCGAACCCGACCAGCAGCGGCAGCGCGAAGAAGATCCAGAAAAGCTGCACCACTTCCGAGGTGCCACGCCAGACCTCGACGTAGCAGCGCGCGACCGCCCGCACCCACCGCCGCCGCGAGAGCATCCCGAGCCCCGCTACCACCGACAGCACGATGCACAGGGCGACGCCACCCAACGTCGCGATCACCGTCGCCGGGACGCCCTGCACCAGCACCCGCAGGAAGTGCGAGGAGTTCTCGAACATGGCGCCTCCCGGTCAGCTACCGGCGCACAACGCCTCCGTGGTGACCCCGGGCGGCGGCACGTTCTCCTGGGTGAACCCGAACGGGCTCGCGATGCGCACCCATTCGCCGCTGTCGTGCAGCTTCTTGAGCTCGACGTTGAACGCGTCGCGCAACCCGGTGTCGGCCGAACGGAACACGAACGCCCCGGCCTGCACCTCCGGCTTCCCGTCGACCACCGGCGTGAAGCCCTTGGTGACCTCGACCGGGGCCTCGGGGTTCTTCCGCACCAGGTCGTTGAGCGAGATGTTGGTCAGCGCGGCGCAGTAGGCGCGCTGGTTGACCACGGCCTGCAACAGCGAGTTCTGCGAGTCGAAGGACTGCACCTGCGAGTCGGGCACGCCCAAGCGCTGGGCGTAGTCCTTCTCCACGGCACCGCTGAGGACCGCGACGTTGAGCTTCTCGCGCACGACGTCCTCGAAGGTGGCGACACCTTCCGGGTTCCCGCGCGGCACCAGAAACGCCGTGGGCGCGATGTAGTCGGGGATGGAGAACGCCGCGTTCTTGCAGCGCTCCGGGGTGATGAACATGCCAGCGGCGACCACGCTGAACTTGTTCGCGTTCAGCGCCGGGATCAGCTGGTTGAAGTCGACCTGCGTGGCCTGCACGTCACCGACGCCGAGGTTGCCGAACACGGCGCGGGCGACCTCGGGAGCCTCCCCGGTGACCCGGCCGGTGGCGTCGGTGAAACCGTACGGCGCTTCCCCCGCGATGCCGACCTGGACGGTGCCCGAGCGGCGAGCCTCCTCGAGCGGATCACCTCCCCCGCCCCCGCCGGTCCGGGTGCAGCCGCCCAGCACCAGCGCACCGGCGGCCAGGCCGGCCCCCTTCAGAAACTCGCGACGCGTCCACCCGCTGCTCGCCATGACCATCGCCCCTTCAAGCCGGGAGCAGGGCTACTGCGACCCATGGTCAGGCCAACACCTGTGGTTTGCATCACATGACGGGCCGTGAGGGGCAGCTCAGTCGGTCACGCGTTCGATTTCCGCGCCCAAGCCGCGCAGGTTCTCCACGAAGTTCGGGTAGCCGCGGTCGATGTGGAAGACGTCCCACACCTCGGTCACCCCGTCCGCGCACAACCCCGCCAGCACCAGGCCCACGCCAGCGCGGATGTCCGTCGCCCACACCGGGGCGCTGGACAGCCGGTCCAGGCCGCGCACGACCGCGTGGTGGCCGTCGGTGCGCCCATCGGCGCCCATCCGCACCAGCTCCTCGATGAACCGGAACCGGGACTCGAACAGGTTCTCGGTGATCATCGACGTGCCGTCGGCCACTGCGGACAGCGCCAACGCCATCGGCTGCAGGTCCGTCGGGAAACCCGGGTAGGGCAGCGTCACGAAGTCCACCGCCTGCGGGCGCCCCCGCATCACCACCCGGAAGCTCTCCTCCTCGGTGGTCACCTCGGCACCAGCGCTGCGCAACTTCTCCAGCACCAGGTTGACGTGCCGCGGGTCGACCCCGCGCACCGTGATGTCACCACGGGTGGCCGCAGCGGCGAATGCCCAGGTCGCGCCCACGATCCGGTCGCCGATCACGCGGTGCTCGACCGCCTTGAGCGAGGACACCCCGTGCACGGTCAGCGTGGAGGTGCCCGCGCCCTCGATCTTGGCGCCCATCTGCTGCAGCATCACGCACAGGTCGACGATCTCGGGCTCGCGCGCCGCGTTGTCGATCACCGTGGTGCCCTCCGCCAGCACCGCGGCCATCAGGATGTTCTCCGTCGCCCCCACGCTCGGGAAGTCCAACCAGATCTGCGCCCCGCGCAGGTTCTCCGCCTCCGCCACCACCGCGCCGTGCTCGATGTGGCTGGTCGCGCCGAGCTGCCGCAGCCCGTTCTGATGCATGTCCAGCGGCCGCGAACCGATCGCGTCCCCACCGGGCAGCGTCACGACCGCGCGGCGGCAACGCGCCACCAGCGGCCCCAGCACGCACACCGAAGCGCGCAGCTTGCCCATCGACGGCGACACCGCCTCGTGGCTGATCTCCGCCGGAGTCGTGATGCGCACCGTGCCGCCGTTGATCGACACCTCGCACCCGAGGCTGCGCAGCACATCGGCCATCAGCGGAACGTCGAGGATCTCCGGGCAGTTGACGATCGTCGTCGTGCCCTCCGCCAGCAGCGCGGCCGCCATCAGCTTCAGCACGCTGTTCTTCGCCCCGACCACGTCGACCTCGCCGACGAGACGCGCTCCGCCGTGTACCCGGAAGTGCTCACTCACGAGCATCGAGGTTACGGCCCGGCCACCACCGCCATCGGAGCGGGTACGGCACCGATCCAGTCGAGCATGGGAACCTTCCTGTCACCGGACGCGAGCATGGGAACCTTCCTGTCACCTCCGCCTAGGCTGTCGGGCATGGCAGTCCACCTCACGAAGATCTACACGCGGGCCGGTGACGCGGGCACGACCCGGCTGTCCGACAACTCCAAGGTGCACAAGACCGACCCGCGCCTGGTCGCCTACGCCGACGTGGACGAGACCAACTCGGTGCTCGGCGTGGCGCTGGCCACCGCGCAGCTCGACGAGGACGTCGTCGCGGTGCTGCGAGCGGTGCAGAACGACCTGTTCGACGTGGGCGCCGACCTGTCCACGCCGATCGCGGAAGCCCCGAAGTACCCGCCGCTGCGGATCACCCAGGACTACGTCGACCGGCTCGAGGGCTGGTGCGACGAGTACAACGCGCGGCTGGGCAAGCTGGACTCGTTCATCCTGCCCGGCGGCACCCCTGGTGGCGCCCTGCTGCACCAGGCGCGGTGCGTGGCCCGCCGGGCGGAGCGGTCGGCCTGGGCGCTCCAGGAGGCCGACGGGGAGCGCACCTCGCCGCTGCCCGCGAAGTACCTGAACCGGCTGTCCGACCTACTGTTCATCCTGGCGCGGGTGGCCAACCCGGACGGCGACGTGCTCTGGAAGCCCGGCGGCAACGCCTAGCCGGTCAGACCAGGGCCTTCTCGTACCAGTGCCGCGCGTACTCGTTGTCGTTGTAGGCCGGGATCTCCCGGTAGCCGGCCGAGTCGTACAGGCCACGCGCCTCCCGGAGCTCGGCAGCGGTGTCCAACCGGACCCGCTCGCAGCCGAGCTGCCGGGCCTGCGCCTCCAGCTCGGCGAGCAGCGCGCGCCCAGCACCCCGCCCCCGCAGCTCCGGGGAGATCCACATGCGCCGGATCTCCCCGGTGGCCCCCGGCCCGGTGCGCAGCGCGCCGCAGCCGAGGACGCGGTCGTCGACCCGCACCACCAGGAACACCCCGGCGGGCGGGACGAAGTCGGCCTTGGCCGGGGGCGCGGCGCGGGAGGTGTCGAACCCGTCCGGGAAGCGCCGGTCCAGCTCGGCGACGTACTGGCGGAGCGCCTCCTGCGCGTCCGGGCTGTCGATGGGTTCTGGGTCGATCGTGAAAATGGCCTGCTCGGTCACGCCCCCAGTCTTCCCCCACCCACCCGTTCGAATCCAGTCACGGCTTCGTCAGGCGACCTGGGCCGCTGCCGTGAGCATGGGAACCTTCCTGTCACCCCAGGCACGAAGAAGCGGGGCCCGGAAACCCGAACCCCGCTGCGAACGCTCGTCAGCCCACCCTCAGGACGCCCACGGCACCGACCGCCCCGGCGGGGCCGACTCCAGCCAGGACAGGAACCCGGTCAGCGCATCGCGGCCCATCGCCAGCTCCAGGTCCGGACCGGTCAGGTCCAGCACCGTCGAACCGGCGGGCATCGCGTACGCCTCGGCCGTCGTCGGCTCGCGGCGCCGGGCGATCTCCACCTCCCGGCGGTTGATCACCCAGTTCGGCCCCGACCGCAGGCTCAGCACGCGGTACCAGGCGAACTCCTCGCCCCGGTAGTGGGCCACCCCCAGGTGCCAGCCCCGACCGCCGTCCTTGCTGGCGCGCAACGCGACGTCGATGCCCCCGACGCGCAGTTCCCGCAGCCGCCGCCAGGCCAGCGCCGCAACGAGCAGGGCTGCCACCAGCAGCAGCCCCAACGCCACCACGAACCACACGACCGGGGAACCCATCCGAGGCCCGGATCAGGCCGAGTGGCCGGCTGCTCGCAATCGGCTCATCGCCCGTGCTCGGGCCTGTTCATCGTCACTCTTGGCCTCCGCCTTGGCCTGCTCCACGTTGATCTCGTGGGCCAGCTCCGCGGACTCGGCCAGCACGCTCACGCCGTCCGCGG
The DNA here is from genome assembly GCF_040300525.1 of Saccharopolyspora sp. NPDC000359. Classification (NCBI taxonomy): domain Bacteria; kingdom Bacillati; phylum Actinomycetota; class Actinomycetes; order Pseudonocardiales; family Pseudonocardiaceae; genus Saccharopolyspora; species Saccharopolyspora sp. NPDC000359. The sequence goes on along the minus strand of NZ_JBEPDU010000001.1, from coordinate 194,617 downwards.
TGACCGACAGGAACCCGCCGTGGACCGCAGCGGTCACGGTCTCCTTCTCGGTGGTGGTGATGCGCACCACGCCACCCTCGATCAGCTCGCCGAGCAGCGGCTCGTGCCCCGGCAGGACACCGATTTCCCCCTCGGTGGTCTGCGCGACAACGGTGGTCGCTTCCCCGGACCACAGGCGGCGCTCGACGGCGACCAGTTGGACGGACATGTTGGCCACGCGCGTCTCCTTTGTCGGGTGTGTGCCCGCAGTCTATCCGGTGCCACCAGGGCGATCGCGACTGGCCGGGCGGGAGTGCCTTGCTGGCAAACGGGGCCGAGGCCTCGCGGACCTCGACCCCGTCGCCGGTTGTTCGTGCCGACCCCCAGGCGGGGGTCGCCGCTCACTTCTCGGTGAGCTTCTTGTAAGCCGCCTCGAGGTCGTCCAGACCACCGATGGACAGGAACGCCTGCTCCGGGTAGTGGTCGAAGTCGCCCTTGCACAGCTTGTCGAACGCCTCGATGGTCTCCTTCAGCGGCACGAAGGAGCCCTCCTGGCCGGTGAACTGCTTGGCCACGAAGAAGTTCTGCGACAGGTAGCGCTCGATGCGACGCGCCCGCTGCACCGTCACCTTGTCCTCTTCGGACAGCTCGTCCATACCGAGGATGGCGATGATGTCCTGCAGCTCCTTGTACTTCTGCAGGATCCGCTTGACCTCCTGCGCCACCCGGTAGTGCTCGTCGCCGACGATCGCCGGGTCGAGGATGGTGGAGGTGGAGGCCAGCGGGTCCACCGCCGGGTAGATGCCCTTCTGCGAGATCGCACGGGAGAGCTCCGTGGTCGCGTCCAGGTGGGCGAAGGTGGTCGCCGGGGCCGGGTCGGTGTAGTCGTCCGCCGGCACGTAGATCGCCTGCATCGAGGTGATCGAACGGCCCCGGGTGGAGGTGATGCGCTCCTGCAGCTCACCCATCTCGTCGGCCAGCGTCGGCTGGTAACCCACCGCGGACGGCATGCGGCCCAGCAGGGTCGACACCTCCTGACCCGCCTGGGTGAACCGGAAGATGTTGTCGATGAACAGCAGCACGTCCTGGTTCTGCACGTCGCGGAAGTACTCCGCCATCGTCAGCGCGGACAGCGCCACCCGCATGCGGGTGCCCGGCGGCTCGTCCATCTGGCCGAACACCAGCGCGGTGTCCGCCAGCACGCCGGACTCGTCCATCTCGACCCAGAGGTCGTTGCCCTCACGGGTGCGCTCACCGACACCGGCGAACACCGAGGTACCACCGAAGTTCTTCGCGACTCGGCGGATCATCTCCTGGATGAGCACCGTCTTGCCCACACCGGCGCCACCGAACAGGCCGATCTTGCCACCCTGCACGTACGGGGTGAGCAGGTCGATCACCTTGATGCCGGTCTCCAGCATCTCGGTCTTGCCCTCGAGCTGGTCGAAGCTCGGCGCCTTGCGGTGGATGGTCCACTTCTCGGCGTCGGAGGCGTAGCCCGGCTCGTCCAGGCAGTGGCCGAGCGCGTTGAACACGTGGCCCTTGACCACGTCACCGACCGGCACCGAGATGCCCGCGCCGGTGTCGGTCACGGTCACGCCGCGCACCAGGCCCTGGGTGGGCTGCATCGAGATCGTCCGCACGACGCTGTCACCCAGGTGCTGGGCGACCTCCAGCGTCAGGGTCTTGGCCATGCCCTCGGCGGTGATGTCCACCGTGAGGGCGTTGAGCAGGTCCGGCACCTGGTCGCGCGGGAACTCGACGTCCACGACCGGGCCGAGCACCCGGACGACGCGGCCGGTGCCAGTGCTGGTGGCAGTAGCAGCAGTCATGTCACTCACTTCCTGCGGACGAGAGCGCCTCGACACCGCCGACGATCTCGCTGATTTCCTGGGTGATCTGGGCCTGGCGGGCCTGGTTGGCCTCGCGGCTGAGGTTGCGGATCAACTCGTCCGCGTTGTCCGTCGCCGACTTCATCGCCGTGCGCCGGGCCGCGTGCTCCGCCGCCGCCGAGTCCAGCAGACCCGCGTACAGCCGGGTCTTGATGTACTTCGGCAGGAGCGCGGCGAACAGCGTCTCGGCGTCCGGCTCGAACTCGTAGGCGGACTTGAGCGCCTTCTGCGCCGGTTCCTCGGAGTACTCCACCTCGAGCGGAGCGATCCGCCGAACCGCCGGTCGCTGGGTGAGCATCGAGACGAACTCGGTGTGCACCAGGTGCAGCTCATCCACGCCCAGCTTACCGTCCGCACCACCATCGTCGAGGTAGTCGTCAGCACCCGCCAGGAAGGCCTTGACCAGCGTCTCGCCGATCTCGGCCGCATCGGTGTACTCGGGGCGGTCGCTGAACCCGGTCCAGCTCGCCTCGATCTTGCGCTGCCGGAACCGGTAGTACGCCTCACCCTTGCGGCCGACGACGTACAGCACCGGGTCCTTGCCCTGCTCGCGCAGCAGCGACTGCAGCTCCTCGGCCGCCTTGATCACGTTGGCGTTGTAGCCACCGCAGAAACCCCGGTCGCTGGTCACGACCAGCACGCCGGCGCGCTTCGGGTTGGTGCGCTCGGTCAGCAGCGGGTGGTCCAACGTGCTCACGTCGGCCAGCGCGGTCAGGACGTTGGTGATCTCCGTGGCGTAGGGCCGCGAAGCCTCCACCCTGGCCTGCGCCTTCATGATGCGCGAGGTAGCGATCAGCTCCTGCGCCTTGGTGATCTTCCGGGTCGACTTGATCGACCGGATCCGGTTCCGGAGTTCCCGAAGTTGAGCCATAACGTCACTTCTTCGGCGCGGGGCGGTTGACCTTCACGGTCTCCTGCCCCACCTCGTCGGCGGCCAGCGCCTCGGCGTCCGGCTCGCTCGGCACCACCGAGCCGCCGTCGGAGGCGGTGAACTGCTTCTTGAATTCCTCGACCGCGTCCACGATGACCTTCTCACCGTCGTCGGAGAGCTTGCCGCTCTCGACGATGTCCTTGAGGGTGGTCGCGTGGCTGCGGCGCATGTGCGCCAGGAACTCGGTCTCGAAGCGGCGCACGTCGGCGACCGGCACCGAGTCCAGGTGGCCCTTGGTGGAGATGAAGAGGGAGACGACCTCCTCCTCGACCGGCAGCGGCTCGCCCTGGCCCTGCTTGAGGATCTCCATCAGGCGGGCACCGCGGTCCAGCTGGGCCTTCGACGCGGCGTCCAGGTCGGAGGCGAAGGCCGAGAAGGCCTCCAGCTCGCGGTACTGGGCCAGGTCCAGACGCAGCGAACCGGTGACGCCCTTCATCGCCTTGATCTGCGCGGAACCACCGACTCGGGACACCGAGATGCCGACGTCGATGGCCGGGCGCTGACCGGCGTTGAACAGGTCGGACTGCAGGAAGCACTGGCCGTCGGTGATCGAGATGACGTTGGTCGGGATGTAGGCCGACACGTCGTTGGCCTTGGTCTCGATGATCGGCAGACCCGTCATCGAACCCTTGCCCATCTCGTCGGACAGCTTCGCGCAGCGCTCCAGCAGGCGGGAGTGCAGGTAGAAGACATCACCCGGGTAGGCCTCGCGGCCCGGCGGACGACGCAGCAGCAGCGAGATCGCGCGGTAGGCCTCGGCCTGCTTGGTCAGGTCGTCGAACACGATCAGGACGTGCTTGCCCTGGTACATCCAGTGCTGGCCGATGGCCGAGCCCGCGTAGGGGGCCAGCCACTTCAGACCCGGCGAGTCGGAGGCCGGCGCGGCGACGATGGTGGTGTACTCCATCGCCCCGGCGTCCTCCAGGGACCGCTTCACGCCGGCGATCGTGGAGCCCTTCTGGCCGATCGCGACGTAGATGCAGCGGACCTGCTTGTCCGGGTCGCCGCTGGCCCACGCCTGCTTCTGGTTGATGATCGTGTCGACCGCGACGGTGGTCTTGCCGGTCTTGCGGTCACCGATGATCAGCTGCCGCTGACCGCGGCCGATCGGGGTCATCGAGTCGATGGCCTTGATGCCGGTCTGCATCGGCTCGTGCACGCCCTTGCGCTGCACGACCGTGGCGGCCTGCAGCTCCAGCGGGCGGTGCTCCTCGGCCACGATGTCGCCGAGACCGTCGATCGGGTCGCCGAGCGGGTTGACGACGCGGCCCAGGAAGCCGTCGCCGACCGGGATCGAGAGGACCTTGCCGGTCCGCTTGACCTCCTGGCCCTCCTCGATCTTCTCGGACTCGCCCAGGATGACCGCACCGATCTCCTGAGCTTCCAGGTTCATCGCGACACCGTAGATGCCGCCGGGGAACTCCAGCAGTTCCTCGGTCATCACCGAAGGCAGACCCTCGACATGGGCGATGCCGTCACCGGTATCGGTGACGACCCCGACCTCCTCGCGGCTGACCTCCGGGGAGTAGCTGGAGACGTACTTCTCGATCGCACTGCGGATCTCGTCCGACGAGATCGTCAGCTCCGCCATGTCTCGTTCCTGCCCTCGGTTCGTTCTTGGAAGGGAGTGGGTGTACGACGCCTGGCCGCCACGTGCCCTCGGCTAGTTGGCCAGATCGCGTCGCAGGGACTGCAGGCGTCCCGTGATGCTGCCGTCGATGACCTCGTCGCCGACCTGGATCAGCAGCCCGCCCTCGACCCCGGGGTCGACCTCGAGGTGCAGGGCGATCGGGCGTGCGTAGATCCGCTGCAGGGTGCGCGCCAGCCGCTGCTGCTGCTCCTCGCTGAGCGGGATCGCGGAGCGGATGTGCGCGACCGAGCGTTCCCGGCGCTTGGCCGACAGCTCGGCGAGCTCTTCCAGCCCCTCGCTGACCCGCCGACCACGCGGCCGGGCGACCAGCTGCCGGACCAGGCTCAGGGTGACCGGCTCGACCTTGCCCGAGACGAGCTGGTCGACGACCGCGTCCTTGCCCGCCGGGTCCCCGGTCGGGTCCGACAGCAACCGCTCCAGGTCGACCTGGGAACCGACGATCCGCCCCAGGCGGAACAGCTCGTCCTCGACGGCATCGAGCCGCCCAGCCCGCTCGGCCTGCACCAGCAGCGCCGTGCGCGCCAACCGCTCCACGCCGTTGACCAGGTCGCTCGCCCCGGACCAGCGGGAGCGGACGGCCTCGACGACCACCGGCAGCGAGCGCGCACCGAGCTTGTCCGCCAGCAGCCCGCGGGCCAGGTCCTCCCTGGACCGCGGGTCGATGGAGGCGTCGGCGAGCGCCCGCCGCAGCGTCCTTTCCCGGCCCAGCAGCTCGGCCACCCCGAACAGCTCGTCGGCGAGCTCGGTGATCTCCGCGGCCGAGGCACCGTCGGTGGCCTGAAGCAGCTGCAGCTCGGTGGCTGCCAGCGCCTCACGGCTCGCGGCGTTCACGAGGGTGCTCAACTCTCAGCGCCTTTCACTCGGTTAGGCCTTGGAAGATTCAGCCGGGGCCGAGGTGGCCTCCAGCTCGTCCAGGAACCGGTCGACGGTCCCCCGGCGACGGGCCTCGTCCTCCAAGGACTCGCCGACGACCCGGCTGGCCAGCTCGACCGCCTGGCGGCCGAGGTCCGACCGCAGCTCGGCGACGATCTGCGCCCGCTGGTGCGCCAGCGCGGACTGGCCCTGGCTGACGATCCGCTCGGACTCGGCCTGCGCCTGGGCCCGCATCTCTTCCAGGATCTGCTGGCCTTCAGCGCGGGCGTCGTCGCGGATCCGGGCCGCTTCCGCACGGGCCTCGGCCAGCTGCGCCTTGTACTGCTCCAGCGTGCGCTGGGCCTCGGCCTGCGCGGCCTCGGCCTTGGCGATACCGCCCTCGATCCGCTCGCTGCGCTCCGCGTAGATCTTCTCGAAGCGCGGAACCGCGAACTTCCAGAGCGCGAACAGCAGCAGCCCGAACGCGATCAGACCGACCACGATCTCCGCCGGCTCGGGGATGATCGGGTTGTGCTCGCCTTCCGCGGCCAGCAGCATCTGCGTCTTCACCACAACGTCTCCCAACGCGTTGAGCCGTCAGATCAAGCGGCGGAGGCGATGAAGTAGACGACCAGACCGATCAGCGCCAGCACCTCGACCAGGACGAAGGAGATCCAGGCGATGCCCTGCAGCTGGCCCTGGGCCTCCGGCTGGCGGGCGGTGCCGTTGATGACCGCGGCCCAGATCAGGCCGACGCCGACGCCCGGGCCGATGGCGCCCAGGCCGTAGCCGATCGCGGCCAGACCCGGGTTGATGGAGCCCGCGGCCTCAGCTGCCTGCGCGAGAACGATGTTGCTCACTGTCACTACCTTTCACTCGGTCCGCTTCTCGGCGCGGATCGACAGGTCCTTTTTCGGGGAACGAAATCTTTTGTCAGTGGCCTTCGGACAGCGCCGCGCCGATGAAGCTCGCGGTCAGCAGCGCGAAGATGTACGCCTGCAGCACCTGGATCAGGGCTTCGACGAAGGTCAGCGCGATCGCGAAGGCGAAGCCGACGATGGAGACCGGCTTGAGCATCGCGCTGGCCTCCAGCAGCAGGAACTCACCGCCGAGGGTGAACACCAGCAGGATCAGGTGACCGGCGAACATCGCGGCGAACACTCGGATCGCCAGCGCGGCGGGCTGCGCGATGAACTTCTGGAAGAGTTCGATCGGCGACAGCAGCACGTAGATCGGTTTCGGCACGCCAGGCGGGAACATGATGTGCTTGAAGTAACCCAGGAAGCCGTGCCGGGCGAACCCGACCCCGTGCATCACCAGGTACACCATGAGGGCCAGCGCGATCGGGAAGCCGATTCGCGACATGGTCGGGAACTGGATGATCGGGATGATGCCGAAGATGTTGTTCACCAGGATGAAGGTGAACAGGGTGAAGATCAACGGCACGAACGGACGGAAGTCCTTGGCCCCGATGTGTTCCCGCGCGATCTTGTTGCGGCTGAACTCGTAGATGAACTCCGCGACGAACTGCCCCTTGCCCGGGACCAGCTTCATGTTCCGGGTGGCGATCACGAAGTAGGCGCCCACGATGATCGCCGAGAGCACGACGAGGAGCATCGGCTTGGTGACTCCGCCGAAGATCGGCGGAAGGACAAAGCTATCGGCACCCGGCGGCTGGAATGTTCCGCCCTCGGCCAGCATCAGCGCGCCCAACTGGGCTCCTTCCGGTTCTCCCGGTGAACTTCACTCTGCCGGGGGAATCGTCACGTTTTGCACTTAACGTACCTGATACGCGATCGGGCACGCGGAGGGGCCCTCCCCGCCGCGCCTCGACGGCTCCGACGAGCCCCGACGACGCTGCGCAGGGAAGGATTCTGCGCGGCAGACGATACCAGCGGGTAGGTAGGCACCCGACATGTGGTCCTGAATACGCCATACCCCCCACCGGCGGGGCACCGCAACCGGTCGAGAGCTCAGCTCCCCGGCACGATCGTGGGAATCTTGGTGCGCTTGAAGGCGACCACCTCAGCACCGGCCCACACCATCACCGTGGCCAGCATGGTGAACGCCAGCGACTCCCGGTGGATCGCTTCCACACCACCGAGCAACGTCATCACCACCAGCAGCACCAGCATCTTGCCGACGTAGCCGCCGAGCGCGGCGACCATGACGAAGTGCGGGCTCATCCCGCCGGTGAAGCGCATCAGCCAGATCGTCAGCAGCGACGAGGCGAACGCCACGGCACCGCCGACCACGGCGCCGACCAGGCCCGGCACACCGACCAGCGCGGTGGCCACGACAGCCCCGACCACCACCGTCGCGACGCCCGGCCAGATCGCGGTCCGCAGCATCGCCGAGGCGAGCCGCCGCACGGTCACGGCGTGCGGGTTCTCGCGCTGCGGATCAGTGGCTTCGCTCATCAGGACTCTCGTTCAGCTCGGGCTCTTATCCGGGGAATCACCGAAATGATAGCCGCCACCAGCACGACGAGGCCTACGACCCACGCCACGACCACGACGTTGAACAGCGTCAACGACACTGCGCCGAACGCGAGGACCGCCGCCCACAGGTAGATGAGCAGCACCGCGCGGCGCTGCGAGTGCCCGATCTCCAGCAGCCGGTGGTGCAGGTGCATCTTGTCGGCGTGGAACGGGCTCTTGCCCGCCTTGGTGCGCCGCACCACCGCCATGATCAGGTCCAGCATCGGCACGAACAGCACCGCCGCGACCACCAGCAGCGGCGACAGCAGCGCGATGGTGTCAGCCGAGTCCACATCGGGGTTGAACATCCGGCCCGAGGCGGAGGTGCTGGCGGTGGCCAGCATCAACCCGATCAGCATCGACCCGGAGTCGCCCATGAACAGCCGGGCGGGCTGGAAGTTGTGCGGCAGGAACCCCAGGCAGGCACCGGCGATCGCGGCGGCGATCAGCGCCGGCGGGTAGGCGTTGACGTCGCCGTTCTGCCGGTCCAGCACGCCCAGGCAGAACACGAACGTCGCGGCCGCCGAAATCAGCCCGATCCCGGAGGCCAGCCCGTCGAGCCCGTCGACGAAGTTCATCGCGTTGATCATCGCCACGGTGAGCAGCACGGTCAGCAGCTGGCCCTGGTTGCTGCTGAAGATCAGCACCTGGCCCACCGAGTCCTCGGTGCCGCCCCACGGCACCCACAGCACGAACCACTGCACCCCGGCGATCACCAGGATCCCGGCCGCGGTGACCTGCCCGGCCAGCTTGGTCAGCGAATCCAGCTCGAAACGGTCGTCCAGCGCGCCGACCAGCACGATCAGCCCGCCCGCGGCGACCGCCGCCCAGGCGTCGTTGGAGTAGGCGAAGCCGCGGGAGAGCACCGGCAGGTTCGCGGCGAGGAAGATCGCCGCCAGCACCCCGCCGTACATCGCCACGCCGCCCATCCGCGGCATCGGCTGGACGTGCACGTCGCGCTGCCGCGGGTAGGCCACCGCACCGACCCGGAACGCCAGCAGGCGCACCAGCCCGGTCAGCAGGAACGTGGTCGCCGCCGCGGTGAGCAGGACGAGCAGGTACTCACGGGCGGGCACCCCGGCTGGAGCCCAGTATTCACTGTCCATACCGGCGGCTCACGCACCCGATCGCGGGTCGTCGACGTCCAGCCCCCAGAACGGAGTTCTCAAGCCCAGCGCTCCTCATCGCTCTTCCACGTGGCGGATCGGGCTCCAACGCTATCGGCCACCGCCACGCCGCCGACCACCGGTCCGGGCGTCAGTCCCCCGCCGCCAAGTCCACCCCGAGCACCTCGGACAGCTCCGCCAGGGTCACCGCGCCCTCGCGCAGCACCCGGGGCGCGCCCTGGGTGAGGTCGACGATGGTGGAGGCCACCGGCTCCCCCGACGGCCCGCCGTCCAGGTACACCTGCACCGAGTCGCCGAGCTGGTCGCGCGCCTCGGTGGCGGTGGACGCCGGCGGCTGGCCGCTGCGGTTCGCGCTGGACACCGCCATCGGGCCGACCTCGCGCAGCAGGTCCAGGGCCACCGGGTGCAGCGGCATCCGCAGGTTCACCGTGCCCCGCGTCTCCCCCAGGTCCCAGTTCAGCGACGGCGCCTGCGGCAGCACCAGCGACAACCCGCCCGGCCAGAACGCCTCGATCAGCGCCCGCGCCTGCTGCGGAACCGACATCACCAGCCCATCCACAGTGGACCAGGACCCGACCAGCACCGGGACCGGCATGTCCGGGCCGCGGCCCTTCGCCGCCAGCAGCGCGCGGACCGCGTTGGCGTCGAACGCGTCCGCGCCGATGCCGTAGACGGTGTCGGTGGGCAGCACGCAGAGCCCACCGGCGCGAACGATGTTGGCCGCGGCGGCCAGGCCCTGCTCGCGGCTCTCCGGAGTCGTGCAGTCGTAGACGGTGCTCACACCACGATCCTGGCACGCCCCCATCCGGCCCCTGCACGCGCAGCCCGTTCGAGTGGTGCAGCAGATCACGGTCCGGGACGATGCGCAGCGAGTAACGCCGCGGTGCCGGAGCGAGATCCGTCCAGTGTGCTCGCGAACACGGCAACGTCGGACGGCGCCCGCACGTCTGCTGGAGCGGGCAGGACGCAGATCGAACACGAGGAGAGCAGAAGATGACCGCCCCACCCCAGGGTGTCGAGGTCGACCACATCGAGTTCCCGGCGGGCCGGATCCGGTTCTACCGGGCTGGCAGCAGCGGCCCGGCGATCATCCTGCTGCACGGCGGCGGGCCGGACAACGCGATGATCAGCTGGCGACACGCCATCGGGGTGCTGGCAGCCGACCACCGGGTCTTCGTGCCCGACCTGCCCGGCCAGGGCGGCAGCATGCCGTGGCGCGGCAGCGCCAACCAGCGCACCTTCGAAGAGGTCCTGCGCTGGTTGCTGGACGCCTGGCAGGTGCCGCAGGCGGTGCTGGTCGGCCTGTCGATGGGCGGCAGCGTCGCGGCCGGGTTCGCGCTGCGCAACCCGCAGCGAGTGCGCGGACTGGTGCTCGTGGACAGCACCGGGTTGCAGCACCGGATGCACCGGCACCTGCTCGCCCATTTGGCGCTGCGCTCCCGGTTCGCCGGTCCGCTGGCGGCGAAGCTGCTGCGGCTCAACCGCACCCTGGTGCGCCACGCGCTGACCAAGATCTTCTTCACCGGTGGGCAACCGGTCCCCGACCTGGAGTCCATCGTCGACGAGGTGGGCGCGGAGGCCGGTGCCCGCGGCTCCGTCTTCGCCGACTGGCACGCCGACGCGGTCGCCCGCAAGGCGATGCGCATCAACCACCTGCCCCACCTCGGCCAGCTGCGGTGCCCGGTGATGCTGATCCACGGCGAGCGCGACACCCTCGTGCCGGTCCAAGCCGCCCGCGACGCGGCGGGCGCCATCCCCGGCTCGATGCTGCGGGTGCTCCCCGACGCGGGCCACTGGCCCAACCGCGAGCGGCCGACGGAGTTCAACGCCCTGCTCCGCGAGTTCGTCAACACCCACCGCTGAGGTGAGCATGGGAACCTTCCTGTCACCCGGCGCCGCGTCGACCTGAGGAAGGGAACCTTCCTGTCACTCGGGGCGGGTGCGGCGCGCGGTGGCGAAGCGCGGGCGACCGGCCAGGTCGGTGTGGTCCTCGACGTCGGTGAGGACGCGGCGGGCGCGCAGCAGCGCGGGCACCGAGCCGCCGTGGGTGTCGTCGTGCTCGATCGCCACCCCACCGCCTGGCCGGAGCAGGCGGGCCGCGCAGCTGACCACGTGGCGCACCACGTCCAGCCCGTCGCGGCCGCCGAACACCGCCTCGTGCGGGTCGTGGTCGCGGACCTCCGGCGGCACCGGGGTGCCCTCCGGCACGTACGGCGGGTTGCACAGGACCAGGTCGACCAGGCCCTCCAGCTCCATGAAGAGCAACGGGTCGGTGACATCCCCCGCGTAGAGCCGGATCGGGGTGTCACCGGCCTGCGCCCGCTGGTCTGCGTTGCGGCGGGCCCAGGACAGCGCGGTCGGGTCCTTCTCCACCGCGTGCACCGCGGCGTCCGGGCGCAGGTGGGCCGCCGCCAGCGCCAGCGCCCCGGAGCCCGTGCACAGGTCCACCACGACCGGCTGGTCGACCCCGTCGAGGACGCTCTCGCCCCAGGCCAGCAGCAGCTCGGTCTCCGGGCGCGGCACGAACACGCCGGGCCCGACGGCCAGCGTCACTGCGCCGAGCGAAGCGTTGCCGGTGAGGTGCTGCAGCGGCACGCGCGCCGCCCGTTGGCGCACCAGGTCGTGCAGCGCCTGGACCACCGGCGGGTCCACCAGCGGCACCATCATCAGCTTGGTCCGCTCGACCCCCAGCAGGTGCGCGGCCAGCAGCTCGGCGTCGGTGCGCGGGCTCGCCACCCCCGCTGCGGCGAGCATGCGTTCCGCTTCGAGGATGGCCAGGCGCAGGGGCTGTCGGGTCACGTCGCCAGCTTAAAGGCTGCCTTCAGACCTGGTTCCCGGTCGTGAAGTCCGGTGAAGGGTCGTCAGGACGCCAGGCGTTCCTGCCGGTCCGCGGCGACCAGGGCGGCGATCACCGCGTCCAGGTCGCCGTCGAGGACCTGGTCGAGGTTGTAGGCCTTGTAGTTGACCCGGTGGTCGGAGATCCGGTTCTCCGGGAAGTTGTAGGTGCGGATCCGCTCCGAGCGGTCCACCGTGCGCACCTGGCTGCGCCGCGCCTCGGAGGCCTCCCGCTCGGCCTCCTCCTCCGCGAGGGCCTGCAGGCGGGCCTTGAGCACCAGGATGGCGCGCTGCTTGTTCTGCAGCTGCGACTTCTCGTTCTGGCAGGACACCACGATGCCCGTCGGCAGGTGCGTGACCCGCACCGCCGAGTCGGTGGTGTTCACGCTCTGCCCACCGGGCCCGGAGGACCGGTAGACGTCGATGCGCAGGTCCTTCTCGTCGACCTCGACCTCCACCTCCTCCGGCTCCGGGTACACCAGCACCCCGGCCGCGGAGGTGTGCACGCGGCCCTGCGACTCGGTCACCGGCACCCGCTGCACCCGGTGCACGCCGCCCTCGAACTTCAGCTGCGACCACACTCCGTCGGGGCTGGTGTCGCCCGCCTTGGCCTTGATGGCGACCGTGGCGTCCTTGTAGCCGCCCAGGTCGGACTCGGTGGCGTCGAGCACCTCGGCCCGCCAGCCCTGGCGCTCGGCGAACCGCAGGTACATGCGCAGCAGGTCACCGGCGAACAGCGCGGACTCCTCGCCGCCCTCCCCGGACTTGACCTCCAGCAGCACGTCGGAGCCGTCGTGCGGGTCGCGCGGCAGCAGCAGCTCGGTGAGCTTGGCCTCCAGCGCGGGCAGCTGCTCGGCCAGCCGCTCGGCCTCCTCGGCGAACGCGGCGTCCTCCGCGGCGAACTCCCGGGCGGCCTCCAGGTCGGAGCGCGCCTGGTCGAGCTCCCGCGCGGTGCGCACGACCGGGGTCAGCTCCGCGTAGCGGCGGCCGAGCTTGCGAGCCGTGGACTGGTCGGCGTGCACGCCGGGATCGGCCAGCCGCTGCTCCAGCTCCTGGTACTCGGCGAGCAGCGATTCGAGCTTGGACGTCTCCACTGGCGGACCCTCTTCACTGGCGGTGCGGACAACCGAACAAGAGACGGCGCCCGCCCCACGCGGTTCGCGGGGCGGGCGCCGTCGCAGCAGCTACTTCTTGCGCTTGCCGTAGCGGGCCTCGAAGCGGGCCACGCGACCGCCGGTGTCCAGGATCTTCTGCTTGCCCGTGTAGAACGGGTGGCAGTTGGAGCAGACCTCAACGGTGATCTGGCCACTGGTGCGGGTGCTGTGGGTGGTGAAGCTGTTGCCACAACCGCAGTTGACCTGCGTCACCACGTACTCGGGGTGAATGCCACTCTTCAACGGCTCGTCCTCTCTACTTGGCCGCCGGGTCCACGCGGCCGCTGCCACGCGGTGAACCGGAGCCGGAATCAGCCTTGCATTCTGCCAGACCGCAGCTCGTGACCTGCACCGCAGGGCGGTCCGGCTGCTGCAACGCGGTCGACCACCCGGGTATTCCAAGCACCGTTCGGCGCGTTCCGCAACCGCCCAACGCACGAAACGCGCCGCCCGGCGAGTGGACGCGGCGAGGGGGTGCCGGCGGTGGCGGGCGCCGTTCATCCTCTACGCGTGCTGCTGTGCTCGGTGTTGGGGAGGCTCGCGGTCCGGTCGTGGCTGCTGCTCCCGGTGCTGTTCCTCGGCAGCGCCAGCCTGGTGGCGGCGCTGCTGAGCCTGCTGCTCCAGCAGCACCCGGTGCTGGACCACCACCTGGACCTCTCCGCGCCGCTGCTGTTCGGCTTCGCCGCCGCGCGGGCCGCGGTCAGCGCGGGCCACGTCCGCTGGCGGGCCCGGTGGCAGCGCCGCGTCCTGCGGTTCGGCTACCCGCTGCTGATGGTGGGCTGCGCGCTGGCCGTCGACGGGCTGCGGGTGCCGCTGCTGGCCGCGCTGGTGGTGGGCCCGGTCTCCGTCGCGCTGCTGGCCACCATGCTGGTCCGCGCCTACCGCGAGCACGCGGAGTGCTCGCACCCCTGACCCCGGTTGCGAGCATGGGAACCTTCCTGTCATCCAGGTGGCAGGAAGGTTCCCATGCTCACGTCGGCGCCCACGCACGCGGAAGGGCCCGCACCCGGGTGTGGGTGCGGGCCCTTGCCTCGAACGGGGGCGGCGACCAGGTCAGTCGTCGTCCTTGCCCGGCGTGGTCTTGGCGACCTGCATCAAAAATTCGATGTTGGTGCGCGACTTGCGCAGCCGGTCCTGCAGGAGTTCCAGCGCCTGCTGCGAGTCGAGCGCGGCGAGCACTCGGCGCAGCTTGTGGGTGACCGCCAGCTCGTCGGGCGAGAGCAGAATCTCGTCCTTCCGGGTGCTGGAGGAGTCCACGTCGACCGCCGGGAACAGGCGCTTGTCGGCCAGCTTGCGGTCCAGCTTGAGCTCGGCGTTGCCGGTGCCCTTGAACTCCTCGAAGATCACCGTGTCCATGGTGGAACCGGTCTCCACCAGGGCGGTGGCGAAGATGGTCAGCGAGCCGCCGTTCTCGATGTTGCGGGCCGCGCCGAGGAACCGCTTCGGCGGGTACAGCGCGGTCGAGTCCACACCACCGGACAGGATGCGCCCGGACGCCGGGGCCGCCAGGTTGTAGGCGCGGCCCAGCCGGGTGATCGAGTCCAGCAGGACGACCACGTCGTGGCCCATCTCGACGAGCCGCTTGGCCCGCTCGATGGACAGCTCGGCGACCGTGGTGTGGTCCGACGGCGGCCGGTCGAAGGTCGAGGCGATGACCTCGCCCTTCACCGAGCGCTGCATGTCGGTGACCTCTTCCGGCCGCTCGTCGGCGAGGACGACCATCAGGTGGCACTCGGGGTTGTTGGTGGTGATCGCGTTGGCGATCGCCTGCAGCACCATCGTCTTGCCGGCCTTCGGCGGCGAGACGATGAGCGCGCGCTGCCCCTTGCCGACCGGCATCACCAGGTCGATGATGCGCCCGGTCAGGTTCTGCGGCTCGGTCTCGAGGCGCAGCCGCTCGTTCGGGTAGAGCGGGGTCAGCTTGTGGAACTCGGGGCGGTTCTTGGCCGCGTCCGGCTCCAGGCCGTTGATCGAGTCCACCCGCACCAGCGGGTTGAACTTCTGCCGCTGCTGCTCGCCCTCCCGCGGCTGCCGGATGACGCCCTTGATCGCGTCACCGCGCCGCAGGCCGTACTTGCGGACCAGCGACAGCGAGACGTAGACGTCGTTCGGTCCGGCGAGGTAGCCGGAGGTGCGCACGAACGCGTAGTTCTCCAGCACGTCCAGGATGCCCGCGACGGGCAGCAGCACGTCGTCCTCGCGGACCTCGGGCTCGCCGCCCTCACCGCGGCCGCGGTTGCGGCGGCGGTCCCGGAACCGGCGGCCACGACCCCGACGACCACCCTCGTCGTCGTCGTCCTGGCGGTTGTCCCGGTCCTGGCGGTTGTCCTGGCGCTGGTCCTGCCGGTTGCCGTCGCGGTCCTGGCGGTTGTCCTGCTTGCGCTCGCCGCGCTGTTCCTCGCCACCACCCGACTCGGCGCCGGAGCGGCTGGACGAGCGGCGGCGGCGGTTGCCGCCGCGCCGGTTGTCGTCGCCCTCGCCGCTGGTCTCGGCGGCCTGCTGCCGCCGGGAGCGGGTGCGGGTCGGCGCGGCACCGTTGGTGCCCTGCTCAGCGCTGGCCTCGCGGGTCTCGCGCGCCGCTGGCGCGGAGTCGGCCTCATCGAGGGCAGGCTGGTGCGCCTTGGCCGCGGGGGCCTCCTCGGTGCTGCGGGTCGACGCCTTCTTGGTGGAGCGGCTGCGCGGCGCGGTGGTGCCGCCCTGCTTCTCCTTGATGGCGGCGATCAGGTCGCCCTTGCGCAGGCCGCCGGTCTCGATCCCCAGTTCCCCCGCGAGTTGGCGCAGTTCTGCGAGAACCATGCCGGAAAGCCCACCACGTCGACGCGGGGTGCCGTTGGCCTCGGAATCCTGCTGGCCAGCGGGAGAGGCGCCGTTGGCCGCCTCGCTGCTCAACAGTTCGGTGTTGCTCACGAATGTCCTTCCTGACCGGACCGCGCCTCCTACGCGACCCAGCGGATTGCCCGCCCGCTCTGGAGTGCGGGCGGCCGGTGTGTGCTACCAGCTCTCTCGCCGATCGGCAACCTTCCGCGCACGTGGCACGACCGAATTCGGCGTTGGCTCGGGAACCAGCAGCACCGGGCAGTGGGAGGCACCCGGCTCGCGTGGTCCATGTGCGACGCATCCACTCCGATCCACACGTGCCGATGCACGCCCTGCCGCCTTATTCCAGGAATCCCCGACTCAGGTTGGCGCCCCGGATGCTTGCTCGGGGACCACGTCCTGGAACTTGAGGCCCCCACCCCGACAACGGCAACGACGCGCACCGTCGATCGCCCCGAAGCGAACTCAATTGAGTTGACAACTCCTGCCTCGGTCACCGCGATCGCCGAACCCGCCAAGTTGATCTTCACCCGTGTCGGGTGGAGTTCACTTCACGACGGGAGATGCGCTCCGGAAAACGATGTTCCGGATACGGCACCGGCACCCTGGGCGCGGTGACTGATTGACCTTGAGGGTAGACGCCCCGTAGTCCGGGTGCAACAACCCCCTGGGCGTGTGGCACGCCCTTTCAGATCGCGTCGTCGACGGCCTCCCAGCGAAACCGCTGCTCACCACCGGCGACACCTCCTTTGTACCACTTCTGGGCCAGCCCGCTGCCGCGGGGCGGTTGAACTGGGCGTTCCCGCCCGGTCCACCGCCCGCGCGTCAGGCCTGCGCGGTGATCCGCACGCCCGCGTCGTCGACCGGCAGGTGCAGCACGCGGAACCCGTTCGGCGCAATCCCGGCGGGCAGCCCCCCACCGACCGGCAGCGCGAGCACGGTCGGACCCGCGCCCGAGACCGCGGCCGCCACGCCCGCCTCGCGCAGCTGCCGGACCAGCGCGATGGTGTCCGGCCACGCCGCCTCGCGGTAGTCCTGGTGCAGCCGGTCGTCGGTGGCGGCCAGCAGCAGCTCGGGCGCGCGGGTCACCGCGTGCACCGCCAGCGCCGCGCGACCGGCCGCGAACGCGGCGTCGGCGTGCGGGACGCGCTCCGGCAGCAGGCCGCGGGTGGCGTCGGTGGAGGACTGCGCCTGCGGGACGAGGACGACCGGCGACACGTCCGGGTGCGGTCGCATCCGGACCGCGCGGAACCGGCCGCACTCCTGCCAGGCCACCACGACCCCGCCGAGCAGGCTGGCCGCCGCGTTGTCGGCGTGGCCCTCCCGGGCCGCGGCCACGTCCAGCGCCCGGTCGGCGTTCCCCTTGTCCCGCAAGTCGATTCCAGCGAGACCGAAGCCCGCGGCCACCCCGGCGACGATGGCCGCCGCCGAGGAGCCGAGGCCGCGGGCGTGCGGAATGCTGTTCTCGCAGTGCAACCGCAGCGCGGGCGCGGGGAAACCCAGCTCCGCCAAGGTCTTGTGGAGGACTCGCACCACCAGGTGACGCTCGTCGGTGGGAATCGAACCGGCGCCCTCCCCCTCGACCCGCACCTGCGCCGAACCCGGCGGCCCGTCGACGACCTGGACGGACACGGTGTCGTGCAGGGACAACGCCATGCCCAGCGCGTCGAACCCGGAACCGAGGTTCGCGGTGGACGCCGGAACCTTCACCCCAACGGCCGAAACCGGCAAGGCGGTCATGCGAGTTCCAGCGCGGTGGCCACCGCACCCGGGTCGACCGGCAGCGGTTCGACCTCGACCATGCCGGACAGCGCGGTGTCCGGGTCCTTCAGGCCGTGTCCGGTGACGGTGCAGACCACGACCGACCCGGCGGGCAGCCGCCCGTCGGCGGCGGTGGCCAGCAGCCCGGCGACGCTGGAGGCCGAGGCGGGCTCCACGAACACGCCCTCGCGGGCGGCCAGCAGCCGGTAGGCAGCCAGGATCTCCTCGTCGGTGACCGCGGCGAACAGGCCGCCGGAGGCGTCCTTGGCGTCGGCCGCACCGCGCCACGAGGCGGGGCTGCCGACGCGGATCGCGGTCGCGACGGTCTCCGGGTTCGCCACCGGCTGGCCGTGCACCAGCGGCGCGGCCCCAGCCGCCTGGAAGCCGAACATCCGCGGGGTGCGCTCGATGACGCCGTCGCCCGCGTACTCGGTGTAGCCCTTCCAGTAGGCGGTGATGTTGCCGGCGTTGCCAACCGGCAGGCAGTGCACGTCCGGGGCGCGGCCGAGCACGTCGCAGATCTCGAACGCCGCGGTCTTCTGCCCCTCCAGGCGCACCGGGTTGACCGAGTTGACCAGGGTCACCGGGTGCTCCGCGGCGGTCTTGCGGGCCAGCTCCAGGCAGTCGTCGAAGTTGCCCTGCACCTGGAGGATCCGCGCGCCGTGCACCACGGCCTGGGCGAGCTTGCCCAGCGCGATCTTGCCCTGCGGGACCAGCACCGCGGAGGTCAGCCCGGCGCGCGCCGCGTAGGCGGCGGCCGAGGCCGAGGTGTTGCCGGTGGAGGCGCAGATGACCGCCTTGCTGCCCGCGGCCAGCGCGTGCGTGATGGCCACCGTCATGCCGCGGTCCTTGAACGAGCCGGTCGGGTTGGCGCCCTCCACCTTCAGGTAGACGGTGCTGCCGGTCAGCTCGGACAGGTGGTGCGCGGGCACCAGCGGGGTGCCGCCCTCCTGCAGGGTCACGATGCGCGCCCCCTCCGGGACCGGCACCCGGTCCCGGTAGGCCTCGATCAGGCCGGGCCAACCAGCCCGCACCGCAGCACCCTGGATGTTCGTCACGACGGTTCACCTTCCACGCGCATCACGCTGACCACCTCGCGCACCACCGGTAGCTGCGCGATCTTGTCCACTGTGGACCTCAGTGCGGCGTCGGGGGCGGTGTGGGTGACCACCACCAGGCTGGCCTCCTCGCCCCGCCCCTGCTGACGCACCACCGAGATGCTCACATCGTGCTCGTTGAACATGGCCGCGACCTGCGAGAGCACGCCCGCCTTGTCGGCCACGTCGAGGCTGATGTGGTACCGGGTCGGGGTCCTGCCCATCGGGCGCACCGGCAGCTGCGCGTGCGCCGACTCCCGGGGCCCCTTGCCCGCCACGACCAGGTTGCGGGCCACCGCGACCAGGTCGCCCAGCACGGCGCTGGCGGTGGGCGCGCCGCCGGCGCCCTGGCCGTAGAACATCAGCTGCCCGGCCGCCTCGGCCTCCACGAACACCGCGTTGAAGGCGTCGCCGACCCCGGCCAGCGGGTGGCTGCGCGGGATCATCGCCGGGTGCACGCGGGCCGACACCGACTCGGTGCCGTCCTCGTCGACCACCCGCTCGCAGATCGCCAGCAGCTTCACCGCCCGGTCCAGGGTGCGCGCCGCGGCGATGTCGCCGGGCGTGACCCCCGAGATGCCCTCCCGGTGCACGTCGCTGGCGGTGACCCGGGTGTGGAAGGCCAGCGAGGCCAGGATGGCGGCCTTGGCAGCGGCGTCGAAGCCGTCCACGTCCGCGGTCGGGTCCGCCTCGGCGTAGCCCAAACGACCGGCCTCGTCCAGCGTCTCGGCGTACCCGGCCCCGGTGGCGTCCATCGCCGAGAGGATGAAGTTCGTGGTGCCGTTGACGATGCCCATGACCCGGTTGATCCGGTCCCCGGCCAGCGACTCGCGCAGCGGCCGCAGCAGCGGGATGGCCCCGGCCACCGCCGCCTCGAAGTAGATGTCGGCGCCGGAGGCGTCGGCGGCGGCGTAGAGCTCAGAGCCGTGCTCGGCCAGCAGCGCCTTGTTCGCGGTCACCACCGACTTGCCGGACCGCAGCGCGGTCAGCAGCAGCGAGCGGGCCGGTTCGATGCCGCCGATCAGCTCCACCACGACGTCGACGTCACCCTCCACCAGCGCCTGCGCGTCGGTGGTGAGCAGGTGCTCGGGCACCTCGGGGTGCTTGTGCGGGCGGCGCACCGCGACCCCGGTGACCAGCATCGGGGCCCCGGTCCGGGCGGCGAACTCGTCGGGTTGGTCGTGCAGCAGGCGCAGCACCTCGGTACCGACGGTGCCGCACCCCAACAGCGCGACCCGGATCGGTGCACGGTCCTGGTTCACTCACACCTCCAGCCGGAGCAGGTCGTCCTCGGTCTCCCTGCGCAGCAGCAACCGCGCCTGCCCCTCGCGCACCGCCACCACGGGCGGCTTGGGCAGGCGGTTGTAGTTGCTCGCCATCACGTAGCAGTAGGCGCCGGTGGCGGCCACTGCTAGCAGGTCTCCCGGAGCAATGTCCTCCGGGAGCCAGCAGTCGCGCACCACTACGTCACCGGACTCACAGTGCTTGCCCACGATGCGGGACAGCACGGGGGCCGCTTCGGCGCTGCGGGACACCAACCGGCAGTCGTAGACCGCGTCGTAGAGCGAGGTGCGGATGTTGTCGCTCATACCGCCGTCCACGCTGACGTACTTGCGCTGCACCTCGGCGCCGAGCGCGACGTCCTTGATGGTGCCGACCTCGTAGACGGTGACCATGCCGGGGCCGACGATGGCGCGACCGGGCTCCACCGCGATCTTGGGCGTCGGGATGCCCGCGTTGTCGGCCTCCTTGCCGACGATCTCGCGCAGCCGGGTGGCCAGCTGGTCCGGCGGCAGCGGGTCGTCGTCGCCGGTGTAGGCGATGCCCAGGCCGCCACCGAGGTCCACAGTGGATGCGCTGGCCAGCGCGTCGGCGCCGTGCTCGGCGCGCAGGTCGGCCAGCAACCGCACCACCCGGTGCGCGGCCAGCTCGAAGCCGTCCACGTCGAAGATCTGCGACCCGATGTGGCTGTGCAGCCCGACCAGCACCAGCGACCCGGCCTTGAGCACCCGGTGCACGGCCTCCGCGGCCTGCCCGCCCGCCAGCGAGAAGCCGAACTTCTGGTCCTCGTGCGCGGTGGCGATGAACTCGTGGGTGTGCGCCTCCACGCCGACGGTGACGCGCACCAGCACCTGCTGCTGCACCCCCCGCTCGGCGGCGATGTGCTCCAAGCGGGCGATCTCGTGGAACGAGTCCAGCACCACCGACCCGACCCCGGCCTCCACCGCCGCGGTCAGCTCGGCGATCGACTTGTTGTTGCCGTGGAAGGTGATCCGCTCGGCCGGGAACCCGGCGCGCAGCGCCACGGCCAGCTCGCCGCCGCTGCACACGTCCAGGCTCAAGCCCTCCTCGGCGACCCACCGGGCCACCTCGGTGCACAGGAACGCCTTCGAGGCGTAGTGCACCGCGGCCGGGTCGCCGAAGGCCTCGGCGTAGTCGCGGCAGCGGGCTCGGAAGTCGTCCTCGTCCAGCACGAACAGCGGGGTGCCGAAGCGCTCCGCCAGGTCTCGGACGTCGAGGCCGGCGACCCGCACGGCGCCGTCGGAGCCGCGCTCGCTGTTGCGCGGCCAGACCAGCGGGTGCAGCCGGTCGACGTCGTCGGCGGTGGCCGGAACCGGTCCCGCGGTGTTGCCGGGTGGCACGACATCGGCGTGCCGGGGCCCGGCGGGATGGGCGCGCATCTAGAGCTCCTTCGCGCAGCCTGCCGCTGGACAGGCGATTCGTGTGCGGCGGGAGGGCCCGCCGCGTTGTCACATCTGCTCGGGTGCGCTGACGCCCAGCAGCCCCAAGCCGTTGGCGATGACCTGGCGGGTCGCCTCGCACAGCTGCAGCCGCGCCACGGTCAGCGCGCTGGCCTGGTCGTCACCGGGCTGCAGCACGCGGCAAGCGTCGTAGAACTTGTGGTACGCGCTGGCCACGTCCTCGAGGTAGCGGGCCACCCGGTGCGGTTCGCGCAGCTGGGCGGCCGAGTTCACCACGCGCGGGAACTCGCCGAGGGTGCGGATCAGGTCGCCCTCGCGTTCGTGGGTGAGCAGCGACAGGTCGGCATTGTCCACCGGACCGCGCTCGATGCCCAAGGAGGCCGCGTTGCGCTGCAGCGACGACAGCCGGGCGTGCGCGTACTGGACGTAGAACACCGGGTTCTCGTTGGTGCGCTTGCTGATCAGGTCCAGGTCGATGTCGACGGCGGAGTCCACCGAGGAGCGGATCAGCGAGTAGCGGGCGGCGTCCACACCGACCGCCTCCACCAAATCCTCCAGGGTGACCACGGTGCCCGCGCGCTTACTCATCCGCACCGGTTTGCCCTCGCGCACCAGGTTCACCAGCTGCCCGATGAGCACCTCCACCACCGCCGGGTCGTCGCCCAGCGCCGCGGCGGCGGCCTTGAGCCGGGCGATGTAGCCGTGGTGGTCGGCGCCCAGCATGTAGATGCACAGCTCGAAGCCGCGGTTGCGCTTGTCCAGCAGGTAGGCGACGTCCCCGGCGATGTAGGCGGGCGCGCCGTCGCTCTTGATGACGACCCGGTCCTTGTCGTCGCCGAACTCGGTGGAGCGCAGCCACCAGGCGCCGTCGGCGAAGTACACGTGACCGGACTTCTTCAACGTCTCCAGCGCCTCGGCCACCGCACCGGAGGTGTGCAGCGAGTCCTCGTGGAAGAACACGTCGAAGTCGGTGCCGAACTCGTGCAGGCTCTGCTTGATCTCGGCGAACATCAACCCGACGCCGATCCGGCGGAACGTCTCGTGCCGCTCCGCCTCCGGCTGCTCCAGCGCGGTCGGCTCGGCCTTGAGCACCTCGGCGGCGATGTCGGCGATGTAGGCGCCGCCGTAGCCGTCCTCCGGGGCGGGCTCGCCCTTCGCGGCGGCGACCAGCGACCGCACGAACCGGTCGATCTGCGCCCCGGCGTCGTTGAAGTAGTACTCGCGGGTCACCTCGGCGCCCTGCGCGGTCAGCACCCGGCCGAGCGCGTCACCGACCGCCGCCCACCGGGTGCCGCCCAGGTGGATCGGGCCGGTCGGGTTGGCCGAGACGAACTCCAGGTTGACCTTCAGCCCGGCGTAGCGGTCACCGTTGCCGTACTCGGCGGCGCGGGTGATGACCTCGCGCACGATCTGGCCCTGCGCGTCGGCGGCCAGCCGCAGGTTCAGGAAGCCCGGACCGGCCACGTCGACCGCGTCGATGCCGTCCTTGCCGGTCAGCGCCTCGGCCAGCCAGGTCGCCAGGTCGCGCGGCGCCACCCCGGCCTTCTTCGCCACCTGCATCGCCAGGTTCGTGGCGTAGTCGCCGTGCTCCGGGTTGCGGGGTCGCTCGACCGTCACCACCTCGGGGAGCACGGCGGTGTCCAGCTGCTTGGCGGACAGCACCTCGACGGCGGTGTTGCGGACCAGTTCTGCGAGCGCGGCGGGAGTCACCTTATGCAGTCTAAGGAAGCGTCCGCGCTGCTCAGCCAACGGGTTGGCCACGTCCCAGCAGGCAAGACCACGGCGCGTGATCACCCGGTCACAGCGGTGTGAGAACGTGTGGTGGCGAGCATTGGCCGAGAGGCTCCTCGCAGCGTCAGCAATCTCTACACTGGCGGGCCGGATCCCCCGGTGGTTCTTGAGACGAGGTTTGCGAACAGCATGGCGAACAGGAAGAGCAAAGCGGTGCGCGGCGCCGTGGTGCACCAGCGGCAGGTCCCCTGGATGCTGATCTCGGGCGTCACCGTGGTCGCGGTGTTCGCGGCCGTGGTCTTCGGCTTCGCGTTCTTCAGGTACTCGGAGACCGCCGACATGCGGCAGGCGCAGGCCGAGGCGGAGAAGGCGGCGGAGCCGTTCAAGCCCTCGCCGGAGAACCCCGACCCGTCCAAGAACATCCCCGGCGTCACGATCGTCGACTACCCGGGCCAGATGCACGTCACCCCGCTGCAGCGGGTGGCCTACGACCAATCCCCGCCGTTCGGCGGCCCGCACGACGGCATCTGGGCCGACTGCACCGGCGTGGTCTACCCGGAGCCGGTGCGCACCGAGAACATGGTCCACTCGCTGGAGCACGGCGCGGTGTGGATCGCCTACAACCCGGACAAGGTCGACGAGGCGGGCGTGGAGCGGCTCAAGGTCCGCGCCGAGGGCAAGCAGTACACGATGATGTCGCCGTACCCGGGCCTGGACAGCCCGATCTCGCTGCAGTCGTGGGGCCACCAGCTCAAGGTGGACAGCGTCGACGACCCACGCATCGACCAGTTCATCACCGCGCTGCGGCTGAACAACAACGGCGTCTACCCGGAGATCGGCGGCGCCTGCCAGTCGAACCCGAGCACGTTCGACACCAACAACCCGCCGAAGTTCGACCCGACCCCGCCCGGCCCGGACGCGGTCACCATGGACGGCCGCGGCTCGGCCCAGGCCACCGGCGAGATGGGCCAGCCGTGACGGCACGGCCCATGGCCGCGCGGATCTTCGTGGCAGTCGCAGCCGCCTTGGCGCTGCTGCTGCTCGGGGCGGCGCTCGGACTGCTGATCCGGGTGCCGTCCTTCGACCGCGCCGAACCGGCGCCGACACCGGTCGACATCGGCTTCGCGCAGGACATGAGCGCGCACCACCAGCAGGCGGTGACCATGGCCACGCTCGCCCGCGAGCACGCCACCGACCCCGCGGTGCAGCAGCTGGCCTTCGACATCGAGACCAACCAGCGCGACCAGATCGGCCGCATGCAGGGCTGGCTGGGCCTGTGGAACCAGCCAGCCCAGGCCACCGGCCCGCTGATGGAGTGGATGACCGCCGAGGGCCACGACCACGGCGGCGCCGGTCCGGCCCGCAGCGGCGGCCTGATGCCCGGCATGGCCAGCAGCGCGGAGATGGCGCGCCTGCAAGGCCTGCGCGGCCCGGACTTCGACGTCTACTTCCTCCAGCTGATGCTGCGCCACCACGAGGGCGGCGCCCCGATGGCCGACTACGGCGCCCGCCACGCGACCATCCCGGCGGTGCGCGAGCTGGCCAGGAACATGCTGGGCTCGCAGACCACCGAGAGCGAGCTCATGCGCAGCATGCTCGTCCAGCGCGGCGCCCAGCCGCTCTGACGTGAGCATGGGAACCTTCCTGTCACCCGGCGCGGCGGATCACCAGGTCAGGGCCTGACAGCGCTTGGCGCACTCGGCTGGCTCGACCTGCAGGGTCGCGTGGTCGATGCGGTAGCGCTCGGAGAGCAGGCGCTGCGCGGCGACCAACACCCCGCCGTGGTCCGCGTCGGGTCCGGTGGTCAGGTGGGCCGAGGCGACCTCCATGCCGGAGGTGAGGGTCCACACGTGCAGGTCGTGGACCTCGGTGACCGACGGCAGCGCGGTCAGGTCCGCGCGCAGCTCGCGCACGTCGACGCCTTCCGGCGCCTGCTGCACGAGGATCCGCAGCGCCTGCCGGGCCAGCTTCCAGGTGCGCGGCAGCACGAACAGGCCGACTCCGACGGCCACGATCGGGTCCGCCAGGTACCAGCCGAACAGCCAGGTGAGCAGCCCGCCGACCAGCACCCCGACCGAACCGAGGGTGTCGGCGAGGACCTCCAGGTAGGCGCCGCGCACGTTGAGGCTCTCGTTGGCGCCCTTGCGCAGCAGGGCGAACACCGCGATGTTGGCGCCCAGCCCCGCCGCAGCGGTGAGCATCATCGGCAGCCCCGCGACCTCCGGCGGGTCCTGGAAACGCGAGATCGACTCGTAGAGGATGTAGCCCGCGACGCCGAACAGCAGCACGGCGTTGGCCAGCGCGGCCAGCACCTCCATCCGGTAGAGCCCGAAGGTCCGCTTGTCCCCCACCGGGCGGCGCGCGGCGGTGATCGCGGCGAGCGCCATGCCCACGCCGAGGACGTCGGTGAGCATGTGCCCGGCGTCGGACAGCAGCGCCAGCGAGGACGTCAGGAACCCGACGACGGCTTCCAGCACGAGGAACGCGAGCAAGATCCCGAACGAGATGCCGAGCCGCCGCACGTAGCGCCCAGATGCGCTGACCGCGTCGGCTGCGGAACCGTGCCCGTGGCCCTGACCCATCAACCCTCCTATGACCGGCGACCTCGATACATAGTGAAGTACGCATGTGTTGTTGTGTCAAGCCGCCGCCGGGCGGAGGATGACAGGAAGGTTCCCATGCTCACCTCCCCACGTACCCGCCCCGCAACGTTCGACACCCCCCGCCGAGGGCCGTGCGGCGGGTGCGCTAAGCTAACGATCGTCCGCAGCGACAAGCCCTCGTAGCTCAGCGGATAGAGCACTGCCCTCCGGAGGCAGGTGTCGCAGGTTCGAGTCCTGCCGAGGGCGCACAGCCAGACCAGTCAGATCCGCCCCTGAGCAGCAGAGATGCCGCCAGGGGCGGATCTGTTCGCACGGCACTGCTGCAACAGGCGGGCATGATTCTGCCTTGGATCGCGGACAATGCGCGGACAAGGCCTCCTGATTGCACCGATCATCAAGCAACATCAATGCTGGATGGTGAAATCCGCAGGCTCCAGGTCCGATGGTGGTCGGCGAGGTGGTCACGTAGTTGGGCGTGGCGGAACTGGTAGGACGCGCCTGCTTGGCGCAGTATGCCGCGGTCGTGAGCGTCTTCGAAGAAGCGTTGCGGGCGCCACGGCAGGCGACCGGTCAGCGGCAGCCACAGGCGAGCGAACAGCAGCCAGCTCCCCCACGCCGAGAGCGCCACGCGGAGCAGGGCGGCCAGCGCCCCGAAGAGGAGTGCGGTCAGGGCAGGGATCCCAAGTGTCCAGATTGCGATTGAGATCACGAGACCAGCCGCAGGTACCGTCCGGACCAGTGTGATCGTGCGGTCGGTGGTCAGCAGCCGCCACGGGGCGCTGTCGTGCGGATCATGCCTCTCCCCGAGAGCGGACACGACGACGTTCACAACCCCGAATGCGGTCCCGATCGCAACCCCTTCCGCGAACCCTTTCGCGAGCAGGTCCGCGGCGCCCTCGAAGGGGGCCACACGCCTGTCCATGAGGGCGCCCGCGAGAACGTTCGCGAGTCTGAGCGCGAGACTGACCGCGAGCCCGACCAGGAGCCCGACCAAGAGCCCTTTGGTTAGTTCGGAGGCGGCCCTGGTGAGGTGCGGCCACCCGGCGTGCCGCTGGGGTCGGCGAGATCTCCGCCAGTACAGGCGTAGGCGTTCTGGTTCGCGCCCATCCTGCCTGCGGGAGAAACGTAGTTCGTTGAGGAATCCAGCGGGGAGGCCGAACGTGAGCCAGGTTGCAGCCCCGAGCAGGAGCGCGTCCGGGAGCACGGCCGCGAACCCGTAGGTGGGCCCGTTGGTGAGCACGGACGTGAGTACGTACATGAGCCCAAGTACGAGCCCGCTGGTGACGGAGGTGGCGAGGATGCGGGTGCGACGTGGCAGGAGAGCGGGTAGCTGCCACCAGGTGAAGCCGTGGATGCTGCGGTTTCGCAGGCCGTTGGCGAGGGAGCCGAGCCAGTGGCGGGCTTGGTCGGGACTCCAGGCCTTGTGGGTGGCCCCAGCCGGTACTCCGGTGCGTCGGCGATCGTAGACGGTGTCCACGTAGCCGCTGAGCAGGTGCCGCTCCAAGTCCGTGCTCTCGGGAAAACGTGTCGTGTCGAGCAGTTCGCCCGGTACGCGTTCGTTGGTGTCGTTGTAGAGGGTGCGGGCGAGCATGACCATCAACGGTGTGGTCAGCACCGAGGTGAGGTTCCGGCTCGTTGCCTTGTTCGGCGTCAGTTGCAGCTGCTCGAACACGGCCGCCCACTCCGAGGCGCGAGACTGGTTGGTGCTCCGGCACAAGTACCGTTCGGCCTGGTCAAGAGCGAGGTCTTCGATCTCGATCGCAGCAGCTCTGCCAACTGCCTTGGCCGATCGAGCAGCCGAGGCGTACTCATCCGGGCGGCTGGTGAGAACCAACGGCAACCGGACCTGGCTGACCTGCTGGACCGCGGAATGGTGGTGCCGGTGGGGAATCTCGTCGAAACCGTCCAGCACCGGAAGGATCCAGTCGCGGTCGACGAGCACCTCGGCGCCGCGTTTACCCGTTGAGTCACGTTGTTCCAGGAACGGGTGGTCGTGCAGGAGCCGGTCGATCATCCAGTCCCGCAACCCGGTCGCCGCTGGGTTCCAGTCGTTGAGGCTGAACAGCACCGGCACCGAACCACGGTGATCCCGGTGGTCGAGCAGGTCGAGGATCAGGCGGTGGGCCAGCACCGTCTTGCCCGCACCGGCCCTCCCGAGGATCACCAGCCGTTGCGTACCGGTGGCCTGGAAGGTCGAGCGGATGGTGGTGAACTGCCCCGACAGCGGAGCAGGCTCGTGTCCTCCCAGGGGCCGATGAATGTTGTCCGCGGGGTCGAACAGGCCATCTTCGGCCTCGTGCCAGCGCACGAGCAACGCATCCGGATCATCGATCCGCCATTGCTCCTCTTCCTTGCGGCTGCGTTCCCCCACCACACTGGCGAGGTCCCCGGCCAACGACTCATCTGCGGGCACCTTCCGCCACAACATGACATCGCCATGCAGGTTGCCGACCTGCAGGAAGTTTCCGCCGACCGGGCCGCTGTTCTCGTTGTGGATCTGGTCACCTCCAGGCACGCCCTGCAGTGTGCAGCACACGAACCGAGTCTCGCTTCTGCCTGCCGGGTAGGCAGCCAGCCGCACGGCAAGTAGCAGCTGCGACTGGAACGCCCTCCGGATGCAGGTGCCGCAGGTTCGAGTCCCGCCGAGGGGCGCACAGCCAGACCAGTCAGATCCGCCCCAAGGCAGCGGAGATGCCGCCGGCAGCGGATTCGCGTGCACCAAGCCCGGTCGGTTGCGAACATGGGAACCTTCCTGTCACCCAGCGCCCGCAACCGCAGGTCAGGTGGACCCGATGCCGGTGAGGGAGCGGACCTCCATCTCCGCGGTGCGCCGCGGGTTGCTCGGCGGGCCGCCGAGGAAGGTGCCGATGACGCCGCACAGGAACGAGATCGGGATCGACACGACACCCGGGTTGCTCAGCGGGAACCACGCGAAGTCCACGTTCGGCAGGATCGAGTCCGGCGCCCCGGACAGCACCGGCGAGAAGACGACCAGCACCAGGCAGGACGACAGGCCGCCGTAGATGCCCCACAGCGTGCCGCGGGTGTTGAACCGCCGCCAGAACAGCGAGAAAAGCAGCGTCGACAGGTTCGCCGAGGCGGCGAAGGCGAACGCCAGGCCGACCAGGAAGGCGATGTTCTGGCCGTTGACCAGGATGCCGCCGATGATCGAAGCGGCTCCGATCACCAGCGCGGTCCACCGGGCCACCCGGACCTCCGAGTCGGGGTCCGCGGCCCCGCGCTTCACGACGTTGGCGTAGACGTCGTGGGCGAACGAGGCCGATGCGGTCAGCGTCAAACCCGCCACCACGGCGAGGATGGTCGCGAAAGCCACCGCCGCGACGATGCCGAGCAACACCGTGCCACCGACCCGGAAGGCCAGCAGCGGCGCCGCGGAGTTCTCCCCGCCCGGAGCCGCGAGGATCGCCTCGGTGCCGTTGACCGCCCCCGCGCCGAACCCGATCACCAGGGTGCACAGGTAGAAGCCGGCCATCGTCACGGTCGCCCACACCACCGAACGCCGCGCCTGGATCGCGTTCGGCACCGTGTAGAAGCGCATCAGCACGTGCGGCAGACCGGCGGTGCCCAGCACCAAGGCCAGCGACAGCGACACGAAGTCCAGTTTGGTCAGCGCGTTCTCGCCGTACTTGGCCCCTGGCGCGAAGATCTGCTCACCCAGCGGGTTGCGCTGCGCCGCCTGCTGCATCAGCGAGGTCATGCTGTAGCCGAACTTGCCCAGCAGGAACAGGGTCAGCATCGCCGCGCAGAGGATCAGCATGCCGGCCTTGATGATCTGCACCCAGGTGGTGCCCTTCATCCCGCCGACCAGCACGTACACCACGATGACCAGGCCGACGGCGGCGATCACGAGTGCTTGCCCGCTGGCGCTGTGCACGTCCAGCAGCAGCGCGACGAGGCTGCCCGCCCCAGCCATCTGGGCGATCATGTAGACGAACGAGATCATCAGCGTGGACACCGCCGCAGCGGCGCGCACCGGGCGCTGCCGCATCCGGAAGCTGAGCACGTCGCCCATGGTGAAGCGACCGGTGTTGCGCAGGAGTTCGGCGACCAGCAGCAGGTTCACCAACCACCCCACCAGGAAGCCGATGGAGTACAGGAAGCCGTCGTAGCCGTAGACCGCGATGGCCCCGGCGATGCCCAGGAAGGACGCCGCCGACAGGTAGTCCCCGGACAGCGCGATGCCGTTCTGCGCACCGGTGAACCTGCCACCCGCGGCGAAGTAGTCGGAGGCGGTGCCGCTGCTGCTCACGCGGTACACCACGTACAGCGTGATCAGCACGAACACGCCGAAGATGCTCATGTTGAGCACCGGGTTGGCGCCGATCATCGAGGTTCCTCCCCGGTGACGTCCTCGTGCAGCGCGCGCACCCGCGGGTCGACGTGGCGCGCGGCGTAGCGCAGGTACAGGACGATGATCAGGATCGTGGTGGCGAACTGGCCGATGCCCAGCACCAGGCCGATGTTGATCGCACCGACCAGGCGGATGGCCATGAACTCCGGCGCGTAGGCGGCCAGCACGACGTAGCCGAGGTACCAGGCCAGGAACGCCGCGCTCATCGGGAAGACGAAGCGGCGGAGTCGGGACCGCACCTCGTGGAACTCGGGGCGCTGCGCGATCTCGAGGTAGTCGGGCGGACCGGCGGGCCGGGTGGGCCGGGCGGCGGACTTGTCGATCTGACCGAAGGTGGCCGCCGGCGGAGCGGGCGACACCTGCGGCAGGTGGGTTGCGTTGCGCATTCGTCCTTCCAATGAAGATCCGCGCGTGGGAATGGTCTTTCCCCCGACTTCTCGAAGTCACCCCACGCTCGTCGACCGCGTCCGCTAGTTCGCGAAGTCCGCGAAACCGGGGCGCGGCGACCGCACTGCCCGCAATGCCAACCGGCCCGGAAGTCTAGCCAGCGAATCGATGACCGCAGCCCCTCACAACGACACAGCACACACATTGATGAATTCTTCGATCACGTTGCGTGGCCAGAATTTCGCTCACGATGAAGATCGATCAGGCTCATGCGAGTTGATGATCACGCAAAGTTCGCAGCGGTGTTGGTGTTTCAGCAGGAAAACAGCGCATCTCCGACCGCAGGGCCGGAACCGTCCTCGTCGGAGCGGCGCAGCAGGCCACTTGACCTGCATCTTCTACCTATCGGGTGACTAAAGCACTTGAGCGCACCACTGAAGTGAACACGATCAGTGTTCACAATCCGCGCCAGCGCCGGAAAATGATCTTGGATTGCTCGTATTCGCTGGTCAGGCAACCAAATTCGCGCAAGACGGAGAGGCGTACGAATGCGGTAGTGTGCTGCCACCGACGATCGGCGCCACCACACCCCGATACCAGCCGCGACACCCCGGAACCATCGCAGGCTGCCCAGACGCCGACGTCGAAGACCGCACCGGCCACCCGCGAAAACCCCGAACGCAGGCAGCGCCGCCAGCCATCGAGAACCCGCCGCACACCCCCACCGACGGCGCAGCCTGCCCACCACACGAACGCGCAGTCGGCTGACGATGCACCCGACGGCGCGGGAAAGGACTGCGTCGTGAGCAGCGGACTCGAGGACACGCCCACGCACGTGTCACGGGCGTCCACGTGGCCGCGCGCCACCACGAAGGCCGCCGCCCGGATCACCGGATGGCGCGACTGGAAGCTCCCGATCAAGATCGGCGCCGTCGTGCTCGTCCCGGTGATCTTCGCACTCGTGCTGGGGGTGCTGCAGATCCGCGATCAGATCACCCGAGCCGACGAGTACGCCGCGATGGACCGCATCGTCGCCGCGGGCACCGCGGTGCGCGCCGCAGTGGAGGACCTGCAGTGGGAACGCACCGCGTCCACCGACTTCCTGGTGCGCGGGCGGACCTCCGAGCACCAGGTCCGCGACCGGATCGCCACCACCGACCGCGCCCTCCAAGACGCCCGCAACGCCCTGGGCGCCGCCCCCGACAGCGACGCGGTGCGCCTGGCCCGCCAGGAGACGGCCCGGCAGGTCGCCGAGCTCGCGCCGACGCGGAACCTGGTGCTCCGGAGCCAGATCGATCCCGACGAGGCAATCCAGGACTACACCGAGGTCAGCAGCGACCTGCTCGCCCTGGACCGCACCCTGCTCAGCCAGATCTCGTCCGCGGAACTGGTGTCACCCGCGACCAGCGCGCACGAGCTCGCCAAGATCCGGGAGGAGGTCCAGCTCCAGCAGGCGCTGGTGCTCACCGGCCTGACCCGCGGCCAGTTCAGCGAGGACAACCTCAGCCAGCTGGACTCCAGCGAATCCCGGCGCAGCGCGGCCGCCAGGGAGTTCCGCGCCGCGGCCTCCCTGCCGAACCGCATCTCCTACGACCAGCTCTACGCCGACCCCCGCTTCCCGGCGCGGGAAACCTCGGTGCAGCTGGCGATGGCCGAACGGAACAACGCGCGGGCCCAGCTCTCCTCCGCCCTGGTCTCGCCGGCGACCTGGCACGACCAGTCGCACAACGCGCTGAACGCGCTCGGCGACCTGGGAACCCAGCTGGACCGGCAACTGCACGAGACCGCGTTCACCCTGCAGGACACCGCCAGCAACCTCGCCGGGTTCGTGTCCGTGATCCTGCTGACCGCGCTGCTGGTCGCCGGCGCGATCGTGGTGGTCGTCGCCCGCCACCTGCTCGGATCCCTCGATCTGCTGCGGCGCAGCGCGCTGGACACCGCCAACCACCAGCTGCCGAGCGCGGTCGCCGACATCCGCGCCGGGCACGCCCCGCGAACCCCGGTGGAGCAGGTCCCGGTGAGCACCGCCGACGAGATCGGTGACGTGGCGCGCGCCTTCGACGACGTGCACACCCAGGCGGTCAACCTCGCCACCGAGCAGGCCGAACTGCGCCGCACCTACAGCGACTCCTTCGTCAACGTCTCGCGCCGCAGCCAGGGCCTGCTGGAACGGCAGCTCCGCCTGTTCGAGCAGCTCGAACGGGACGAGGAGGACCCAGACCAGCTCGCCACCCTGTTCCAGCTCGACCACCTGGCCACCCGGATGCGCCGCAACAACGAGAACCTGATGGTGCTCTCCGGAACCGACCTGGCCCGCCGCTTCACCCAACCGACCAGCCCGGCCAACCTGGTGCGCGCCGCGATCTCCGAGATCGAGCACTACCCGCGGGTGATCGTCCAACCGCTGCCCGACGTCAAGGTCGTCGGCTACGCGGCCAGCGACCTGGTGCGGCTGCTCGCCGAACTCCTGGACAACGCGGCGAACTTCTCCGCACCCCACACCCAGGTGACCGTCTCCGGGCACCGGCGCGGTGACGCAGCCCTGGTCATCGACATCGTCGACCAGGGCATCGGCATGAGCGAAGCGGACCGAACGGCCGCCAACGACCGACTGACCTCCGACAGCGAGCTCACCCTCTCGACGTCCCGACGCATGGGCCTGTTCGTGGTCGGCCGCCTCGCGGCCCGCCACGGCATCCACGTGCAGCTGCACCCGGGCGCCGAAGGAACGGGCGTGCGGGCAGCGGTGACGATCGGGCCGGAGCTGCTCGCGGAGGCGGTGAACCTGCCCAAGCCGAGGACCAACGGGGCGGCCAACCACCACGACCGCACGAACGACCCCCTCGTCGAGGAATTCGACTGGGAAGCGGCGGAACAGGACGCGGCAAGCCCCGTCCGCAACGGCTACCACCTGCTCCGCCCCCCGCAAACCCCCACCACACCGGTCCCGGAACAGCGCAACCTGCCCAAACCCCAGCAAACCCCCCAACCAGACACCCCCACCAACGGCGCCGGGGCCCCCACCCCGATCTTCGACAACCTAGCCTCGGCCTGGTTCCAGGCCACCCCCACCAACGACCACACCACCCCCCACTGGCCCCCACCCGGGGAGGGGAGCATGGGAACCTTCCTGTCACCCAACCTGACAGGAAGGTTTCCTTCCTCCACGTCAACGCACAACGGTCGCAGCAACGGGCGGGTCTGGTCCTTCGCCAGTGACGAAGCCCGGCAGCGCGCGCAAAAAGTCGCGGCCGCGGAACCGACCAGCCACACCTCCGCCGGGCTTCCGCTGCGGGTGCCGCTGGCGAACCTCATCGCAGGCAGCGCCGAGACCTCCGGCGAGGAACGGCCGCGCCCGGCCCGCGACCCAGAAGTCGCACGTGGTCGGTTGTCCAGCTTCCAGGCCGGGCTCCGCCGCGGTCGGCACCGCCAACAGGCGGGGTCCCAGAACTCTGCGGCGCGCGCTCCTGCTCCGGATGACCAGGCCACCACTTCGGTCAACGATGTGGAGCCCCCGGTGCCGACGAGCGACCAGGAGGCCCCCGACTACACGCCCGCCGGGCTCCCCCGGCGAGTCCCCAGAACTCAAGTACTACCGGGATCAGTCACCGAGGCGGCCCAGCCTCGCCGCGACGCCGACTTGATGCGCGGCCGACTGGCCAGCTTCCAGCGCGGACTCCGCGAGGGGAAGCACAGCCTCCGCGACCCGCAGCGTTCGGCCGACGAACGGCTGTGACACCCCGCGTCAGTGAGGAGGACAGGAAACGCCAATGAATGCGAACAACTCCCAACCGAGCCAGTTCGGCTGGCTGGTCACCGACTTCACCGAGCGAGTCCCCGGCGTGGCACACGCCGTGGTCGTGTCAGCGGACGGACTGCTGCTGACCGCCTCGGCGAAACTGCCCACCGACCGCGCCGACCAGCTCGCCGCAGTCGCATCCGGGCTGCTCAGCCTCACCCAAGGAGCGGCGCGGTGCTTCGAAGCTGGCACGGTGAGCGAGACCGTGGTCGAGATGGAACGCGGCCTCATGCTGCAGATGGCGATCAGCGACGGCTCATGTCTCACCGTGCTCGCCGCACCGCACTGCGACATGGGCCTCATCGCCTACGAGATGGCGTTGTTGGTCGAACGAGTCGGACAGATCCTGACCCCCGAGCTGCGGTCCCAGCTGCAAGGAACAAGTCGGGTGATGACCGGCCAGTCGATGTGAGGACGGCATGAGCACAGGTCCGGAATCATCCGGGCGACACCACTGGGGCGACCACGAGTCACCCGAGGCGGACGCCTTGGCCGAGGTCTTCAACCGGTTCACCCTCGACAGCGGGCGACGAGGCCGCCGGCGCAAGCGCGCGCGTGAGCAAGCGGAGCAACAAGACTCGACCCAGCTGCCCGTGTCGGACCCGCATTGGCCACGGGAAGCCGACGACGCACCGGAAGCAGCAGAACCCGTCCAGGAAGAAAGCACCGCGACCTACATCCGGCCCTACGCCTGGACAGGTGGGCGGACCCACTCCAACCACACGTTGGAGCTGGAAACGCTCGTGTCGGCCAGCGAGTTCTGCCACCCGAGCCGGTTGCAGCGGATCGAGCACCACTCGATCGCTGAGATCTGCCACCACCCCCGATCGGTGGCCGAGGTCGGAGCGTTGCTCGGTGTGCCCCTGGGTGTGGCGAAAGTCCTGCTCGGTGACATGGCCGACTTGGGGCTGGTCACGGTCCACCACACGGTCAGCGAATCCGGCACCACATCGCACTTCATGTTGATGGAGAGGGTTCTGAGCGGTCTCCGTCGCCTCTGACCCTCCAGCGCGGGCCTCGCGCCGCAGCGCAGGACACCAGCTCGACTCGACAACTGAGGTTGGCAGAAATGACCCCCGAAACGCGATCTCGACCTGGGCACCCGACCACCAGGCCCACAACCGCGACCTCGGCGAAGATCGTCGTCGCGGGAGGATTCGGCGTCGGCAAGACGACGTTCGTCGGGTCGGTGTCGGAAATCGTGCCCCTGACGACCGAGGCCGTGATGACCGAGGCGAGCAGCGGCATCGACGACCTGCAGGCCACCCCAAACAAGAACACCACCACGGTGGCGATGGACTTCGGTCGGGTCTCCCTGGACGCCGACCTGATCCTCTACCTGTTCGGAACACCCGGCCAGCAGCGGTTCTGGTTCATGTGGGACGACCTGGTGCGCGGCGCGATCGGTGCCGTGGTGCTCGTGGACACGCGGCGGCTCGCGGACTGCTTCTCGGCCATCGACTTCTTCGAAGACCGCCAGCTGCCCTACATCGTTGGTCTGAACTGCTTCGACGGCATGTTGCGTCACCGCATCGAAGAGGTCCGCGAGGCGATCGCGATCCCAGCGGACGTGCCGATCGTCACCTGCGACGCCCGCAACCGCGCTTCCACCAAGCAGTCGCTCATCACCCTCGTCGAGTACGCGATGAAGTGGTGGCTCCGACGCACCGCTTGACCGGCCTGCAGCATGGGAACCTTCCTGTCACTTGCTAGGAAGGTTCCCATGTCCGCCCGTGTTCAGCGTCCGCCCGGAAGTGAGCCGTACGGCAGGCCGAACGGGTCCTGCTGCCCGTAGCCGGAGTCGAACTGCCCTGTGGTTTGCGGCGCCTTGTCCTGCTGGCTGCCCAGGGTGACCTCGACTTCTCGCGGATTGTTGCCCTGCGCGTCGGTCACGGTGAGTGTGACCTTCGAGCCAGGTGCGTTGGCGCTGATCTGGGCCACGAGGTCGGCGAAGCTGCTGACGTTCCGTCCGTTGACCTTCGCGATCGCCTCACCGGTCTTGATGCCGGCTTGCTCGGCTGCCGAGCCAGGGACGACCGTGTGGACCACCGCCCCACCTGTGCCGCTGTCGGTGCCCGTGATCCCCAGCTGGGGTTTGGTCGCCACGCCGTTGTTGATGAGCTCGTTGGCGACGCGGCTGGCGGTGTCGATGGGGATCGCGAAGCCCAGGCCGATGTTTCCCGAGTTCTGGCCGCTGGAAAGGATCGCGGAGTTGATGCCGATCACCTGGCCGTCCAGGTTGACCAGCGGCCCGCCCGAGTTCCCCGAGTTGATCGACGCATCGGTCTGGATGCCGTTGTAGATGATGGACTGGCCGTTGTCGCCCTTCGACGCCACTGTGCGGTTCAAGGCGCTGACGATGCCCGACGTCACGGTTCCCTCGAGCCCGAGCGGGGACCCGATGGCGACCACCTGCTGCCCGACGACCAAGGCGGAGGACTTGCCGAGCTCGGCGGGCGTGAGGTCAGCAGCCCCGTCCAACTTGATCACAGCCAGGTCGTAGGACGGCGATGTCCCGACGACCTGCGCGCTCTTGACCGCGCCATCCGGAAGCGTGACGCTGATCTGACCACCACTTTCAACCACGTGGTTGTTGGTCAACACGTACCCGTCCGGAGACAGGACAACACCCGTCCCCTCAGCGCCACTGCGACCTGAGCGGACAGCGATGTCGACCGTGCTCGCCGAAGTCTTGCTCGCAGCGAACTGCACAGAGCCCGCCTGAGCGTTCACCTGGGTTCCGGTCACAGGATCCCGTTGGGACAGCACCGGGGCTGGACTGCCGGAATCCGTGAGCAGCATGCCCCCACCCAACCCGACACCGCCTCCGACCACACCGGCAACGAGCGCGACCGCCACCAGCCCACCCCAGCGTCGACGTCCAGCTCCCTGCGGCTGTTCCCTGGGGGCGTAGCCGCCCGGACCAGTTGCCTGGTTGTCCGCGAAACCAGCATTGGGCTCAGTCCACTGGGCGGAGTTGTGCTCAGCACCGCCGTATCCCGGCACGTCGCCGGTGCCTCTGCTCATCGTCATGCACCGAGCGTGCTCCGCGAACCTGAGAACCACCTTGGCTTCAGCTGTTGATTGCCAACAGAAAACCCACAGACGGCAACCACGAACATGGGAGCCTTCCTGTCAATCTTGCGCGAGGAAGGTTCCCATACTCGCCCCCTACCCCACCGAACGCGGATTCAAGTGCCCGACACACGGCCGAAAACTGTGAACCTACCGGGCCATAAGCCGTGGATGTCGGATAGTGCAACGCATGCAGAAAACGATCAACACCTCCGAATCACGGTTCCAGCGACGCGTCTACCGGGCCCGGGAGATCGAGCAGCTGGGGATCTCCCAGTCGACGACCTACCGGCGCGCACGAGCCGACGGGCCCTGGACTCGCCTCGCCCCAGGTGTGGTGCTCGTCGCCCCAGGACCTCCGACGGTCCACGATCGGATCCAAGCTGCCCTACTTCGCGCTGGTCCAGGCGCCGTGGTTACGGGCCTTGTCGCAGCACACCTGCATGGGATCACCACGACGTCGGACGATGTGGAAGTCCACGTGCTGATCCCGCACGGCCGGAAGATCCAGGGCTACCCCGGCACGAAGTTCGAGCGCACCACCAGGCTTCCGAAACCCGTCTACGTGAACGGGGTTCCGACGGCTCCGCCGGTTCGAGCGGTGATGGACGGTGCCCGGACGTTCCGCACCTGGGCGTTTACCCAACAGCTGCTCCGGAACGCGATCCAGCAAGAGAGGTGCTGCAAGCTGAATGACCTGATCACCGAGATGGAGCTAGGCAGCCGACGCGGTACTGCTGTTCCACGCGCGATCCTGCGCACCCTTCAGAACGGCCCGACACCGCTGCACGGCCTACCCCGCCGCTCGACACGACCAGCCGAGGAGGTGCAACGTTCGGCGGCGTGAAGATGTGGACGCCGCGGGCTGGTGCTCGGCGGTAGCAGCAGGCACCATGCCAAGCATCGACAGCTGTCGCTGGAGGTGCCGTGAAGAACACCGGACGAAGGCAGACACTGACCACAGCTGAGCGGATAACAACGGCGGTCGACCAGCTGCACGCCGAGCTCCCACGACCGGCTCTCGCTGTCCAAACCCAGTCAGTGGTCGATCCCGGTGACATGGGCGACCTCTGCCACCGCATGCCCGAACACAGGCTTGTCGACGTCGTTGGCGGTGACCTCCGCCGGCTTTTCGTCAGCGTTGTCGAGACCAGGCACGGTCGTTGCATCACCGAAGACGACCCACTTTGATCAGTGGGAACGCAAGACGCGTGACGAACCCGACGTTCAACGCCCTGGTGCGATGGGATGCGAGCAAGGGAACCTTCCTGTCACCGTCGGAGACTTCTCGCCGTGTCGGATGCGGCCATCGGAGGGACTAGTGCTCAAAGAACGCAAATCGCTGTGGTGGCTCATGGGGCCGGTCCTGCTCTACCTGGTGGCGCTTCCGCTGTACAACAGGGTTGAGCCCGTTGTCCTGGGCCTTCCCTTCTTCATGTTC
This sequence comes from Saccharopolyspora sp. NPDC000359, assembly GCF_040300525.1. Lineage (NCBI taxonomy): Bacteria > Bacillati > Actinomycetota > Actinomycetes > Pseudonocardiales > Pseudonocardiaceae > Saccharopolyspora > Saccharopolyspora sp. NPDC000359. The sequence goes on along the minus strand of NZ_JBEPDU010000001.1, from coordinate 155,931 downwards.
TGGATGTTGTTGGCGACCCTGCTCACTCCTGCCTGCATCTGGCTCGCGGCGCGCAAGGACCCGCTGTGGCGGGCTGATCGGGACATCGAGCGAGGGGGTGCTGAATGAACTCGAACGCGGTGGTCTCCATCGGCTTGTTCGCCGTGTTCATGGTCGGCACGATCGTCCTTGGCCTGCTCTCGCTGCGCGGTCGCGATCGGGCGAACCTGGCGGAGTGGTCCGTCGGCGGTCGCAGCATGGGCGTGGTGCTGATCTTCGTCCTGATGGCTGGCGAGACCTACACGAGTTTCAGCTACCTCGGGGCGGCTGGCTGGTCCTACGACTACGGGATGCCCGTGTTCTACCTGCCCGCGTACCTGGCGATCGGTTTCGCTGTGGGTTACGTCATCGGGCCGATCCTGTGGCACTACGCTCACCGCAACAACCTCCACAACATCACCGACATCACGGCCTTCCGTTTCAACTCACCGTGGTTCGGTGCGGCTGTGGCGATCCTGACCACCATCTTCCTGCTGCCTTACATCCAGCTCCAGATCACCGGGATGGGTGTGGTGGTCTCGACGATCAGCTACGGAACCATCGGGTTGGGGACGGGCTACGTGATCGCGTTCGTGGTGACCGAGGCGTTCCTCATCTTCTCGGGTCTGCGGGGCAGCGCTTGGGTGTCGATCCTCAAGGACAGCCTTGTGATCATCACGTTGCTGGCCGTGTTCGTCTACGTGCCAGTGCACTACTTCGGTGGGATTGGACCGATGCTGGACCGCTTGGTCGCGGAGCGGCCACAGTGGCTCGTGCTACCGGGCCAGGGCAAGGAGTCGTTGGGGATGTTGTGGTTCGCCACGACGGGTCTGCTCAACGGCGTGGTCTACACGATCTTCCCGACAACCGTCGCCGGTTACCTCGGCGCCAAGAACCCCGGTGTCCTGCGGCGCAACGCCATCATCATGCCGTTCTACCAGGTCTTGCTGTTCGTACCCATCCTCCTCGGCCTGGCTGCGGTGTTCGTGGTGCCGGGGCTGAGCGATTCGAACCTCGCCATGTTCGAGCTGGTGGTGGACTCCATGCCAGCGTGGATGGTGGGGCTGATCGGTGTCGCTGGCGCACTTTCCTCGATCGTCCCCATGGCCGTCTTCATGCTTGTGATCGGGACGATGTGGGGCCGTTCCGTGCTGGGGGTGCACCCGCGGACGGCTCCCCGGCAGAAGCAGCTCTCGCAGCTCGTCACGTTCCTCGTCGGGTTGGTCGCCCTGCTGTTCACCTTCATCTCGCCCAGCACGCTCGTGCAGCTCTCGGTGCTCTCGTACCAGGGCTTGGCTCAACTGCTGCCGGTGGTGTTGATCAGCCTGCTGTGGAAGCGGATGACGGTCGCTGGTGCGGCGAGTGGTCTAGCACTGGGTGTGATCATCGTTGCTGCGCTCGTCGGCACCGGAAACGACCCGTGGTTCGGCATCAACGCCGGTCTCATCGGGCTCGCGGTGAACATCGCGGCCAACGTGGTGGTCAGCCTGCTGCAACCCACAACGGCGCCCGCTGAAAGGTTGGCGGTCGACGAACTGGCCGAAGCTCGGACCGCTCGAGGCTGACCTTTTGGAGAAGCATGGGAACCTTCCTGTCACTCAGGCGGCAGGCAGGTTCCCATGCCCACCTCGGCTCATGGTGTCGCCGGGGCAACTGCGGAGACACCGAAGTGGCCATCCTCGATCGGGTTGCCACCGATGTCGACTGGCCCCTCAGGCACGGGCTTCGCGGACGGGTACCAGCGGCGTGCGATCTCCCAAGCCGCATCGATCAACGCGCTGGCGTGTGCGAAGGAGTACGGCGAAAGCCCCACCACCGACGGGGCGGGAACGATGTAGAGCTCGCAGCGCGTCGCGTTCAACTGCATGTCCAGCCTCGCTGCAGACACCATGGCCGCTCCCAGCGCCGCACCGTTGACCCCACCCACTGACCGTGGGGGCACCTTCGGCGTCGGCCAGGTCGCGATCGAACCGATCCCACGCTTTGGCTGGTTGTACTCGAAGCGCTCCGTCCCACCGCACGGCAGCACGAAAACGCGCTCCGCCCCGCGCTCGACTGCGCGGCTGATGGGCATGAATGCCGCCGGGCCGCCGTCGACGAGCCATCGGTCACCGATCTTCACCGGCGGGAACATCCCCGGGATCGAGCAGGACGCGACCAGTGGTGGGAGGGCGGGCCCCGACTCGTAGTACACGGGGTCGCCGCTGTCGAGGTCGGTCGCGGTCACAGTCACCGGGATCTGCGCGTCTTCCAGCCGCCGGAACGGGAGGTTGTTGTGCAGCCAGCGAGCCAGGCCGTGATTGCCCATCACGTGGTTGGACAGGCCCAGCTTCCCGGCCAGGATCCGCGACGGCTGGATCGGGAACACATCTGTTCGCCGCATCGAAGCCCATATCTCACGCAACTTCTCCGCGCCGTGCGGTGTGGGGTTGCCCGCCAGCCAGGCAGCGTTGAGCGAGCCCGCCGAAGTACCGACGAGCAAGTCCGGTTCCACACCTGCTTCGAAAAGCGCGGTGACCAGTCCAGCCTGGATCGCTCCGAAAGTGGAACCTCCCGGCAAAACCCACGCTGTGCGCATCAGCAGTGCCCTTCCGCTCTCGTCCCTGCTGTTGAGGCTAGTCGTTGGTGGCTGATCAGCAGCTCATCCGTCGCCTGGATCACCCCGACGACGTTGGCGCTTCACTTCGGAACGCTGCTTCTTGCTGGTGAGCCGACGCTGCTGGGAGCCCCTGGTCGGCTTGGTGCGCCGTCGTGCGGCCCTCGGTGGGGCGACCGCATCTGCCAGCAGCCCGGCCAGCCTCTGTCGAGCTGCCTGCCGGTTGGCCAGCTGCGCGCGGTGTTCCGATGCCACGACTGTGATCACACCATCGACGAGCCGCTTCGCAAGTCGGTCCGCAGCGCGTTGCCGAAGGGGCTCGGGTATCGAGTTCGAGCGGACGAGGTCGAAGGACAGTTCGACTCGGGAGTCGGTCGTGTTCACGCCCTGCCCACCCGGCCCTGACGATCGCGAGAAGCGCTCGGAGAGCTCGGCCGCGGGGATCTGCCAACGGCTGGTGATGGGGAGGTCTCCGGACATACCGAAAGCATGCCTCACCTTGCAGCTCCGCTCACCGCAGCCCATCGACCAGGCACGGAGCATGGGAACCTTCCTGCCACGGGTGACAGGAAGGTTCCCATGCCTCACGCCCCACGGGCGGTGATCACTCGCCGGGGCGCCACCCCGCGACGCCGCCCGGGACAGGGGCGTCGCTGGCGTACGGCGTGCGGGTGAAGATGAAGGTGTTCAGGTCGAGGTAGGCGGGAGTGCCCTCCGCATCTCGCCCGATCCGCAGTGTTTCCCCTGCGTAGTAGCCGTCCAGGCCGGTCCAGGTGCCGTCGGGGTTGGGCCGGAACCGCGATGCCCGGCCCCTCCCCTTCGACGGGGAGAGGTCGAGCAGACCGTCGGGGCGGACACGCAGCACGTACGGGCTCGGGCCCCAGTACCACTGGCCGGTGAGCTCGAGCAGCCGCATGTCCACGTCGGCGCGGGGCTCCCAGGCCTCAGGGATTCGCGGTTCGTGCTGGGCGAGCAGGTCAAGCAGGTCCGTGGAGAACGTTCCGCTCATCCCCGCGGTCGTGTTCGCCATGAAGATCACACCGGTGGCGTCATCCGGGTCCGACCAGAGGTTCGCGACGAAACCAGGCATCGACCCGGTGTGTCCGGCCAGGCGTCGCCCGCGGTACCGCATGAGCTGCAGGCCGAGTCCGTAGCCGCCCCGCCATTCCGGTCCGTCGTCCACCGAGCCGGGGGTGCGCATTTCGAGGACCGTGTCGGGGTGCAGCACTTCGCCGGTGTCGCCACCCACGAACCGAACCCACCGAACCATGTCGTCGAACGTCGACCACAGCTGGCCAGCCGGGGCCATGGCTCCAGCGTCTTCCGCTGGTTCAGGCAGCACGACGTCCGCCCACGGGTGAACGGCCAATCCCTCGGCGTGGGGTGCGACCGGCTCCAGCGTCGTGCGCTTCATGCCCAGCGGAGCCAAGATCTCGCGTTGCATGACCTCGTGCCACGGGGCACCGCGCAGCCGCGCCACAAGCTCCCCCAGCACTCCGAAGCCAACGTTGGAGTAGTGGAAACCGTGGTTCGGCGTGGGGCGCAGTGCGCTTGCGTCGATCCCGGCGAGCAGCTCCTCAGCGCTGCCACCCGGCGTCCGCTCCCACCACTGGCCAGCCGGTTCGGCCGTCAGGCCGCTGGACTGCGAAAGGAGCGAGCCGATGCTGCGCTTGCCGATCGAAGTGCCCGGCACGTAGTCGTCGAGCCTGTCGGCCAAGTCGAGCCGACCTTCGTCGCGCAGGCGCATCACCAGCACCGCGACGAACGTCTTCGTGATTGAACCGATCCGGTACTGGGTGTCGGTGCTCGACGGCTGACCGCCGACCTTGCCTCGGGAATCGACCCAGATCGTTTCACCATCCCGGACCAGTCCCGCGATCAGCGAGGGGATCCGGTTCTCACTCTGCTCCACCGCCAGGCGCCGCAGCAGCGCACGCTGGGTGGAGGGCAGCAGACTCGTCACCATGAGCCCCATGCTTTCACTTCCCGCCGCCGCGCATCGAGGTGTGCGGCAAGTGACAGGAAGGTTCCCATGCTCACGGCCCCGTCACGGACGGCTGCGGCGGTTGACGCCGCGGGAGATCCCGGACTTCTGCACTTGGAAGCGCACCGGGAGCTTGCCGAGCAGTATGAGCACCAGGATCAGCAGGGCGAGGACGAGCCAGCCGGTCCAACCGAGTAGCCCGACTGATGCGTTGTCGACCGGGTGCCCGGCTTGGCTGAAGACGATGGTCAGGCCTGCCGCGGCGTTGAGGAAGCCGTGTGCGATCGCCGCTGGCCAGACGCTTCCGGAGGTGAGCCTCAGCCAGCCGAGCAGCGTGCCGACCAGGGTGCAGAAGCACATCATCATCAGGAACGCGACGACGATCGGGACCGTCGGGTAGTTGAACCCGAGGACCAGCACGGGGCCGTGCCAGAGCCCCCAGAGCACACCGGTGGTGAGGAACGCGCCCGGCTGCCCGAGAGGCAGCAGGGCTTTCACCAGGTAGCCGCGCCAGCCCAGCTCCTCGCCCAGCGCCGGGATGACCTGCAGCCATCCCAGCCCGAATACCTGGGCGATCTGGATGAGCGCCAGCGTGCCCGGTGAGGTCTGCGGCTCGGCGCCGATCGGGCCATGTCCGATCTGCTCGGCCAGCCCGGAGAAGCCGGTCCAGTCGGCCTGGTAGATGCCGAGGAGGTAGCCAACCATGAGGGCGAACACCATGACCAGTGGTGGCCCGAGCCACCCGACCAGTATGTGCGGCCACCACTTCCTGATCCCGCCGGGGTTGGTCAGCCCGATGCTGCGCAGCGGTTTGGGCTGCGGGCTTATCCACTTGCCGACCACCAGCGCTGCTACCGCGGGCATGAACATCATGGCGATGAGCACGAGAGGTGCCCAGGTCCACGACAGTCCTTCGCCGGTGAGCCACAGCGGCAAGGTCAACAGCCATGCCGGTAAGTAGGCGATCATGACAAAGCTGACCACGCCGCGAACATCGACTCGATCTCGCTCGGTGCTCACGGAGGCATTCTGCCAGCCCTTCCTTAGCGCCAGCTGAGGCTCGGCGTCGGCGAGCATGGGAACCTTCCTGTCACCGAACTGACAGGAAGGTTCCCATGCTCGCGTGCTGAGGGCGGGCCACCAGCGAGACCGGGCTGTTCTCATTCCCTGCAGGTGATGGTCCGCGCGAGCCGGGATGCGACGAAAGGGGAAGAGCGCGAGTCACCCCACCTGCGGGCAGGGTTTTCCTGACATCGGGATCAATCGAACGCGCCGGGTCTATTCCGGACGAACCCAAACCGAGTTCCAGAGAACGTGAACACCCGAACTCCAGCAACTCGGGAAGTCGCTGGAACTGCCTCTCGCGGACAAGCCCTTCTCATGCAACTGCCCGCACCCACCGTTTCGGAGGGCGCGGGCAGTTGGTGTTCAGATCCCCTGGATCAGCCTGGCAGTGGTGCGACGGGGAGGCCTTCGTGGATCCGGTTCATCGCTGCGAACCAGGTCCGCGCCGGCACCTTGCCGCCGTAGATGTTGCCGCCGTTCTTGCCGCAGAGGTGCGGGGGCGCGTCACCACCGCTGTCGCAGATGCCCTGGGGGCTGCGACCATCGGAGTAGGTCAGGACCGCACCCGACATCTGCGGGGTGGCGGCGAGGAAAGCAGCCGACTGGTGCGCCTGGGTGGTTCCGGTCTTGCCGATCATCGGCCGGTTCCAGCCCGCCGCCTGAGCGGCTGCGCGCGAGGTGCCGTCGGTGTCGTCCTTGCTCATGCCCTGCGCCAGCGCCGCGGCCACCTGCGGGGAGACCGCCTGCTCGCACTTCGGTTCGTTGAGCTGGACCGGGTTGCCGTGCCGGTCCAGGACCTCCTCGATCGGCGTCGGCGGGCAGTACACGCCCTCGCTCATGATCGTGGCGCCGACGTTCGACAGCTCCAGGACGCTGGTCGGGCTGTAGCCGAGCGTGAACGCCCCGCGGTTGCCCTTCTTGATGGCTTCTGCCTGGGAAGGTCCGTTCGAGCCGTCCGCCTTGAGGTTCTGGCCGCTGGTGTTGACCCGGTTCATCCCGTTGCGCAGGCCGAGCCGTGAGGCCATGTCGACCACGTTGTTGAGGCCAACCCGTTCGGAGAGCGCCACGAACGCCGTGTTCGGCGATGTCGCGAGCGCCATCTGCAGCGTCCTCGGCCCCGGCGTCACGCCGTCGGCGTTGCTGACCGTGTAGGGCGCGTTGCCGTTCCGGTAGACGCGGGAGGTGTACGAGGCGGGCACGTCGATCACGTCGTGGATGCCCATGCCCTGTTCGATCGCGGCAGCAGCGGTGAAGATCTTGTACACCGAACCCGCACCGAACGGTTGCACGCGGCTGACGATGTCGTAGGCCGTCTGCCCCTTGCTCGCGTCGTTGCCGTAGTCGCGGTTGGCGACCAGCGCCCGCACCTTGTGCTTGTCCTTGCCCGGTTCGACGACCGCCATGGCGTTGGCGATGCCTTCGGTCTGGGTGGGCACCTGGGCCTCCGCCGCCTCCTTGGCGGCGTCGGTGGCCTTGCGGTCGAGCGTCGTGCGGATGGTGTAGCCACCGGTCTTCAACGCGTCGGAGTCGATGCCGGCCCGCTTGAGGTAGTCCCTGACGTACTCGCAGAAGAAGCCGTCGGTGGTGCCGTCACCGAGGCCGACGCAGCCGTTCGGCGGACGGCCCAGCGGGGACAGGGTGCCGAGCGGCTCCTGCTTGGCCCGCTCGGCGTCCTCCTTGGTGATGAACTTGTTGTTGGTGGGGTCCGTCATCAGGTCGATGACGAGGTCGCGCCGCACCTTCGCGTCCTCCGGGTTGCTGTTGGGGTTCAGCGATCCCGGCTGGTTGACGATCGCGGCGAGCAGCGCGGACTGGGCGATGGTGAGCTTGTCCGGCGTGGTGCCGAAGTAGGTCTGCGCGGCCGCGCCGACGCCGAAGGTCTGGTTACCGAACGGCACCACGTTGAGGTACCCGGTGAGGATCTCCTCCTTGGTCATGGTGCGCTCGAGCTCGACGGCGATCTTGGCCTCGCGCAGCTTTCGGGCAATCGTGGTCTCCTTGGCCTTCTCGGCCTCGATCGGGTTGTCCGCCCCGGCGACCACGTGCACGAGGTAGTTCTTCACGTACTGCTGCGTGATGGTGGATGCGCCCTGCGCCGCTTCACCGCTGCTGAGGTTGGTGGCCAGCGCGCGCATCGTGCCGTGCCAGTCGACGCCCCCGTGGTCCCAGAAGCGCTTGTCCTCGACGGCGGTGATCGCCGCCTTCATGTACTCGGAGATCTCGTCGGGGCGGGTTTCGACGCGGTAGTCCTGGAAGAAGTACGCGATCGGTTGGCCGTCCTTGTCGGTGACGGTCGACACCTGCGGCATGTCCTGCCGAGCGAGCGAGCCCGACATCTTGGACATGGCGTCGGTCGTCTGGTTGACCATCGCCCCGGCACCGGTCGCCATCGGCAGCAGCAATGCCGCCACCAGCACGCCAGCCAGGACGCACAGCCCGAACATCTTCAACAGCACGCCGCTGCGCACGCCCGCCCCAATCATCAAGTGTCCACCCGGCTCGACCACTTACCGCCGGTCGAAGCGCCCACCTGGAACCCGTCTCACCGGTTCACCGACCGGCCGGGGAGCATCCCGTCGACATCCGCCTCAGCAGCACCAGACGGCACCTGCTCCTCTTACGACGCCAGTCAATTCTTGATATCACATCGACCGGTCCAGCCGACGATGCGCCGAATGGTCCAGCACCCCGATCACGCCCACTCCAGCGGTCCGGATCACTACACTTGGTGACCGATCAATTCGACCGCGTGGAGGAGAAATGACCGATCCTTTCCTGGATTCGCTGGCCACCGCACTCGCCGGGCAAGCGGCGACAGCGCTGGGTGCCGCGGGGAAGGCCGCGCTGGAGAAGGTTCGCGAGCTCCTCCGGCGGAGGTCGGAACGCGACCCTGAGACGAAGGCCGCACTCGAAGCCGCCGAGCGCCCGGACGCGGACCGGCCGCAGATCACCGCTCTCGCCGAGCGGCTCGACCAGGTCTGCGCGGAGGACGCCGATTTCGCCGAGCAGCTGCGTGCGGAGGGCGCCGAGGTGCACAACGCGATCTCGGCCGCCGACGACAGCGTGGTCAACATCAACCACGGGCAGGTCAAGAACCTGGTTCAGACCCGCGAGTTCAACGGCAACATCACGTTCAACTAGCGCGCCGGTCTGATTCGTTGAGCTCGGCCAGGTACTTGTTGTAGGCGGCGAGCTCCGGATCGTCCTCTTCCGCGACGCGCGGCGCCGGAGGCGGTACCAGGGGCCGCTTCCGGCGCACCGCGGGCTGCTCCGCTGGCGTTTCAGGCGCGCTGTCCGCCTCGGCGGGCGGGGCGGATTCCTGCTCTTCCCGCTCCCGGCTCAGGTCCATGCGCATCACGCGGATCCACAGGAAGATCGTGAACGCCCCGAACAGCGGCCACTGCAGCGCATAGCCGAGGTTCTGGAAGCTCCCGCCGGCTTCGTGCGCACGGTCCCACTGCCACACGGCCAGGAAGCCGGTGGTGATCGTGGCCGCGATGAACAGCACGTGCAGAAGCAGCCAGCGCGGGGTCAAGAGGCTGCGGAACACACTTCGCATTCTAGGCGCATCCACCCGGTCGGGAATTCCGGCTTCATCACGCACCGCGCACAGCGCCGGACTGGGCTTCCGCGCCGGGGGTTCGACACGGATACGCGAAGTGTGTTCGCAATCACAGCAGCTCGGCTGGTTCGGACACCTACGGCCGGGGCGTGGTGACAAGAAGGTTCCCATGCTCCCGAAGCCACCCGCCCCCGTGGATGACAGGAAGGTTCCCATGCTCGAGGTGCCGGACACGGCTGGTCGGGGCGTGATGACAGGAAGGTTCCCTTCCTCTCAACTGCGGCGGCGGCTGAGGGCCAGCGGGGCGCAGGCGGCGATGAGGACGGCCGTGATCACGAAGGTGGACGGGTAGCCGGACAGGGCGATCAGGACGCCGAAGCCGAGGGAGCCGAGGCCCTGGCCCGCGTCGTAGGCGATGTTCCAAGCCGTGCTGGCCACCCTCGACTCGGTCCGGTCAAACATCAAGACGAGGGTCGCGTTCTGCACCGCGCCGAAGCCAGCGCCGAACGCGGCCGCGCCGAGCAGGGAAGCCGGGTCCGCGCCCCACGAGGCCACCGCGAGCACCCCGGCGCCGAGCGCGGACAGCAGCACCGCCGGGATCACGATGCGGCTCTGGCCGACGCGATCACCGAGCTGTCCCGCTCCCCAGCGGCCGAGCATCGTGGCGGCACCGAAGATCATCAGCGCTGCTGGGGCCACCGATCCGCCGACGGCCAGGGGCAGGAAGGCGATGATCCCGCCAGCTCCAACGGCCAGGACCGTCATGACCGCCCAAGACGGCAGCAACGCGAGCGGGAAGGTCGTGGTGCTCTGCTTGTCCGCAGGTTGCCGGGTCGGCACGCGGGCCATGCCGACCAGCGCGGCCGTGGCGGCGACCGGCAGGGCGCCAGCGATCCAGAACAGCGGGGCGAACCCGACCTGCTGGGTCAGCCACACCCCCACCGGCAGGAGCGCCATGTTCGGCAGCCCCACCGAGAGCCCGTACAGCCCCGCGGCGCGACCACGCTGCTCGATCGGCACGAGTTCGGCCACCAGGGCGGCACCGGTCACGGTGAGCAGCCCGAAGCCGATGCCGCGCACGCTCGACACGCCGAGCAGCAGCCACAGGTCGCCGGACAGGGCGTACAGCGGCGTCGGCGCGCCGATCAGGATCGTGCCGAGCCCGAAGGAGACCCGGTGGTCGATGCGCTTGAGCAGCCACGGCATGCAGAGCTGTGTGATGACCGTCACCAGCATGAAGACGGCGTTCGTCGCGCCCGCCGCGACCTCGCCAGCACCGCCGGCCACCGCCCACAGCGGCAGCACCGGCATCAGCAGGATGTACCCGGCGAAACCACCGACCGTGGCCACCAGCAGCCGCCGGAACGAGCCGTGCCGCAGTGGTGACCTGTTCCGCTCGCGTGGTTCGACCGAGACTCGCACTGGTAATTGATAGGCCCGAACCGCGCCCCCTGTCCATCCCTGCCTTCGCCCGAGATGTCCCCTGCTGGTCGATTGTGGCTTTGATCGCGATCGGTTTGGCTGGGTCCGTCCCAGCAACGGCAAGGAGTCCTGCATGCATCGGATGCGAGTACTGGCACTGGCCGCCGTGGTCGCGGGTTCGGCGTTCATCCCCGCGACGGCCACCGCACCGCTGACGTCGGCCGCGCCGCCGCCGTGCAGCGAGGAGCCGCGCGAGAACCCGATCTCGGAGTTCACCAGCTACGACGAGCTCCTGGTCGAGCTCGACCGGATCGAGCGCGTCAGTGCGGGCCGGGTCGCAGTGGAGAAGGTCGGCGAGTCCAACCGGGGACGCGACATGCTGCTGGCACGGGTCGGCAGCGGCCCGAAGGTGGTGTTGATCACCGCCGAGATCCACGGCAACGAGAAGACCGGTCCGGACGCGGCCCTGGACCTCCTGGACTACCTGGGCACGTCGAACTCCGCGCACGCCCGGAAGATCCGCGAGCAGCTGACCGTGGTGGCGATGCCGAAGATCAACCCCGATGCCGGGGCGCTGGACCGGCGCGGCAACGACATGACGTGGGAGGAAGCGCAGGCACGCTTCCCGCAGCTGGTGACCGCGCAGGCGCCGTGGAACTACTACACCGAGCAGCGGCAGGGCGACGACTACTCGCAGCGCCCCGGTTTCGACGTCAACCGCGACTACAACCCGAACCTCGACTACCAGCCGCAGCCGCAGGACTTCCCCGGCGCCAGCGACGAGCCGGGCTGGTTCCTCAGCCCGGAGACCCAGGCGGTGCGCGACGTGTACAAGTCGCTGCGGGACGAGTTCGGCGCGGTCGACACCTACATCGACCTGCACCACCAGGGTGCCTGCTACACGGTTCCGGGCACCGACCGCTTCGTGACGATGAGCCTCTCCGGCAGGTTCGTCGCCGACCCGGCCACCCCGGAGGGCTCCGCGTACGCCGAGTTCGCCGACACCTACCGACCGGACTACTCCAAGCAGCTCAACGTGGCCGCCTACAACGCGCTGCAGGCCGCGGCCAACCAGAACCCCGACTTCGGCAACATCACGCTGTACCCGCAGGACACCAACCTGCCCGGCACCGGCCTGGGCTCGTTCCAGCTCAACGGCAGCGGCGCGGTGCTGTTCGAGGTGCGCGGCCAGACCCAGACCCTCGGTGAGCAGCACCGGAAGATGCTCACCCGCGCGGTCTACATCGGCCTCGACGGGATTCTCTCGTCGATCGCCAGCGGCCAGGTGGGCAACCTCGACCCGGCCGACTACGACCGGATCCCGCCCACCGACCGCGGCCCGCAGGCCAAGAGCACGATCACCGAGATCGAGAACTGACGCCCTGAACTGAGCGGAGTTCGCACCACCTCGCGCGGTGCGGGCTCCGCCCGTCGGGTCCACCCAGCCCACCGGAGCGGCCGACGGCTGCGGTGGGTGACAGGAAGGTTCCCATCCTCACGTCACCGCACGGCTGCTCCGGGCACGGATGACAGGAAGGTTCCCATGCTCACGTCACCGCGCGGGACGGTCAGGAGCGGAGGTCGTCCAGGGCTGCTTCGGCTGCCGCCAGCTCCGCGCGCAGTTGCTCTACGCGGGCTCGCTGCTGTTCCCGGGCCGCTTCGATCAGGGGCTCGACTGCTGCTGCGACGTCTTCGTGCAGCACCTTCGCGGCTTGCGCCACCGAGCCAGCTGGGACCTGCGTCGGCTTCAGCACCCGCTTCTTCGGGGTGCTGACCTCCACGCTCCACTGGCCCTCGTCGTCGGCCGTCAGCGTCACCGTCGCGCCGCCGACCGCCTTCGGCGGGCGCGGTTTGCGCCGGGCTGCCGCCCCGGCTGCCGACTTGTCCGCGGCGCTCGGCTTCGCCGCTTCCGCGGCGGGCTTCGCCGGGCTCGTCTGCTTCGCCGCGGTCGACGCGGGCTTCGCCGACGTGGTGGTCGAGCTGCGCGGCAGCGTCGCTCCCACCGCCTTGGGCTTGGGCTCGCTGGGGGCGGGCTTCGGTGGCTCGGGCGCAGCGCGCTTGCGGGGTGGTTTCACCTTCGTGACCTCCGCCGCGGAGAAGGACAGGACGTCCTTCGAACCGGCCGGGCGGACCTGGATGAAGTCGCCCTCGGCCGGTTCGCTGAGCGAGATCACCTTTCCCGATCGCCCTTCTGGCACACCGACGGCCGAGCTGGTGAACCACACCGTCGGCGTGGTCCCGGCGTTCAGCTCGTCGCGGATCTCGCGGACTTCGTCGGACGACAGCGGTGACATGGCCACACCTTGCTCAAGGGTGAGCCCCGGAGGGGCTGCTCGGCAGTGACCCCACGACTATATCGAACGTCCGTGCGAAGCTTCAACGACCCCGGGCCGCGGTGATCTCGTAGTCGGCCGGGTCCGCCTTGCGCGTGCGCAGCCAGTACTTCCAGGTGAAACCGGGCCAGATGGTGCGGTTGACACCGTTCTCGTCGAGGTACCAGCTGCGGCAGCCGCCCGCCGACCACACCGCGTCGCCGAGTTCGGACTGGATCTCGCTGTTGAAGTCGTCCTGCACCGACTGGCGGACGTCGACCTGCCCCACCTCGCCGCGGCAGATCGGCCGCAGGCAGCCCAGCACGTAGTTGAGCTGCGACTCGATCATGAACACCACGGAGTTGTGGCCGAGCCCGGTGTTCGGCCCCAGCAGGAAGAAGAGGTTCGGGAAGCCGGAGACGGTGATGCCCAGGTAGGCCTCCATCCCGTTGCGCCACGTGTCCTGGAGCTTGCGCCCGTCGCGGCCGACGATGCTCAGGTGGTCGAAGGCGTCGGTGACGTGGAAGCCGGTGCCGTAGATGATCGCGTCCACCGGGTGCTCCTGGCCGTCGCCGGTGACCACGGAGTTCTTCCGGACCTCGGCGACCCCGCTGGTCACCAGATCCACGTTGGCCCGGTTCAGCGCCGGGTAGTAGTCGCTGGAGAGCAGGATCCGCTTGCAACCCATGGAGTAGTCCGGGGTGACCGCGGCGCGCACCGCCGGGTCCTTGACCGCCTTGCGGATGTAGCGCTTCGACAGGTGCTCGGCAAGCTTGCCGAGGCGCTTGTTGAACACCGCGAAGTAGCGCGCTTCCAACGTCCAGTAGAGCGCGGCGCGGGCTGCTCGTTGGACCAGCGGCACCCGACGGAAGAGCCGCTGCACGGACTCGGGGACGGGGCGGTCGGGTTTGGGCTGGATCCACGGTGGCGTGCGCTGGAACAGGTGCAGCTTGGCGACCTGCTTGGCGATCTGCGGCACGAACTGGATCGCGCTGGCGCCGGTGCCGATGACCGCGACGCGCTTGCCGCTCAGCTCGTAGTCGTGGTTCCACTCCGCGGAGTGGAACACCTCGCCCTCGAAGTCCTGGACGCCCGGCAGTTCCGGGTAGCTCGGGATGTGCAGCGCACCTACCCCGGAGACCAGCGCCTTGCCGAAGTACTCGGTGCCGTCCTTGGTGGTCACGCGCCAGGTCTGGGCGTCCTCGTCGTACTCGGCGCCGGTGAACTCCACGCCGTGGTGGATGTGGTCGCGCACCCGGTACTTGTCCGCGCAGCGCTGCAGGTAGTCGGAGATCTCGCCCTGCCGGGCGAACATCCGCGACCAGTTCGGGTTCTGCTCGAAGGAGAAGGAGTACATCAGCGACGGCACGTCGCAGGCGCAGCCCGGGTAGGTGTTGTCGCGCCAGGTCCCGCCGAGGTCCTCGGCCTTCTCCAGGACGATGAAGTCCTCGATCCCGGCCTGCTTGAGCTTGATGGCCATGCCCAGACCGGAGAACCCGGTGCCCACGATGACCACCGAGGTCCGGTAGCTGCGCTGGGCCTTCGACTGCCGTTGCACCATCAGGGCCTCCTCGGACACCGGCACGACTGATCTACTCGGCAGTAGGCTACTACGAGTAGGTTACTTGCGGTAGGGTGATCTCGTGCGGACCCAGCAAGCATCGACCGGCCGGCGCAAGCGGATGTCGCGGGCCGAGCGGGAGCAGCAGATCCTCGGCGTGGCCGAGGAGGTGTTCGCCGCCGACGGCTACCAGGCGACCTCCATGGACGACATCGCGGCGCGGGTCGGCCTGTCCAAACCGATGCTCTACGAGTACTTCGGTTCCAAGGAAGGCCTGCTGCTGGCCTGCCTGCAGCGGTGCAAGCGGGAGCTCATCGAGGCCAGCACCGTCGCGGCCGCCGGGGCGGAGAACCCAGAGCAGCTCATGCACGACTGCCTGCTGGCGTTCTTCAAGTTCGGCGACGAGCACGCGCAGGCCTGGGCGCTGCTGCGCAACGAGTCCGCCGTGCCCAACGCCTCGGTGAGCTCGGAACTCGAGGCCATCCGGTTGCAGCAGCGGGACTTCACCGCCGGACTGCTCGAGGCCGCCCGCCCCGACCTGGACCGCGAGCAGCTGGAGGCATTCGCGGAGGCGATCATCGGCGCCTGCGAGCGGCTCGCCCTGTGGCGGGAGCAACGGCCTGAAGTCACCCCGGAGAAGGCGACCGAGCACCTGATGGCGCTGTTCGCGCCGAGCTTGGCGCAGAACCTCTGACGACGACCTTATTCACTCGTTCAGGTTGTCCCTGGTCCGCCGGGGTCAAGATCTTTCCAGGGTCCTCCGATACCGAGTCAGCTGTACCAACGCATCCGACCCTAGGAGAACAGATCTTGCGCCCCTGGACCACGCGCACAGTACAGGCAGCCGTTGTGGCCGCGGGGTTCGCCGCAGTCGGTACCGGTGCCGCCTCCGCCGCGGAGACCACCGAACTGCCGAAGCCGGACCTGTCGTCGATTCCGGACCAGATCGGGTTCACCGTCCCGGTCAACGCCTGCCAGACCCAGAACGGGCCCGGGTTCAGCCCGGTCAAGGCCCCGTGCGCGGACGCGCAGCTGCACGCGAACTCCCCGAACCTGGTCAAGCAGGTCGGTGTGGACATCACCACCACCGGCCACGGGGTGGCCAACGAGCTGCGCGACGGCCGCCCGCTGTTGGCGCCCGGCAAGCCGAACCAGGTGCTGGGCCACGTCTTCGCCGAGGGCAACCGGCTGACCGGCATGACCAAGACCCGCCCGACCATCGGCGCTTCGGCCACCCCCGAGCACCTCGGCCTGCTCCACGAGCGGACCCCGAACGCCACCCTGCTCGACGCCGAGGTCGGGCCCCGCAAGCCCGACCACCAGGGTGTGTCCGCGGCGGACACCGCGGTCGCCGTGACCGCCGCGCAGGGGTTCGAGGCGGAGCCGGTGGCCAGCCCGGTCGGCGTGGTCGCGCCGACGCTGGAGCGCAACCCGCTCAACGCCCCCGGTCAGGCGATGCCGCTGCCCAAGCCTGACGAGCTGGTGCCGGCGGTGCGCGAGATCCCGCCGCTGGCCGAACTCGACAAGGGCCTGGGCGGTGGTGCCGACGAGCTCTCCACCCAGCTCACCAGCCGCGTCCCGGCGAAGCCGGTGCACCAGATCACCGGCGTGCTGCACCCGACCGTGGAGAAGGTCGCGAACACCCTGTAACACGGTTCTGCTGCGCGAAGCGGCTCCGGATCCCCGATCCGGAGCCGCTTTTCTTCTTGCCGGAGAACAATTGCGTGATCTTGATTGGCTGCTTCCTGATCACGCCGCAGAAACATGGCGAACCAATCTCCCAGCAGCCGCCATCCGTTCTCCCTCGACCGAGCCGCCCGGCAGCCGGTTGCTCCGCGCGGGCTCTGACGTGAGGAAGGGAACTTCTCACCGGCAAATCGGACAGCAAGTGTTCCCCCAGGTCAGGCCCGGTGTTGTCGATCTCGATACGGCCGCTGCTACTCGTAGCGCTACACAAGATCATCACCGGGCCTGATCCTGAGTTAGGCATCGCCGATGCGCTGTGCTCATGACCGAAAGGGACATGAGCAGTGGGTTACGCACGACAACTCGCCTCGGGCAGCTGGGCTGCCTACTACAGGGAGCCGGTGGCCGATGCGTCCGGCCGACGGCTGTGCGCTCGGGTGCCGGAGTCGCCGGACTACCCGGCGAAGGCCACGGCTAAGGCGGCTGCGGATGCGTACGAGCTACATCTGAGGGCGATCTCCGCCGACCTGGACGCCGAGGTCGCTCCCCGGCGCGGGACGGTGACGCTGGACGCCTACGCGCCTGGTGCCATCGACCGGACTCCCGATCTTGCCCCCAGCGCCCGCAAGACCTACAAGAAGGCGGTGCGCAGCGCCGGGCAGCAGCACTTCGGTGAAGGCTTCCCGGTGGACCGGCTGACCGCCGACGCGGTCGAGCGCTACTACTCCACCATCGGGCACCTCCGAGCGAAGACGAGGCAGACCCGGATCATCGCACTGAAGACTGTGGCCCGGCGGGCTGTCAAGGACGGCCTGCTGGCTCCTGAGCACCACCCGGCGCACTGGGACATCATGGTGCGCGGGGACCAGTCCATCCGCCGACGCCTGCTGACTGACGACGAGCTGGACCGGCTTGCCGCCGCGATGCCGCCGCACCTGTGGGCCGCAGTGATCATCGGCCATGACACGGGATTGCGAGTTTCGGAACTTGCGGCCCTTACGCTGACCTCTATCGAGTACGCCGACGATGGGCGAGCGTACTTGTGGATTACGCGAACAACGAACTGCGGCGGAAACGAACTGATTCCGCATGTGAAAAACATGGTGATCCGCCGCGTGTCGCTCAGCCCTCGGGCTTTGGCGGCGTGGGAATACCACGTCAGCCACTTTGTCCCCGAGGGGCATACAAGGATGTTCTGGAAAGGTTCGAATGGAAAGCGTCGTCTTGCCCCGGCGGGCACGGGATACCTCACCCGCGCAATGCAGAAATGTCGCGAACGCGCACAAATTGACCGCATGTCCGACTCGGGGCGGAACCCCCTCGTTGGATGGCACGATCTGCGTCGCGCCTTTGCCACGAAAATCTACCGAGTCACCTATGACGTTCGGAAAGTGCAGAAAATGATGGGGCACGCCACCGTCGCGATGACGATGCGGTACATCCAGGACTTCGAGCACGAGCAGGAGCAGCGGGAGGCGGTCGACCTGGCCTTCGGCGAGGCCCTGCCGACACCCCCGCTATACCTCGCCGCCGCGCCCGCGGGTGATGCTCCAGACGGGCGAGCGGACGCACACCCAATCACAGAGTGTGCCGCCTGACCAGGGGCTATCCACATCGCCTCATGGCGATGCACCCGGCGTGGCGCTGCTCCGACCGGGTGGCGTTGCGAAAAAATTTCGCGCAGTCCGACGGGCTCGGCGGGTTGGTCGAGGTGTTGATCAACCCGCCGACTCTTTGCGCTGGTCTTGGGGTGTCAAGGCGCAGTTTTCTCACTATCTGAACGGTGTTTTGTGGTCGCCTTGTGGTGTCTTTGTGGTGTCCCCGCGTGGCTGATGTTGTGCTCTCGCGTGTGCGCGATGAAGATCGCCGCTCGTTGACGTTCCCGCGACGCGAGGTTAAAGATCGGAGACGCAACCGGGGACCGAGCACAGCGCAAACACCGTGCAAGGAGATGCAAGATCACTACGCCCCCAGGAAGGGGACCTGGGGATAGTCGCAAGGAGCACCACATGCCCAAGGGGAAGAGTCATCCAGTGGGGGTCAGGGCAGTCGAGACTCCGACTAGCGAAATTGTGCTGCCGGGTACGACCGTCTATTTGTACTTGGGGCAAGAGGTCGTAAACCGGCAGGGCGCGCAGGAGATTCTTGGCATTGGCCCGAAGACGATGCGGGAATTGGTCACCAACGGAGAAATCGCTCTCCTGCGAAAAGGCGTGGGACGGCAGTGCGATCTCATCGAGGTGGCCGAACTGGAGCGCTACCGCGATCGGCTGCGTGCGAGAGGTTTGCAGGAACGTGACCGCCGGGCGCGCAACGCCAAGCGGCTCCAGCACTCCGGGCGCTGATTATCGAACTGACTATCGATAACAGTCGTTCAGGTCGGTTAATCGCCAGGTCAAGGACGGTCCAAATTGTCTAGTGCGACAGGAATCTCAACTGAAATCGGCACGGGCGTGCCGGAATCTAGCCCGACGCCGATCCTGGACGAGTTGATGGCCGAGGTGGACGTCGACCCGTTCGCTCTGTGCGCCGACGTCCAGGCCACGTTGGACGAGCGGCAGCCGGAGTTCCTCGCCGAGCTGCTGGCGACCGCCGAGGCCGACGGGCCATGAGTGCGCACATGCTGCTGCGCTGCGACGACCCCGACTGCACGGCCCTCTACCTCGATGACACCACCACCTGCTGGGTGCTGCGCCTGCGTGCCCGCGAGGACGGCTGGTGCATCGACGAGCGAGGCGACTTCTGCCCAAACCACGCTGACGAGGTGAAACCACATGGACCAGACGCAGCAGGAAGCCAGATCAAGACCGAGATGGACGCAGCTCTGACGACCTTCCGGGGCCTGGTCATGGATCGGCTGCTCGACCAGCCCACGCTGCCCCGGCTTAAGGAGTACATCGAGGACGGCGACCCGTCGCGGAAGATGTGGATGCTGACCGTCGGTGGCGCGTTGTCGACCGCTGATCTCACCTACCAGATCACCGGGTTCAGCAATGAGGAGGCGTTCTACTTCCTCGACGCCGGGCAACTTCCCTCCGATGCCGACGCCAACGAGGTCGCCGCTACCCAGCTGTGGGCGGCTGCCCTCAACGATGACCCGGCACTCGGCAGCGACATCCTCAGCGCGCACCATGCGGTCGAAGGCGATCAGGGAATCGTCGCTGTCATCCAGGTCCTGATGGAGATCTACCGGCAGCTCCTGCTCGTCGCGGCGGTGATGGCATGAGCCTGACCGATCACGCCAACCGTGCCGCCGTGCTGCACCTGATGGCCGAGGCGTTCACCACCGCCGCCAAGAACGAGAAGACCGCGACGCTGGCGGAGATGACGGGTCGTGGCACG
This sequence comes from Saccharopolyspora sp. NPDC000359, assembly GCF_040300525.1. NCBI lineage: Bacteria > Bacillati > Actinomycetota > Actinomycetes > Pseudonocardiales > Pseudonocardiaceae > Saccharopolyspora > Saccharopolyspora sp. NPDC000359. Next base: position 136,383 of record NZ_JBEPDU010000001.1, on the reverse strand, counting down.
CTGTACCCGACGCTGCCGGACGGCACCGAGATCGCCGCCGTCACGGTCCCACGCTCGGCGACCAAGGTGGTCATCACCGACGAACGCGCCCTCGCGGATTGGGTCGCCGAGCGCTACCCGACCGAGGTCGAGACCGTGCCGGTGGTGCGCCCGGCGTTCCTGGAACAGCTGAAGAACTTCTCGAAGGCAGCGGGCGAGCCCTGCGCGCCGGACGGGACGCTGGACATCCCCGGCATGGAAGTCGTCACCGCGCCGCCCGCGGCTGCCCGGGTGACTCCGACTGAGCACGGCCGCCAGCTCGCGGAACAGATCGTCGCGCAGGCCCAGAGCAACGCGGTGGGCTACCTGGCCGGGCGGGAGATCGGAGGCCAGTCGTGAGTCTGGAGGACTACGAGCCGGTCCAGGATCGCCTCGCGATGTTCTGGCAGGACCATCCGCAGGGACGGGTGGCGACCGAGCTGTTCCACCGGGACGAGTCGCAGTTCATCTTCCGCGCCGAGCTCTTCCGCCACGAGGAGGACGAACGGCCCTCCGCGACAGGCTGGGCCGGGGAGGTCGTCGGGTCAAGCAAGGTCAATCAGACCTCCGCGCTAGAGAACTGCGAGACCTCCGCACTCGGCCGGGGCCTGGCGAACTTGGGCTACGCCTCCAAGGGAGTCCGTCCGTCACGGGAGGAGATGCGCCGGGTCGAATCAGCCGCCGAACCGCCTCCGCAGGCCCCGGCGATGCGCGCCGAAATCGCGGCGCTGGCGCAGGAGAAGGGCTACAGCCTGGAGACGATCGAGTCCGACTTCCGGCGCGTGATGAACGGCGCGGACATCCGCACCGCAGGGGTCGCCGAGCTGGCTGAGTACAAGCAGCGGCTCGGCGACTACAAGGCGGCCGAGGAGCGGTCATGACCGCGCCGCTGAACCCGGTGCAGATCGAGAACAACATCAGGACCTGCGCCGACCGCATCCACGAGGGAGTCACGGTCTGCACCGAGCGCGAGAGGTCCGCCCGCAAGGCCCGCCGCGACTACGACGCCGCCTACGCGCAGGCGTACCTCGAAGCTCCTGGCCCGGCGCACGAGAAGAAGTACCGGGCCGAGCTGGCGACTCGGGAGCAGCGTGAACAGGCCGAGGAGGCCGAGGTGCTGTTCAAGTACGCCGAGCGCACCGCCAAGGCCGTCGACTCGGAATTGAGGTCCTGGCAATCAGTCGGCGCGAGCGTGCGGCTGATGTACGGCGTCGAAACGGGGGTGGGGCGATGAGCCAGCGCCGCGCCCGCGACCTGGTGGCGGCCCGCTCCGGGTGGATCTGCGAGGTCTGCGGCTCCGCCGCCGCCACCAACTTCCACCACCGCAAGAACGCCTCGCAGGGCGGCCTGTGGCTGCCCTCCAACGGGTTGCACTTGTGCGGTTCGGGCACGACCGGATGCCACGGCCGCATCACCCAGAACCCGGCGGATTCCTACCGGCTGGGCTGGTCCGTTCCGTCCTGGCAGGACCCGAAGGAGGTCCCCGTGTTCGTGTTCAGCCACGGCATGGTCCTGCTCGATGACGCGGGCCGGTACCTGCACACCGACCTGGAGGTCCCATGCCGCGCGTCGTGAACGGCCGCACCGTCATCGCCGACGAGCCCACCCTCGCCCCGATCGCCGCGAAGAACGGCACCCCGATCTACTGGCAGCAGATCCGCACGCTGACCTTGACCGACGGCTCGGTGATCTACGGGTGCAAGCACTGCGACTACACCAGCCCGAACCCCAACAGCGTCCGCCCGCATCTGAACCAGCACCGCAAGGACAAGCTGGCGAGTTTCGGCACCAACGGCGAGGACAACGTGGCCCAGGTGCTCGCGCAGCTGGCCAAGCTGCAGGAAATCACCGAGGACCGCGATGAGTGGAAGCGCCGTGCCCAGAAGGCCGACCGCGACCTGCGGGCGATCCGCCGGGCGATCGGAGGCGGCGATGCCTGAGCCCGGCGAGCAGCTGCAGCTGCTCGGCACCGAATCCGTGCTCGCGGCCGAGGTCGCGGTCCACCGCAGCACCTTCCTGGAGCACGCCGAAGCCGCCTTGGCCGAGCTGATCCGGGAGCGCTGCGAGTTCACCGCGGATGCGCTTCGCGAGCGCGTGCCGCCCGAGGTGCAGCCGCACCATCCGAACGTCTTGCCCGCGATCATCCAGGCCGCCGCCCGGCGGGGCGAGATCGTGCCGGTCCGATGGGAGCCCTCGTCGCGCCCGTCCCGGCACGCCTCGGTCAACCGCGTCTGGATCGCCGCCGGAGAGCAGCCGTGACCGGCGAGCACTCAAACGTCCTCCCCCTGAACGCCCCGGCGCGAGCGGAGCTGTGGCGGCGCAACCAGCTTGCGCTGTCCCTGCTCGCGCACCGTCCCTACACCCGCGCCACCGCCGACCTCCTCGGCCGTGTGCTGCGGGGCGAACCGATCGAAGACCTGGAGGTGACCCGATGAGCGGGGACGCCCTGGTGGCCGCGCTCAAAAGCCGGGTCGGCCCGGCTGAGAAGCGGCTCGTGCTGCTGTGCCTGGCCGACTGCGCGGGAATCCACAACGAGGTGCTGATCAACTACCCGACTCTTCGGCGTTGGACGGCGCTTCCGGATGAGGACATCGAGGACGCCGTGCGGGCGCTCATTGTCGACGGGGTGCTGGTGGACACCAACGAACACGTCGGCCGAAAGCCCTTGTACGTACTGGACTTTGGTGGTGTGCGGCAATGAGCGTGGAGCTGTTGAACGTGGTGCTGCGCTCGGACCTCGCGCCGCTGGCCAAGAGGATGGTCGCCACCGCGCTGGCCAGCGTCGCGCCGCCGGAGGCGCTGACCGTGTACCCGTCGGTGGCCCACATCGCCGACCTGGCGGGCGTGGGCCGCTCCACGGTGCGCAAGTACCTCGCCGAGCTGGAGCGAGACGGGGTGATCACCCGTACCCCGCGCAGCAACTCCTCGAACATCTACAAGTTCCATCCCGAGCGTTTCCGCCCGGCGACACGGAGCGCCACGAGTCGGGAGGTTCCGCCGGAGTCCGAGCAGGCCCCGGAACCGGCCACAGAGGACACCGCACCCCGCCAGGAGCCGGAGGAGCAAGCCCCGGCTACCCCTCCACCGCATGGACCCCACCCCTCCAGCTCGTGGACCCAGAAGGGGAATAGAAGGGGAACTGAAAGGTCATTGGATGGGGACGCGCCCGCGCCGAAGCCGACGCGGCACAAACCCCGGTCCCGGCTCCCGTACGACTGGCGCCCCACCGACGCCCACCGCGCCTTCGCCGCCGAACACCACCTCGACATCGACCGCGAGGCGTTCCGGTTCCGGCATCACGCCGACGCCACCGGGCGACTGATGGCCAACTGGAACGCCGCGTTCACGACCTGGCTGGACAAGGCTCGGGACCTTCGCCCGGCCGGCTCACCGCGGACCGAGGACTGGCGGAGGTTCTGCGAGCAATGAGCACGATCTGCGACGTCGCCGCCGAGGAGGCCCTGCTCGGCGCGGTGCTGTGGAAACGCCGAGGCAGCGGGTCCCGCGCTGCGGGCCGTCCCGCCGGATGCGTGGTGGCGGCCGATCAACCAGCTGCTGGCCACGGTGCTGACCAACATGCTGGTGCGCGGCGAGCCGATCGACCCGACCACGGTGCTGTCCCAGCTCATCGCCGACGGCCTGTTAACCCAGATCGACGGCTCCTACCTGGCCCGGCTCTACACCGGGTTCGTCGTCGTCGACCACGCACCGACCTACGCCGCGAGGATCACCGAGCTGGCCGCACAGCGGAACCTGGTGATGACCATGCAGCGCAACGTCGAGATGCTGGAGGGCGAGTTCGCCGCCGACGACCGGATCGACACCCACACCGCGGTCGCCCGGCTGCGCACTGCCTGCGACGAAGCCGAGCGCAGTGCCCAGGCCACCACCTACGACCCGACCTCGCTGAGCGACCTGCTCGCGGGCGAGGACCAGTACCACTGGCTGGTGCCCGGCCTGCTGGAACGCGGCGACCGGATGGTGCTCACCGGGGCCGAAGGCAGCGGCAAGTCCGTGTTGGTCTCCCAGATCGCGAGCGCTTTGTGCGGCGGCCTGCACCCGTTCACCGGCACCCTGCTCGGCGACGGCAGCCAGCAGATCCGCGTGCTGGTGGTCGACACCGAGAACAGCGAGGCGCAGACCCGCCGTCGCTACCGCCGCCTGGTCCGCAGCGTCGATGGCCTGCGTTTCCACGCCGACCGGCCGCCCGTGGACTGGGCGCACCAGTTCTTCGTGGAGATCCGCCCGCAGGGCCTCGACCTCACCCGGGGAGCCGACGTCGCGTGGCTGGAACGGGCGATGTCAGCGACCGCGCCGGATCTGCTGGTCATCGGCCCGCTGTACCGGCTGCACCACGGCGACCCCAACGACGAGCGCCTGGCCCGCGAGCTGGTGCACGTCCTGGACTCGGTTCGGGTGCGGCACAACTGCGCGCTGATCACCGAGGCGCATGCCGGGCACGCCACCGACGCCAACGGCGACCGCCGGATGCGGCCCTCCGGCTCGTCGCTGTGGCTGCGCTGGCCGGAGTACGGCTACGGGCTGCGGCGCGCCAAGGACCAGGGCGATCTCGGCACCGGGGAGCTGGCCCGCCGCAACCGGGAGCGCCCTGTGAAGGTCGACGTCGTGGCCTGGCGCGGCTCCCGCGAAGAACGCAGCTGGCCCACCTCGCTGCAGCACGGGCAGACGCTGCCGTGGACGCCAGCCGACCCCGACTACTACCTCTACGCCGACAGGTTGAAGGAGTTCTGACGTGGCAGGCGAAACCACCATCACCGTGGTCGGCAACCTCACCGCCGACCCGGAGCTGCGCTTCACCCCGTCCGGCGCGGCCGTCGCGAACTTCACCGTGGCCTCCACACCCCGCGCCTACGACCGCCAGTCCGCCGAGTGGAAGGACGGCGAGCCGCTGTTCCTGCGCTGCAGCATCTGGCGACAGGCCGCGGAGAACGTCACCGAATCGCTGACGCGCGGCATGCGAGTCATCGTGCTGGGCCGTCTGCGGCAGCGCTCGTTCCAGACCAAGGAGGGCGAGAAGCGGACCGTGGTCGAGCTGGACGTGGACGAGATCGGCCCGTCGCTGCGCTACGCCACCGCCACCGTGAACAAGCCCGACCGCCAGGGCGCGAAGACGAACCCACCGCCGACAGATCCGTGGGGAGCCGCGCCCGCCGGCCAGCCCAGCGGATTCGCCGACGAGCCCCCGTTCTGAGATGCGCGAACGCTGCTACGACGAGGACGGAAACCCCGAATGGCTCGCCGTGGGGCCAGCAGAACCGTACTGCGGCGACTGCCACGACCAGGGCTGCCGTTCCTGCGAACCAACGCAACTGCATGAGTTCACCAACCGTCTGCGGTGGCGACTCCACCGCCTGCGGACACGGCTCGAACGACTCCTCCACCCCGACCGATTCACCGACGACCAGCCGCCGTTCTGAAGCCAGCTCAGCATCGAACGCCGCTGATCAACCCGAGCAGGAGCACATCGTGACCACGACGACCCGCAGCCGCTCCGAGATCGGACGCGCCAACAACCGCAAGGGCAAGAACACCGAGCGGCGCGTCGTCGCTGGATATCTACGTGAGAGCGGCTGGCCAGACGCCGAGCGCAAGCCCGATCCCGGCTGGCGCAGCACCGACCGGGCCTGCCCGGACCTCGGGGACATCCGGGGCACCGACCGGCTGGTGTGGCAGGTCAAGGACCGCACCGACCTGTCCGGCCTGGACATCGTCCGGATTCTTGCCGAGACCGCCGAGCAGGCGATCGCAGCCGGAGCGGACTACGGGATCGTCATCCAACGCTGTGCGGGCAAGGCCGACCCTGGCAGGTGGTGGGCCTGGCTCCCCGTCGGCGACCTCGCCGCCCTGGTGGCCGCCGGGCAGCACGACTGGCCAGCGGTGCTCGACCCCCAGCTGCAGGTTCCGGCCCGCGTCGAACTCGCCGACCTGGTGCCGCTGCTGCACGCCGCTGGCTACGGAACACCGGAGGCTGCCGCATGACGACCTGGGCACGCCTCGTCCTCTTCACCGCCTCCGTCGCCGCGTTCGCCCTCGTCACCGCGCTGTGGGTGATCTACCGATGAGCACCTGCACCACCGGCTGCGGCCGCCCCACCGCCGACATGCTCGGCCAGAGCTGCCTCGGCGAACTCCTCGCCGCGCTCCGCGAGCTGATCAGCGATGGCAACGGCGGACGCGGGCTGATCGCCGAACTCGGCATCACGCTGTCCCGCCAGCACGTCATGGCCTCCGGCGCAGGCGTGGTCGCGCACTCGGCGACCACCCCGGTGCCGTTCCACGAAGCCGCCAGCGAGGTCGGCTGGGTGCTGGCCAACACCATCTCGACCTGGGCTCGGGAGGTCCACGAACGCAACCCGCACCTGCTGCCGCCCGCCGGGTCCACCGCGGCTGCGGTCGCGTGGCTGGTCGGCCTGCCCAACCTGCTCGCCCTGCACCCCGCCGCCGACGAGCTGCACGACGAGATCACCAGCATCGTCGCACGGGTGCGCCAGGTCATCGACCGACCGCCCGACCGGATCTACGCCGGACCGTGCGACGCGCACGTGGACGGCGAGCGGTGCCCGGACCACCTCTACGCCCGGCCCGGCTCCCGAGCAGTCCGCTGCGCGACCTGCGGCACCGACCACGACGTGGACGAACGCCGCCGCTGGATGATCGACTACGCCGCCGACCTCCGAGTCACCGCCACGGTCGCGCTCGGCTGGACCCGACTGCTGCTGGACAAAACCATCCCACGCGGCACCTGGGACTCTTGGGTCAGCCGGGGCCGGATCGTCCCGCACGGCACCGACGCCAGCGGACGCCCGGTCTTCCGGTTCGGCGACGTCCGCGACCTCGCGTTAGCGCACGTGAGTAAGCCTCGACACGCCGCCTGAGCTTGCGAAACGGCCGATCGACATGCAAGATCGGGGTTATCAGGTTCGAGGAGTATGGCTCCGCCCCCTCACCTGACAACCCCGATCTCCAAGTCGATCAGCCGACCTTGCCCACTCCGAGCGTCTTGCCCTCGTTGTCCAGCAACTCCACGCGGTAGCTCACGCCCGGCTCCCCGTCGATCTCGTCCAGCCCGAACGAATCGGGCAAGGCGTAGTCCGGCTCTACCGCCTGGCGCTTGACCTCAACCCAGCCATCGGTGGCCTCGTCGTATGCGTGGATCACCAGCACGGTCGGGAAGCTGAAACGCTCGCCCGCCTTGTAGCGGAGAACCGTCTCTTCGGCGAGTACCACGGTGCTGCCCGCATAACCAGCAGGCAGCTTGCCTTCATTGATCAGCTGGTGCACGTGAGACCGGTTGTACCCAAGGATGTCGGCCGCCTCGGTCACGGAGACGAGCTTGGGCAGAAGCGGGTCACGTACCATCCGGGTGTCTCCCTGTCTTGCCGACAACATGCAGGAAGACACGATAGCCCCGGCCGCTGCGCGACCGGGGCTGTCGTCTGTCACGGGTTCACCTCCTAAATGAAGATCGGGATACGGCAGGCCCGCTCGGTCTCGTTGCTGAGCAGGTAGGTCGGCAGGTGCACGCGGCCCTCCCAGAGCGCCCGGAACACCCGGTGCCAGCCGTCGACCACGACCACACCGCAATCCTCGCCAGCCTCCGACACCAACCGCGCGGCGATGATCGGCTTGCTCAGGTCGGTGGTCATCGCGTAGTCGATGTCGACGTGCACTCGGATCAGCGGCACGACGCCGGGCGGGTCCGGATGAAAAGGAAGCAGCTTCCCGAGACCGCTGATGTCACCTTCGGCGACCAACGTGGCAGCGCTTGGATCGTCCCTGATCAGCTCCTCGGCCGTGTCGACGCACCACTGCCAGGTCCCGAACCGGAAGGTCTGGCAGTCCTCGTGCATCGGTGAGTGCGTCATGTGCTCTCACCTCCCTCGATCGGCCGGATCGGGCCGGTGATGTTCTCGGCGAGCTTGCGGTACAGCTCCCAGAGGGACGTCCGCATCACCAGCGGCATCGGGAACCCCATACGCCTCTTGAAACTGTTGACGGCCCGCTTGACGACGCCCTGCCAGCGGTTCGCCTCAATCAGCAGCGCGCACCACTCGCAGGCCGCCCAATCACCGGAGCTGAACGACATCGGGGTGTTCGGCGGGGTGAAGGCGCGAGCAGGCACGACGAACCCGGCCACTCCGTCGGTGCAGAAGTCGCACCGTCCGCGCCACTCCGGCGGGGCCGCGACCGGCACCGGGTCGTGCCCGACACCGGAGCCGTCCATGAGATCGGACAGCGTGTGCTGGTAGGTCGCGCCGTCCTCGTTGGTGAAGGTGTCCAGGGCACGTTCGCACACCTTGCAGATAATCGGCCTGCTCACGACCAGCCCTCCTCATCGCCGATCTCGAACAGCAGGGCGGCCAGGCTGCCGTCGCCCTCGTTCCAGTCCTTGACCAGTTCGGCGGCCGTGACGTTGGCCAGGGCAACGACCTCCGGCACGGTGTAGTCCACTCGGGAGTGCGGGTTCTCCTTCACTGCGTGATGCCCGAACAGGATGGCGATCTTGCGCCGGACCTCCTGCGGGGCTGCGGATTCGCTCATCGATCGTCCTCGTTCTGAAGTGCGGCGAGCGCCGAGGACAGTGCGCGCAGCGCGTCCTCGGCAGCTTCGATCTGGTCCTTGGTGCCGCCCCACTGGAGGTAGACCTCGGAGGCGACACGGAAGAGGTGGGTGCGCCCGTCGGCGCACACCACCACTCCCTCGAATCGCACCGGGGGCCTCACGGGACCTCCTCGATCCAGTTCGGGTCGTGCGCCCCGTCCTTCTGGCGGTGCAGGTTCTCCAGGTGCTCGTCGAACTCCTCGCGGGAGTCGGACTCGTCGGACTCGTACCGTTCGAACAGCTCGCGCGGCGGCTCGTAGCCGCACGTGAAGCACCAGACTGGAACCGGGGCCGGGTGCCGGGCGGCGGCCCGTTCAGCCGCCGCCCGCACCTGGTGCTCGTCGTTCCAACCGCAAGGGCAGTACGCCACGTACGTTCCGCCCATGCGATCCACCGTGGGATAGCAGGACATCAGGACTCCTCGCGGGACGTGCCGTCCGCCCACTGGCTCCGCTGGAATCGGTCGATGCCCTCGCGGTAACCGGCCTCGAAGTCTGGGCCGGAGTACGAGTGCGCGCCGATGCCGTCCATCGGATTGCCGCCGTACGCCTCGGCGTAGTTCGCGGCATCCCAACCGCGGTCGACTCCGGCTGCGTACGCCTCGTCGTCTACCGCCTTCCGAAACTCCGGTCGTGGCCGGATGTTCCGACCCCGTCGCAACTTCATCCGTAATGCCTCCCTGCCTTGCTGGGTTTGCCTTGCCGACAAACCCAGATTGCAGATCAATCCGATGATTATATAGATAATGTAATGTGAATCACAACAAGCAGACAATCATCGGGTTTGCATCTAGTGTTTGTGGTGTCGGTAAGACAGCAACCACACCCCGGGGAGAACCCCTCATGGCTCATGAACTGGAAAAACTCGCCGATGGCAGTACCGCCTTCGCTGCTGCCCGGACCCCGGCATGGCACCGGTTGGGCACCGTGGTCGACAAGGATGGGATGACCGCCCAGGAAGTCTTGGATCTTGCCCACCTGTCCGGCTGGAATGTCCGCAAGTCGCTGGGGATCGCTGCCGTGGTCCCCGGTGGCCGCTGCCCGGAGTGCAAGAGGGCCATTGGTGCCAAGCACACCCGCAAGTGCTCAGTGCCGCAGGAGCCCGACCGACCGGAAGGGCAAGACCTGGAAGTGTCCGAAGAGGACACCGCCGAACCGCTGGAGATCCCTGGGTGGGTGGCCACCTACAGGACCGTCCCCGTGTCCGGTGAGCTGCAGGCCCTCGGCATCGTGTCCGGTGAGTACCCGGTGATCCAGCCGGAAGAGTTCGCCGAGTTCATGCAAGCCCTTGTGGACACCTCCGATGCCGTGTTCGACACCGGAGGATCGCTCCGGGATGGTCGGGACATCTTCCTGACCATGCAGCTGCCGCAGGCCGTGACCATCGGTGGTGTGGATGAGATCGGCATCTACATCGCCGGTTTCAACAACTACTCCGGGCAGGGTGCCGCCAAGGTGGTGACCACCCCGATCCGGGTGGTGTGTGGCAACACCGAAAGGGCTGCACTCCGCAACCACTACAGTGCTTACACCTTCCGGCACACTTCCGGACTGGCTGGAAGGCTGCAGCAGGCTCGGGAAGCACTGAGGATCAACTTCGAGTGGACCGAGGTCTTTAAGGCCGAGGCCGAAAGCATGATCAACACCAAGATGAGTGCCGATGAGTTCGGCCAGTTGATCAAGGCCGTGTGGCCGGAGAAGTTCGACAAGCCGCTCGATGACTGGAGGGGCCCCGAAGAGGCCCACTGGGAAGCCCTGCAAGGGCTGTTCAAGTCGGCCGACACCCAGGAGAACATCCGGGGCACCGCATGGGCCGGGTACAACACCGTCACCGAGTACCTGGACTGGTTCGTACCGGTGCCGGGCAAGGGTGGGGAGTCCGCCCAGGTCGCCCGTGCCAACAAGAGTTTTATCGGGGCAACCGACCAGCTGAAGCACCGGGCATTCAAGAAGGCCCTCGACTTTGTGGCTGCCGCATGACCCGCAACCACCAGTGCCCCTCTACCTTCCGGGTGGAGGGGCACTGCCCGTTGGTGGGTTCCGGTGCCCCTGGTGCATTTCCGGGGTCCGGGTGGCCCGTGCAGGGGTGTAATTCGGTCTCCGCTGCTTCGGTGGCAGGGGTGTATTTCCGGGGGTCTGCAAGGCAGTTAGGGGGTAGGGCATGCCGTACCGTGCCGCTGCCCCGTGCACTGTCCCGGGGTGTGGTGAGCCTGCCCCCGGTGGTGGCCGGTGCCCCCGGCATGCCGGGCAGGCTGCAGCCCGCCGCAGGGCCGATCCTGCCCAGCAGGGTTACCGGACTGCAGGACATCGCAGGTTCCGGGCCGCAGTGCTGGCCCGTGATCCCGTGTGCCGCTGCTCCGACCCGCAGTGCCTGCAGCATCCGGGCCGCTCATGTGGCCAGCCTTCGACCGTTGCTGATCACTGGCCGATCACTCGCCGGTCGCTGGTTCGGCAGGGACTCAACCCGGATGCACCCGAGCATGGCCGGGGACTGTGCCAGCACTGCCACAACCGCCACACCGCCCAGGACCCAGCCACCCGAGGAGGAGCCGCCCAGTGATCCCGGCCGCGCCGGACGAGGGCCGCACCGACCCCGCCGGGCATCGCGCCGCCGAGGCACCCAGGGGGATACCCCTCCCCCCGGTGGGGCAGCCGAATCGTCGGGCAGGCCCGAAGGTGTGCCGACAGGTTTCCGCCCGCCGGGTGGCACGGCCACCGGGAGGTCGCCGTGGACCTGGCAATGATCTGGCGGGTGCGGATGATGGCGCTGGCTTCGGAGATGTCGTCTCACCGCACCGGGGCGGTGCCGATGCCGGAGTACGCCGACCTGGTCGGCTCGATGTGCGACCTCCGGGCGGCGGTGAACATCGCCCAGGGTGTCCCGGTCGAGCACATCACCAGCCAGGGCTATCCGGACATGGCCTACCTCCGGCACCGGGCACGACGGAGGGAGGCTCAGCGTGGCGATCAACCCGTCTGCTGACCAGACCGCGCCGATCGTGATCGACGGCGTGCAGCCCTCGGCCGAGGTCCGAGCGGAGCTGGCTCGGGCCAGCCGACCAGTCCTGCTCGCGTTCAGTCGTGGGAAGGACAGCTTGGCCGCGTGGCTGGCGCTGCGGGACGCCGGGGTGGAGGTGCGCCCGTTCCACCTGTACCTGGTGCCGGGGCTGGAGTTCGTGGACAAGTCGCTGGCGGACTACGCGCTTCTTCGGCGTCCCGATCCCGCAGCTGCCGCACCCGTCGCTGTACCGGTGGCTGAACAACCTGACCTTCCAGGCCCCGGAGAACATCCGGGTGATCGAGGCGGCGGCGCTGCCGGAGCCGGACTACACCGACATCTCGCGACTGCTGTGCGAGGACGTCTACGGGCTCGACCCGGCGGCGACCTTCACCGCGGACGGGGTGCGGGCGGCGGACTCGCCGAACCGGCGCACCGCGATGAAGGGCCACGGGCCGATCCGGGAGCACGTGATGAAGGTGTCCCCGGTGTGGGACTGGCGCATCCGGCACGTCCGGGAGGCGCTGGCCCAGCACCGGTGCCCGTTGCCGGTGGACTACGAGCTGTTCAACCGAACCTTCGACGGGCTGGACCTCCGGTTCCTCGCCCCGATCAAGGAGCGCTTCCCTCGGGACTACGAGCGCATCTTGGAGTGGTTCCCGCTGGCGGATTTGGAGTTGTTCCGTGCCGGACTCGAATGACGACCTGCTCTCGCAGCTCTCGGCCCAGGCCGCACCGTCCGATCAGCAGTCCAACGACGACCTGCTGGCGATGCTCAACGCCGAGCCGGACCCCGACCCGCTGGCCGACGTGGAGTACACGGGCGACCTCGCCGAGGACTCGCGCCGGGAGCTGAACGCGGTGCAGCAGGGATTCCGGGACCGGGCCAAGCGGGAGGCCGAGCGGTTCCGGCTGGCCACCGACTCGGAGTACTGGGTCGCGGTGTGCTTCAAGTCCCGAGAGGACAAGGAGAAGTTCCTCCGCAACGCCGGGCTGCTGGCCATCGGTGACAAGTACATGGACGGCTACGCCGTAGCCCGCGTGCTCGGCGTGGAGATGGACGACGAGTAAGGGAAGGAGGAGGCCATGCGGTTCCGACTTGGAGGTGGAGCGGTCCGCCGGGTTGCGGGCAGCATGTTCCGCAGCCGTCGGGCGGCGGGCGCTGCTGGCGGACGCAGCTCCGGCACCTGATTGCCCCTGACCCGCGACTGCCCCTGACCCGCGACGAAGCCCCCGTTACCCCTACCCCCGGCCGACGGGGCTTCGTCGCGCCCACCAAGACCATCACCAAATTCGTGTCTGACGGGCTGGCGGCCAGTCCTTCTGACCCACCCAGCTGAGGAGTAGTGGGCGCTGGCGGCGGTCGCAGCTCCGGCGCCTGATCATTTCCATGGACGAGGCCAGCCCTTAGATGGTCTCGCCAACTAAATTAGGATCTCGTCGGAATCAGGACCCATTTCGTCGCGGATCGCTTGGAGGAGGAAGTTCGCCCGTTCACGCCGCTCTTCTCGCAATCGGTTTTCGACTTTCATGTACTCGTCGTAGCCGAGGCCCAATGCCTTGATCAACGATTCGCAGCTCTCGCCAAATCTCTGAACGCCATCAATGACGTCTTCACCACTTAGCACGAAAAGTCTGGTCCCTGCCTGGCGGATCCTCTTTGTGACATCCCGCAGCTCATCGCATTTTATCGGCTCGCGATGCTCTCGACCATCGGCGTAGACCTCTGGTCGCATCGGCGGAATGGACCGATCTGCCTCGAAAATCAAGCCTACCATTTCAACATACAGCGGCAGTCGATGTTCGTAATGCAGCTTTTCGCGCTCCAGTCGAATTTGATGTGCAATTTCCGCACCTTGTCGACGCTTTGCGTGAAAATTCGTAAAGACCGTCGTGAGCACAGCGGCGAGGATGGCGAGCAGGCCACCGATCGAGGTTGCAGCAATTTGGCTCCACCAGGGAGAACTTGACATGTAGGGATCCTACAAACGAGGAGTAATCGTGGGAGCACGTGGCACCAAGCCGAAGCCGACAGCGCTGAAGGTGCTGCACGGTGATCGTTCCGACCGGATCAACGACGCCGAGCCGGTCCCGCCCGAAGGCGAGGTCGTGCCGCCGGAGGATCTGTCCGACGATGCCCGCGCCGCGTGGGATCGTCTGGCGCCCAGCTTGATCGCGGTCGGCGTGCTCACCCCGTGGGACGTGGATGCGTTCGTGGTGGTGTGCGAGGCGCTGGCCCGGTACAAGCAGGCGACCAAGTTGGTCAACGGCTCCGCGCTGCTGGTGCAGGGGCCGAACGGGTTCGTGAAGAACCCCGCGCTGACGGTCCAGCGCGAGGCCGAGGCCACCTTTGCGCAGTACGGCGCGAGGTTCGGGCTCACCCCGTCGGACCGCACGCAGCTGAAGGTGGACGTCGGCGGTTCCGTCAAGGGGCCTGGTGCCGAGCGCCTGCTCTCCTGAGCTGCCCGAGTGCGGGTTCACCTTCGACGGCGAGACCTGCCGCGAGCGCGGCGATCACTTCTGCCGACCGCGGTCTGCGCACGCGGTGGCGTTCTGCGCCGAGCTGTGCGTGCACACCAAGGACAAGTGGGCGCGGCGGCCGTTCATCCTGGCCGACTGGCAACGCGAGGACATCATCGAGCCGCTGTTCGGCGAGGTCGTGTGGGATCCGGAGTGGGAGTCCTACGTCCGCCGGTACCAGATCGGCTGGATCGAGCTGGCGCGCAAGAACGGCAAGTCCGAGCTGCTGGCGTTCATCGCGCTCTACCTGCTGGTCGGCGACGGCGTGGAAGGCGCGGAGATCTACGGCTGCGCGATGGACCGGGGCCAGGCCGCCAAGGTCTTCGATGTCGCCGCTCGGATGGTCAAGCTCTCCCCGGTGCTGTCGTCGCGCCTGGTGGTGAAGGACCACATCAAGCGGATCATCGATGAGCGCACCGGCTCCTACTACGAAGTCGTCGCCGCCGACGCGGCCGGGAACCTCGGGCACAACCCGCACGGCGTGGTCTTCGATGAGGTGCTGACCCAGCGCGACGCCCGGCTGTGGGATGCGATGCGCACCGGCATGGGCACGCGCATGCAGCCGATGATGATCGCCGCCACGACTGCCGGGGACGACCCGGCCAGCTTCGCTCGCAGCGAGCACGACGAGTGCGTGCGCATCCAGGACGACCCGGACCGGGCGCGGCACCGCTTCGCCTACGTCCGCAACGTCCCCGAAGACGCCGACCCATGGGACGAGAAGAACTGGCCGCTGGCCAACCCCGCGCTCGGCGACTTCCTGTCGATCCGGTCCTTGCGCCAGGAGGCCGAGGAGGCCAAGAACGACCCGAGCAAGGAGAACGCGTTCCGGCAGTACCGGCTCAACCAGTGGGTGCAGCAGTCCCACCGGTGGATGCCGATGCACCTCTACCGCCAGTGTGCGGGCACCGTCGCCCCGGCTCCGGATTGGCTGCGCGCTGAGCTGGCCGGGCGTCGGGCCTACGGAGGGCTCGACCTCGCCGCCAAGCTGGACATGACCGCGTGGGCGCTGCTGATCCCTAACGGCCTGGACGGGATGCCGTCGATGCTGTGGCGGTTCTGGCTGCCGGAGTCCGCGGTGCAGTTCCTCGACGGCCGGACCAACGGGCGGGTCTCGCAGTGGGCCGACGGCGGCTGGATCACCGTCACGCCGGGCGATGTCATCGACTACGACGTCGTCTACGCCGACATCGCCGCCGACTGCCGCGACTTCAGGGTGATGGCCGCCGGATACGACGAATGGTCCGGGGAACCGGTTCGGCAGGAGATCCAGAAGAAGACCCGGCTCGACCTCGCGCCGATCCCGCAGACCTACCGCGGCCTCACCTACGGCATGACCGAGCTGATGGCGCTGACCAAGTCGCGCGGCTGGACCCACCACGCCAACCCCGTCGCCGAATGGTGCTTCGACGCCGTCGAAGTCCGCCACCCGCCTGGCGACGCCGACCAGCTCCGCCCCGACAAACCCGACCGCGCCGCCGTAGGCAAACGGATCGACGCCGTGCCGACGGCCGCGATGGCGGTCACGCGCTGGCGCGAGCTGGCGAGCAAACACGCCCGACCAGGCCGTCTGATTGTGCGGTAATTCGGTTGTTGCAAGAGCTCTCGATCAAGGTCATCTGAGCAGAATCCCTCAGCGACGCTGAGTGAACCACCGGTTATACCGGCCTCCATGGAGGCACAAAGATCCTTAACGTCCAGCGGAAGACACCGCCGGAGTCGCAAACTCACGTTGGAGGATGAGGCGATGGTGCCCGTCAAGCTACATCGAGGTTTGGCTCTCGTGACTGTTACGGGAGGGCTAGTTGCCGCTCTGGCTGGCAACGCAGGAGCTGCACCCCGGGGCTACGTCGACTCTGCCGAAATTTTCCCGAAAGACCCAGCAGTCCGGGAGCAGCTGATTGACGACTGCTTGCGGAATCCGGGTGTCCCCGCGGAAAACGAGGTGCTCGCGCTCAACAACGCCCCGGGCGGTCGAGTGAATTTGCTCTGCGGAAACGAAGCGTTCGGCGCTCGTCACATTCACGCAGGTCACCCCATCAACAATTCTGATGCCTTCACTGATTGCTGGCTGACTACCATTGCCACCAACAATACTCGGCCGGGAAATGATCCCAATGGTAGCACTGAGTGGCATTTGGCTTACGCTCCCGGCAAGGAAGCAGTAGTCGTCACCGCCGATGCAGACCGCGACACCATTACTGCATACACAACGGGGCCGAACAGCGCAGACTGGGAAGGATGCGCCGCCCTGTAAACAGGGCGTGTATGGCACACCCAGCGACCACTGGGTGTGCCATACTCGCAGGATGATGGATCACGGTAGCCAGGCTGGTCAGCCGTCTGAGGCCCAGGTAGAAAGACTAGCGGACGAGCTTGTAGTCCGCCCGCACGCCATACCGGAGGACGGCTCGGTGGCCAGGATGGTCGAGTGGTTCCGGTCTGAACGACACAAAGGCGGAGCCGAGCTTGCTGGCTTTCATGTTGCGGAGCACCCAGTATTCGATTCGCTTGCTAGTCGAAATGCCTTGAATAGTCCTAATGTGATCGAGTCTGTGCTTGCCCATGAATCCGTGCGTGATTCGTTGCCGCACTTTCAAATTTCTAGCCCCATTGAGTACAGGGATTTTGGGCGCCGTCTGCGCGGGTGGGATGTGGTCTGGCCCTACCAAGTCGCAGGCGATTGGGCGACATACCTGGATTCAGGTGGCTTCTACGCGCATCCCGATCATGCCAGCAAGGAGGACCGGGAGAAGCGTGGCACTGCCGCTATGAACACGGCGATGTCTGCATACAAGGCACTCACCGGTGATCGCTACCTTCCCGACGTTTGCGCCTATCGCACCTCGGATGCTTGGTGTGGATGGTTCCCCGGTGTTTCTAACGGCACATGGGTCGTGTACGACTCCGGGCTCCGTCTGTTGTGGATTCTGGCGATCACTGACATGGATTGACGTAGGTCTCGTCAGCAAGGGATAGCTCTGGCCGAGGCAGTCACGGTCGAAGACGAGGGGCACGGCTAAGCAGTCAGCCACTCGTACGACTGAGACTCAACTGCATTACGGGACGTACGGCCTGGATTTGGCGGGTTAGGTCCGTACGCAGTCGCCTTGGCGGGTAGTGGCGACACACACGGCAGATCGCCGCGACCGTTGCGCCCACCCCTTCGTACCGAACGGACTGAGGGGGTGAGTTGGTGGCGATCGGTGACGCCCCGACGCAGTTCGAGCAGCAGTGGCTGACTCGGTTGGTCCTGCAGCACAACGCCGAGCTGCCGGAGCTGCACGAGCTGTTGGCCTACTACGAGGGCCGCCAGCGGCTGTCCTACATGCACCCGGAGCTGATGGAGACGCTGGACGAGCGGGTCCGCCAGGTGGTGATCAACTGGCCGCGTCTGGTGGTCGACGCGCTGGAGGAGCGGATCGACCTGCAGGCTTCCCGAGAGCCTGGAAGATCGCGTGCTGGAAGCGTTCCAGAACGGCGATGGCGGGCCGCTGTTCCGCAAGACCTCGTGCGGCGTCTCCTACAGCCACGAAGTCCCGGACTGGAACGGGCACTACGGCATCCGCGAGCTGTGCGACATCTGCCCGGCCAAGCAGCTCGCGCTCTGCGCCGGAGCGCACAAGATTCCCACGGAAGAGGTCATCCGATCGACGGTCGCGCACCTGCCGAACACGAGAGACTTCGACGTCGTGGAGATCACCGAGCGCGCCGCCATCCTGGCCGGGCTGGAAGAGCCTGCGCGGCTCTTCGCCCAGAACACGCTCGGCTTCCAGATGCACGACGAAAAGCGCCCGCACAAGTACCGCAGGCACGGACGGGCGGATATCGGATGGGACGAGAACGATGACTGAGATCGACCTGTGGGACGGACGCCCCTTCGCCGTGATCGACGTGGAGGGCAACGGACAGCGCCCGCCGGACCTCGTGGAACTGGGCGTCGTCCCGGTCGAGGCAGGAACCGTTGGCGAGACAGTGTCCTGGCTCGTTCGGCCCATCGAGCCGATCACGGGCTTCGCTCGCCGAATCCACGGCATCTCGAACGACGACGTCGCAGACAAGCCAGCATTTGACGAGATCGGCGACGTGGTCGGCAAAGCCCTGGGCGACGCGGTGCCGGTCGGGCACAACGTCCGGATCGACCTCGACGTGATGGGGCGGAAGATGCCGCAGTGGTCGCCTGCGGTTGCCATCGACACGCTGCGGATGGCCCGGAAGGCGTGGCCCGACCAGAAGACTCACAAGCTCACCGCGCTGGTGGAGCACTTCGGGCTCGACAAGGAGATGCCCTCCGGGCTACGGCCACACCGAGTCGACTTCGACGTGCTGGTGACCGCGAAGCTCTTCCTGAAGCTCATCGAAGACCTCCGCATCACCACCTGGGATCAACTCCTCGACGCCGGAGGCATCCACCTCGCCCCGGCCTCCATTCCAGAACCCGACGCCGAACCCAGGCTCTTCTAGAGGAGGGGCGATGAAACGCGGGCTTCACATCTCGGTCGACGGCCCGTCCGGCGTGGGCAAGTCCACGCTCTTACGCGGGCTCGACGCAGCCCTTCGGACGGCGGGCCACACGATCCACACGACCTGTTCCCCCAGCATGAGCGACATCGGCGCATTCGCCAGGAAGCAGGTCGACACCGCACGAGGCGTCGTGCTGGCGTGCCTGATGGCCGCCGACCTCTACCGCAACCAAGCCGACGTGATCCAACCGCAGCTCGCCCAGGGCACGACCGTCCTCGCGGACCGGGGCCTGGCATCGAGCTTGGTCATGCAGCGTCTGGATGGCGTTGACGTGGAATTTCTCCAGGCCCTCTCCATCTACGCCGTGCCAGCCGACCTGACGGTCATCCTCACCGCGGACGTTCCTGTCGTGCGCGACCGCTTGCTCTCCAGGGGCACGCACAACCGGTACCAGGACCAAGACGACTCCAGCCTCCGCGAGTGCCGCTACTTCAACGACGCGGCCACGTACCTGGCCGACGTCCGCGGACTCAACGTCCTACGGCTCGACACGACCTGCCTCAAACCGGACGACGTGCTCAACGCCGTCCTGGACGAGCTGCAGGACCTCTCGAACGCCAAACCGCTGATCACCACCGCTGGGGAGAGCCGATGACAGCCACCCACACCGACGTCTTCCGCGTCGGCGGTGAACTGCCCGTCCGCCGAATCGGGCTCGGCACGATGCAGCTCACCGGTCCAGGACATTGGTCCCGTCCGGCAGACCCGGAAGAAGCCAAGGCCCTGCTCCGACGGGCAGTCGAACTCGGTGTCAACCACATCGACACGGCCGACGCCTATGGTCCCCACACCGCCGAGAACCTGATCCGCAAGGCACTGCACCCATATGCCGACGACCTGGTGATCGCCACGAAAGGCGGGATGACCCGCCACGGCCCCAACCAGTGGGCACCGCTGGGACGCCCGGAGTACCTCCGCCAATGCGTCGGAATGAGCCTGCGGCGTCTGCAGCTGGAGCAGATCCCGCTGTACTACCTGCACCGCGTCGACCCGCAGGTGCCGCTCGCTGATCAGCTCGGGGTGCTCGCTGACATGCGTGACGAAGGCAAGATCCGCTTCATCGGCGTCTCCAAGGTCACGCTGACGCAGTTCAAGCAAGCCCGCGAGATCACTCCGATCGCGGCCGTGCAGAACCGCTTCAATCCTTACGAGGGTGAGATCTCGGTACTGAACGAGTGCACGACCAGCGGGACAGCGTTCGTTCCCTACTCGCCCCTGCGGCAAGGGCGAGTCCTGAAGTCGGGTTGGCCAGCACCGCAAGCACTGGCCTACCTGCTGGACCTCTCGCCCGTGACGCTGCCGATCCCAGGCACCGCATCAATCGCGCACCTGGAGGAAAACCTCAGCACCTCCAGCTCACTGGGGACTGGATCTTGCACGTAGCACTCCTGTAGCAGAACAGCACTTGCAGGGCCTTGACCAGGCAATACCTAGAGCACCACAAGACCCTGCAAGTGATATCCTGGAACAGGCCTAACAGCCGCATTGACCAGGGAAAACAGCAACAGCACAGCTCATCAGGTTGTAGTTCTGCGAAAAGGGAACCTTCCTGTCACCCACGCCCCCGCTGAGGTGAACATGGGAACCTTCCTGTCACCTGACGCGAGCACGCAGCGATGGCGGCTCCGCTGCGCGGGTGGGCGCCGGGGTCGGCGCCCACCCGGCACGGGTCACGCCGCCGTGGCGGAGACGATCCCCTCGTCGGGTTCGCCGATGTCGAACGGTTCGCCCGCTTCCGCGCGCTTCACCAGGGAAGCGGGCGGGTCGAAGCGGTCGCCGTAGCGGTCGGCCAGTTCTCGGGCGCGGGCCACGAACCCGGCCAAACCTCCTGGGTATCCGTTCATGTACTGCACGACTCCGCCGGTCCAGGCGGGGAAGCCGATGCCGAAGATCGAGCCGATGTTGGCGTCCGGGACCGATCGCAGCACTCCCTCGTCGAAGCACTTGACGGTTTCCAGCGCCTCCACGAACAGCATCCGCTCCCGCAGGTCGGCCAGGTCCACTTGGGACTGGTCGCGGTCGGCGCTGCCGAAGTGCTCGACCAGCCCCGGCCAGAGGCCGGTGCGCTTGCCGTCGACGTAGTCGTAGAAGCCGGCGCCGCTGGAGCGGCCCTTGCGGTCGAACTCGTCGATCATCCGGTCCAGCACCTGCTCGGCCGGGTGCGGCGTCCAGGTGCCACCCGCTTCCTCCACCGCGCGCCGCGTCTCGTCGCGGATCTTGCGCGGCAGGGTGAAGGTGAGCTCGTCGAACAGCTGCAGCACCGGTGCCGGGAACCCGGCCTGGGCCGAGGCCTGCTCGATCGAGGCCGGGTGGATGCCCTCGGCGAGCATCGACACCCCCTCGTTGAGGAAGGTGCCGATGACCCGGCTGGTGAAGAAGCCGCGGCTGTCGTTGACCACGATCGGCGTCTTCTTGATCTGCTGCACCACGTCGAAGGCGCGGGCCAGCGCCTTGTCGCTGGTGTGCTCGCCGCAGATGATCTCCACCAGCGGCATCTTGTCCACCGGCGAGAAGAAGTGCAGGCCGATGAAGTCCTCGCGGCGGCGCACGCCCTCGGCCAGCCCGGTGATGGGCAGCGTGGAGGTGTTGGAGGCGATCAGCGCGTCGTCGGTGACCACCTCCTCGACCTCGCCGTAGACCTGGTGCTTGAGCTCGGTGTCCTCGAAGACCGCCTCGATCACCAGGTCGCAGCCGGACAGCGGTTCCAGCTGGTCGGTGGGGGTGATGCGGGCCAGCAGCTCGTCGGACGCCTCCTGGGTGGTGCGGCCCTTGGCGACGGCCTTCTCCTCCAGCTTCACCGAGTAGGCCTTGCCCTTCTCGGCTGCTTCAGGGGAGATGTCCTTGAGCACCACCTGCATCCCGGCCTTGGCGCAGACGTAGGCGATGCCGGCGCCCATCATGCCGCCGCCGAGCACCGCGACCTTCTCCGCCTGCCAGGTCGGCTCACCGGCTGGGCGGCTGCCGCCGGAGTTGATGTGCTGCAGGTCGAAGAAGAACGCCTTGCTCATGTTCTTCGCGGTCTGCCCGCACACGAGCTCCACGAAGTAGCGGCCTTCGATGGTCAGCGCGGTGTCGAAGTCGACCTGGGCGCCTTCCACCGCGGCGGCCATGATGTTCTTCGGCGCGGGCAGCGGGGCGCCCTTGAGCTGCTTGCGCAGGTTCGCCGGGAACGCGGGCAGGTTGGCGGCGAACTTCGGGTTCGACGGGGTGCCGCCGGGGATCTTGTGGCCGGGCTTGTCCCACGGCTGGGCCGCCTCGGGGTTGACCTTGATCCACTCCTTGGCGCGGGTCAGCAGCTCCTCGGGCGCATCGACCAGCTCGTCGACGATGCCGATCTTGGCGGCCTTCTCCGGGCGCAGCCGCTGCCCCTGCAGCAGCACGTTGAGCAGCGCGTCGGCGATCCCCAGCATCCGCACCGTGCGGACCACGCCGCCCGCGCCGGGCAGCAGGCCGAGCGTGACCTCGGGGAATCCGAAGCGGGCCTTGGGGTCGTTGAGCGCGATGCGGTGGTGGCAGGCCAGCGCGATCTCCAGGCCGCCGCCGAGGGCGGTGCCGTTGAGCGCGGCCACGACCGGCACGCCGAGGGTTTCCAGGCGGCGCAGCTGCTTCTTGACGGCGGTGGTGGTCTCGGTGACGCGCGCGGCGTCCTCCGGGCGTGCCTGGACGAGTTCGCGCAGGTCACCACCGGCGAAGAAGGTGCTCTTCGCGGAGGTGATGACCACACCGGTGATGTTCTCGCGCTCGTCCTCCAGGCGCTGCACGGCCTCGGCCATGCTGCGCTGGTAGCGCTCGTTCATGGTGTTGGCCTGCTGCTGCGGGTCGTCCAGGGTCAGCACGACGATGCCGTCGGCGTCGGACTCCCAGCGGATGGTGTTCTGCTCGCTCATGTGCAATGTCGTCCTTCAGCCGATGCGTTCCACGATCGTCGCGATCCCCATGCCGCCGCCGATGCACAGCGTGGCCAGGCCGTAGCGCAGGTTGCGGCGCTCCAACTCGTCGATCAGGGTGCCCAGGATCATCGCCCCGGTGGCGCCCAACGGGTGCCCCATCGCGATGGCGCCGCCGTTGACGTTGACCTTGTCGTGGCTGACGCCGAACTCCTTCATGAACTTCAGCGGGACGGCGGCGAACGCCTCGTTGATCTCCACCAGGTCGATCTGGTCGATGCTCAGCTCTGCCTTGGCCAGGGCCTTGCGCACGGCGGGGCCGGGGCCGGTCAGCATGATCGTCGGGTCCGCGCCGGAGAGCGCGGCGGAGACGATGCGGGCGCGCGGGCGCAGGCCGGTCCGCTCGCCGAGCGACTCACCGCCGATCAGGGCCAGGGCCGCGCCGTCCACGATGCCGGAGGAGTTGCCCGCGGTGTGCACGTGGTCGATGCGCTCGACCCAGTGGTACTTCTGCAACGCCACGGCGTCGAACCCGCCGAGCTCGCCGATGTCGGCGAAGGACGACTTCAAGCCGCCGAGGCTGTCGGCCGTGGTGTTCGCGCGGATGTGCTCGTCGCGGTCCAGGACGACCTGCCCGTTGCGGTCGACCACCGGCACCACGGAGCGGGCGAAGCGGCCGTCGGCCCAGGCCTTGGCGGCGCGGGTCTGCGACTCGGCCGCGTAGGAGTCCACAGTGGTCCGGTCGAAGCCCTCGAGGGTGGCGATCAGGTCGGCGCCGATGCCCTGCGGCACGAACGAGGTGTCGAAGTTCGTCTCCGGGTCCAGCGCCCAGGCACCGCCGTCGGAGCCCATCGGCACCCGCGACATGGACTCGACGCCACCGGCCAGCACGGCGTCCTCCCAGCCGGAGCGCACCTTCTGCGCGGCGATGTTGACGGCCTCCAGCCCCGAGGCGCAGAAGCGGTTGAGCTGCACACCGCTGACCGTCTCCGGCAGCCCGGCGGCCAGCGCGGCGGTCTTGGCGATGTCGCCGCCCTGGTCGGACACCGGCGAGACCACGCCGAGCACGACGTCGTCGATCAGCGCGGGATCCAACTGGGGGTGGCGGCGCTGCAGCTCCTGGATGAGGCCCACGACCAGGCTGATCGGTTTGACCCCGTGCAGCGACCCGGTTTTCTTGCCGCGACCGCGCGGTGTGCGGATCGCGTCGTAGACGAACGCCTCGGACATGTGCGGCGTGCCTCCTCGTTGCGGCAGGTACTCCACCCAGAGTGTGACACCAGCGCTGTCACAGTCAAGGTGCTCTTGACCTGACCGCAGGTCCCGCGCATGGGCGAACGTGCGCGTGGTCGGCCCCACCGCTCCGCGTCGCGGTGGGGGCTGGGGGCCCTCGGGGTTGGTGGCCCACAGCTCGGCAGCGGCCACAGGCTTCGGAAGGACTGAACATCAACGTGCGGCCAGCTCTGTTGGTTGCAAGGCTGGGGATTCCGGTTACGAGAGGGGCTGAACATGTTGACGAAGCTTCGCGACGCGGGTCTGACCTCCGATCACCTTTTCACCGCGGGATTCGTGTCCATCGGGCTCAGCCTGGTGAGCTGGGTCATCTCCACCAAGGCCGAGCACGTGGAGCGCGCCGACCGCTGGGGGATCTTCGTCGGCGAGTGGGCTCCGACGTTCTTCGCGCTCGGCGTGGCGCTGCGACTGGAGGAGAAATCCCGCCGGTAGTGCCGCGCGCGGCGGCGCAGGTCGAACCCGCGCCGCCGATCCGCGCCTCGGGACCGAGGCCAGCGGTGCGAGCACGGGAACCTTCCTGTCATCCAGGGCTCGTCGACGCCTACCCGGCCGCGACCGGCCGCACCGCGGCAGAAGCCCTGCTGGCGGACAGCCGGGAGGTCATCGACACCGCGCTCGTGCAGCTCCGGTAGCGGCGGCTGGGCGAGGCTGCGCTGACAGGAAGGTTCCCATGCTCACACCAGTAGATCGGGGCCGAGGCTGGCGGCGGGCACCGCGATCCGGACCCACCGGGCGGTCGGCGCGCGCTCCGAGGGCATGGGAACCTTTCTGACATATCAGCAGGCGCCCAAGACCGCTCGGTACGGGTCGCAGGTCGCCGCCACTGCTGCTTCGCCCGGCAGCTCGCCTTCGGCGAACATCGCCACCTGCAGCGCCGGGCCGTAGGTACTGAAGTGGTCCATCAGCTCACGGGTGGCGGGCTGCACGACGAAGTGGATGTGCCCCGGCACACCGCCCGAGTGCGACCACAGGCACGCGTAGACCTGCTCGGGGCGCATGACCTCGTCAACCGCCGCGGTCACCCGCTGCAGGAGCGGCCCTAGTTCGGCGCTCTCCCCCGCGGACAGGTCCGCGATGTGCAGGACGTGGCGGAACGGCTTGACCACCAGCGTTCCGATCCCGAGCGGGCCGATGCAGTGCTCCACCACCCAGGACCGGGTCTCGTGCACTCGCCCACCCGGGAGGTGCGCCGCGCCGGAGGTGAGGTCGCAGGCCAGGCAGCCGGACTGCCCCTCCGGGTCGGTCAAGGGTCGCTCCTCGTCGTCCGAACCAGCTCTCGGTTGCGCTGACAGGAAGGTTCCCATGCTCGCACCCGGATGACAGGAAGGTTCCCATGCTCACGTCGGCGCGCATGCCGGAGGCGAGGCCGGCGGACCGGCCCCGCCCCTGGTGGTGGGTCAGTCGCGTAGCAGGGCCTCCACGCCGAGGCCGCGGATCGAGGCATCCAGGACCTGGACCGTGTGCGCCATCGCCATGTGCTCGCCGCGGCGTTCCAGCGCGGTGCGGATCTGCATCGAGCAGCCGGGGTTGGCCGTGACCAGCAGGCGCGCTCCGGTGGCCAGGACGTTGTCCGCCTTGCGGTCGCCGAGTTCTCGCGCCGGTTCCGGTTGGAGCAGGTTGTAGACGCCTGCTGAGCCGCAGCACAGTTCACCGCGGCTGATCTCGCGGACCTCCAGGCCCGGGATCGCGCGCAGCAGTTCTCGCGGTTGCGAGCGGATGCCCTGGCCGTGCGCGAGGTGGCAGGCGTCGTGGTAGGCGACCTCCACGGGGAGCGGGTGGCGTTCGGCGACCGGGCCGAGTTCGACCAGCAGTTCGGCGATGTCGCGGACCCGCGATGAGAACTCCTCGGCCTTCGCCGCGTACTCGGGGTCGTCCTGCAGCAGCCGCGGGTACTCCTTCAGCGTCGAGCCGCAGCCCGCCGAGTTGATGACCACGTAGTCCACACTGGACTGCTCGAACACGTCCAGGAGGTTGCGTGCGAACTCCACGGCTTCGGCTTCCCGGCCGGAGTGCTCGCTGAGCGCGCCGCAGCAGCCCTGCGACGGGGGGATCACGACGTCGCAGCCCTCGGCGGAGAGGATGCGGGCGGTCGCGGCGTTGACGTCGGGGAAGAACGCGCTCTGCACGCAGCCGGTGATCATGCCGATGGTGGCGCGCCGCCTGCCCCGCGCCGGGACGCGCTGGCCGAGCTTGGGTGCCCGCTTGATCGGCGGCGCCAGGGACTCCATCGTCTGCAGGCCTTCGGGCAGCTTCGCCAGCAGCCCGGTCTTCTTGACCAGTTTGCCGAGCCCGAGCCGCTGGTAGAGCGCCAGCGGCCCGCGCAGCGCGGTGAGCCGCCGCGGGTACGGGAAGAGGGTGAAGATCGCGGTGCGCATGAAGCGTTCCCAGCGGCTGCGCTGGTGGTTCCGCTCCACCTGGGCACGTGTCTCGGTGATCAGCGTCCCGTACTGCACGCCGGACGGGCAGGCGGTCACGCAGGCCATGCAGCCCAGGCAGGCGTCAAAGTGCCCGACCATGGTGTCGGTCATGGGCTCGCCTTCCAGGCCTTCCTTCATCAGGTAGATGCGCCCGCGTGGCGAGTCCATCTCCTCGCCCCACAGGTCGTAGGTGGGGCAGGTCGGCAGGCAGAACCCGCAGTGCACGCAGTCGTCGACGAGTTCGCGCTGCGGCGGGTGGTGGGCGTCGAAGGCCCCCGGGCGGGACGGGGTCTCGGTCATCAGATTCCTCCCACGAACCGGCCCGGGGCGAGCCGGTGGTCCGGGTCGAACTGGTCCTTGGTGCGGCGCATCAGGGTGAGCAGTCCCGGCGCGACCGGCCCCCACGGGTCGATCTCGGCGAGGACGGCGCGCGGCGCACGTTCCACCACCGCGTACTCGCAGCGGGCACGCAGCGCGGTGACGAACTCGGCGACTGCGCCAGGGGCGCTGTCGCCGGGCAGGCCCGCGTGCAGCACGCCGAGTCCGGCTGCGCCGCGGATGGACACCGCAAGCCCGTCAGCCGCTTCGCGAACTGCGGTCAGCAGGTACGGCAGCTTCGCGGGTTCGGCGGCCACGCGCAGGCCGGTCCCGGCTGGTTCGAACGGGTACCGCCCCCACCACGCCGGTGCCTGTTCCAGGACTTCCGCCTCGCGCCCGAGCGTGGCGGCCAGCTCCGAGGCGCGGTCGTGGGTCGCTGCCGGGCGGCCCTCCAGCTGCGCGCAGACCGTGATCGGCCCGCCGGGTTCGGCGCGGTCCAGCTCGATCGCGGTGGGCACTGCCTGCGAGTGCCGGATCGCGTCGGCCAGGTCACCGGCGGTCGACGGGTCGGTGGTGGTGACCGCGATCCAGCGGTGCTCGGCGGCGACCGGGTGGAGGCGGAACACCGCTTCGGTGATCACGCCTAGGGTGCCGAAGGATCCGGTGTAGAGCTTGCCGAGGTCGTATCCGGCGACGTTCTTGACGACCTTGCCGCCCGCGGTGGTCACGGTGCCGTCAGCGCGCACCACCGTGATGCCGATGAGCAGGTCGCGCACCCCGCCGAAGAGGTGGCGGCACGGACCGGATGTGCCGGTGGCGACCACGCCGCCCACGGTCGCGGTCGGCGGCGGCTGGTCGATCGCGAGCTGTTGACCGGCCGCGCGCACGGTGTCGTTGACCTCGGTGATCGGGGTGCCCGCCAGGGCGTGCACGACGAGGTCACCGGCCGCGTGCTCGACGATCCCGGTGGCTGCGGAGACGTCGAGCAGCAGGTCGACCGCGGTCGGCGCGGCACCCCAGTCGAGCTTGCTGCCGGACCCCTTGGGCACCACCCGCAGCCCGTGCTCGGCGGCGACCTTCATCGCCGTCGCGGCGCTCTCGGTGCCGTCCACCCTGGCCACCCACTGTGGACGGACGCCGCCCACCGCGTCGGACTCGTCGGCTTCCCGCACGTTCTCCGCGCCCAGCGCGGCGGCCAGTGCTTCCTCGGTCGTCGTGGGCATCAGAACTGCTCCGCCAATCCCGCTTCGGTCAGTGGGTGCACGCCGCGCCGCGGCCCGGGGACCTCGCCGCACAGCCTCGGCGTGGGGAAGACCTTGCCCGGGTTGCAGATCCCGGCCGGGTCGAAGGCGCAGCGCACGCGCTGCATGGTGTCCAGGTCGTCGGCGGTGAACATCCGGCCCATGTACTTGACCTTGTCCGCGCCGACACCGTGCTCCCCGGTGATCGACCCGCCGTGCTCGATGCACAGGTCGAGGATCGCGCCGGAGACCTGCTCAGCCCGCTCGTTGGCGCCGGGCTCGGAGTCGTCGAAGAGCACCAGCGGGTGCAGGTTGCCGTCACCGGCATGGAAGACGTTGGCGACCCGCACCCCGGATTCGGCCGACAATCGGGAGATGCGTCCGAGGACCTCTGGCAGCGCGGTCCGGGGGATAACGCCGTCCTGCACGATGTAGTCGGGGCTGATGCGGCCGACGGCGGCGAAGGCGGACTTGCGGCCCTTCCAGATCATCGCCCGCTCGTGGTCGTCGGCGGCGACCCGGATCTCGAACGCGCCGTGCGCGCCGCAGTGCCGCTCCACCTCGGCGAAGGTGTGCTCGACCTCGGCCGCCGGGCCGTCCAGTTCGACGACCAGCACCGCGCCCGCGCCTTCCGGGTAGCCGCACTGGACGGCCTGCTCGGCGGCTTCGATGGCCAGCGCGTCCATCATTTCGATCGCGGCCGGGGTGACGCCGTCGGCGATGATCGCTGAAACCGCCGCGCCCGCCTCGTCGGTCGACGGGAACCCGGCGAGCAGCGTCTGCACCGACTCGGGCCTGCGCAGCAGCCGCACGGTGATCTTGGTGACGACGCCGAGGGTGCCCTCGCTGCCGATGAACGCGCCGAGCAGGTCGTAACCGGGCGCTTCGCGCGCCGGGCCGCCGAGCTCGACCACGTCACCGTCGGGCGTGACCACCTCGAGCCCGAGGATGTGGTTGGTGGTGAACCCGTACTTCAGGCAGTGCGCGCCGCCGGAGTTCTCCGCGACGTTGCCGCCGACCGAGCAGACCTGCTGGCTGGAGGGGTCCGGCGCGAAGTAGTAGCCCTGGTCGGCGACGGCCCTGGTGACGTCGAGGTTGATCACGCCGGGCTCCACCACGGCGCGCTCGTTGGCCAGGTCGACCTCCAGGATCCGCCGCATCTTCGAGGTCACCACCAGCACGCCGGAGGAGTGCGGCAGCGCCCCGCCGGACAGGCCGGTGCCGGACCCGCGCGCCACGAACGGAACGCCGTGCTCGGCGCAGGCCCGGACGATCACGCGGACCTGCTCGGCGGTCTCGGGCAGCACCACGACGGCCGGGACTACCCGGTAGCTGGCCAGCCCGTCGCACTCGTAGGTGCGCAGCCGCTGCGGATCGGTGATCACCGAGTTCGGCGGCAGCGCGGCGCGGAACTCCCGCACCACCTGGTCGAGCGCGCGCTGCTCGGGCTCGATGCTGGTCGACTGCATTGCTCAGCCTCCCGGAGGCATTCCGCTTGGCGGAAAACTCGTTCCGTTCAAGGCGAAACCTTATGTTGTTCACAACATAGATACAAGAGGTGGACAAGATTGCCCGCTCGTTTTGATTGTGCCCCGGACGGACGCGCGGAACCCGCCCAGCGGGCGCCTCGATGACAGGAAGGTTCCCATGCTCGCACCCGGTTGAGCGGAAATGCCAGGAAAGTCCCCTTTGCCCGCCAGGTTCGGGGAGTGCGGATGACAGGAAGGTTCCCATGCTCGCGCTCCCCGACTGCCGAGCACAGCCGGAAGGCCATCCTGCGCACCACCGCGGTGCCGATGACGGAAAAGTCCCTTGATGTCGCCGAATCCGCAGGTAGGCTGTTTCGGACATCATTTCGCGGCGACCTGTCCCGGGACGGCAGGACTCCGCGGGATTGACCGGAACCGGCACCGCCCGAACAACGTCGAAGCCGACAGGACTCGGCGATCAGACGTTCTCACTGAGGGGGCACCGTGGGTGGCGAGCTGAAGATGACGCCCGGCACGTTGTCGGGGCACGGCAGCGGCTCGGAGAGCTTGGCCGACAAATTCGGGCAACTGGCCCAGCTGCTGGAGCAGGCTCGAACCGACGACCAGTGCTTCGGCCCGATCGGCAACGCCGTGGGCATCAGCGACAAGTACTTCGAGACGCTGCAGGGCTGCCAGGAGATGGCGCAGAAGGCCCAGCAGTTCCTCACCGACACCAAGCAGGCGCTCGACGACACCGTCAAGGACTACGACGAGACCGAGCAGCAGATCATCGAATTGCTGAACAAGGCCGGGGAAGGACTTGCGGGATGAGCGGGCCGGGAACCTTCGAGGAACTGAACCAGGGCGACGCCACCCGCAAGAACTGGGCTGAGCAGACCCTGACGCGCGGCTCGTCGGCGGCCAACGCCGCCTACGGCCTGCGGGACGCGGCGGTGAACACCAACGGCGGCAACCTCGCGGACGGTTCCGCCGCCCCCGAGTGGACCTCCGCGGTCATCTCGGCGCGCCAGGAGCAGATGGAGCTGCTGCAGAACCCCGGCCAGGCGCTGCTGGACAACGGCCTCGGCTTCCTGGTGTCGATCGTGATGACGCCGCTGATCGAGATCGCCGAGCAGGCCATCGGCGACCCGGAGCAGATGCGCGCCACCGGCAAGGGCTGGGAGCAGGTCGCGCAGTGGCTCGACCAGGTCGCCGAGCAGGAGCCCAAGCGGGCCGAAGCCACCGCCGAGACCTGGGTCGGCCAGGACGGCGACGCCTTCCGCAAGCAGATGACCGAGTTCGGCGAGGGCACCAAGGCGCTGGCCGAGGACGTTCGCGGGCTCAAGGAGACCCTCGACGGCATCGCGGACATGTTCGACATGTTCGTCCAGTTCGTCATCGACCTGCTCACCGAGCTGATCCTCAGCCTGATCATCCAGTGGCTGGCCGCGCTCGCCGCGTCGTGGATCACCGCGGGGGCCTCGGTCGGGGCCGCCGGGGCCACGACCACCGCCTCGGTCGGCATCACCGGTGGCCGGATCGCCGCGCAGGTCGCGAAGATCCAGGCCCAGCTCTACAAGTGGTTGAAGAAGCTCGAAGAGCTGCTCAACCGGATCCGCGAGACCGGCAAGCTCGGCCGCCTGCTCGCCAAGCAGGTCTCCAAGGGCAAGATCGAGAAGGTGAAGGACCCCGAGACGGGTGAGGTGCTGCGCGAGTTCGCCACCTCCAAGACCAGCAACGTCTTCATGAAGGGCCGGGGGCTGCACAAGACCGGCGAGGAGGCGCTGGCCGCCAACCTCGCGGGCAAGGCGATCGGTGGCGTCCTCGGCGGCTCCTCCAGCCTCGTCGGTGCCGGGGTCAACGCCGTGGGCGATACAGTCACGGGTCAGGCCATCAAGGAGATCCCCAAGGCGATGTACGACGAGGCGGACCAGCGGATCAGCGGCGAGCTCACTCCCGAGGAGAGCAAGGCCGCGCAGGAGAAGGGCTTCTCATAACCGCGACGCGGACGGGGTAGCGGATGACCTACGACTTGGAGCACCTGGTCCTGAGCGCCAGGTCCTGGTGGTGCGAGCCGGGAGAACCCATCACCTGGGCCTTCCCGGATCCGTTCCACATCCCGCTGTTCGAGGTGGCCGGTCTGGACGAGCACGGCAAGCGCAAGCGCGGCTTGGCGGCCCGGGCGCTGTTCCAGGCCGGTGCGCTGTCGATGCGGGTCTCCGCCGTCTTCAACTCGGTCGACGAGCAGGCCGATGACCGGAACGCCCCGTCGGCCATCGTCTCAGCGCGCGACGCCGACTCCCTGGCCGTGCGGATGAGCGGCACCTCCGGCGACAAGGCACCCGGTGAGAAGCCGGGCATCCTGGTGGCGACCCCAACCCGGCTGGCGTTGCTGGAGATCGCCGAGTTCCCGGACGGCGCCCTCGACTGGCTCGACAAGGGCATGGGCAAGGTCATGCAGGTGACCGGCCCGGTCGGCAGGTTCGCCGACGACTTCGCGGGGGCCATGCACAGCACGATCAACAGCAAGGGGCGGTTCTTCGAGCACGGGGAGAGGATCCAGACCCCCGAGGTCGTGGAGAAGGCCTGCATCGACGTGGACCAGGTCGTCGACTACGCCGTCGGTGAGCGCAAGTTCCGGCGGCCGGGCTACGACAAGGACGACCGCAGCGGGAACTACCTGCAGATCACCTTCGCGGACCAGTCCCGGCTCGATCTCCAGCTCCCGGCGAAGGCCGACCCGAACCGCGCTCTCCAACTCGCCCGCGACGCACTCGGAGGATCGACTTGGTAGCCCGCCCGGCTGACGTGGTGAAGGTGGCCGAGCACGGCTGGCTGCAGCGCGGCGAGTCGTTCCACCGGATCTTCGAGCGCCGACCGGGGTACCTGGCATCCACCGTGGCAGGTCGGACCAGCGTTCCGCACACGCCGGTCAACCCGGTGCCGAAGTGCACCCAGGAAGTACCGGAGACGTACGCGAAGCCGTCCGAGCTCACCACGCGTGGTGGCCACGTGGGCGACGAGTGGGTGCACGACTGGGGAATCCGCGGCTGGGCAACCGCGGCCGACGGCGGTCGCCTCGCCGTCCAGGTCGCCGACGTGCTGGCCGCGGGCAACGGTTACGCCTGGCTGGTCGCCACCGACCAGCGCTTCGCGGTGGTCATCCCGGCCCGCTTCGTCGACCTGCCGCCGCACCAGGTCCCACCGCCGGCACCGCTGCCCGGGCTGAACACGTCGCTGATCACGTGGTGGCAGCAGCCGCCGAACGCGGTGGCCGGGATCCGCGACGTGCTGCTGGGCCGGACGATCGCCGGTTGCCCGTTCGTCTCGATCGACTTCGCCGACGGCTCCAACCTGCTGCTCCGCCAGTGACCGCCCGCCGGGCGGGAACGGGGCGCGGGTGACAGGAAGGTTCCCATGCTCCACCTCGCCCGCCGGTGGATGACAGGAAGGTTCCCTTCCTCCACTGCACGCCCGTAGCTGACGGGAAGACCCCGTGCCGCACTTTCACGCGCCTGGCGTGACAGGAAGGTTCCCATGCTCGCGCGCCAGGTGACAGGAAGGTTCCCATGCTCACGTCACGGGCGGGGCCCTCCGCTGGTGGGCGCTGCCGCTGCGCCGAGCCGGTCCAGGGCGCGCTGGACGTGGTCGCCCGGGTAGCGGAAGCGCAGCTGGTCCGGGACTGCCAGTCCCGCCGCGCGGAAGCCGCGCAGTCCGGCCGCGACAACCGGTGGGGGGTACGCCGGGCGGCCGTGGATGCGGCGCGCCCACACCGGGAGCACCGAGTACGCCAGGTGGCCCAGCGGCAGGTAAGCGAGGTTCACCGGGAGCGCCCACCACGGTGACAGCGGGCGGTGCAGGAACCGGTAGATCAGGTCGGATTCGTCGGTGCGGCGCAGCTGCGGGCGCACCCGCGCGAAGTAGGCCGCCATGTCCCGGCTCGACCCGGGTACCCCCGCCGGGTCCAGCCCGACCAGTTCCGCGGACCGGCGCTGTTCGTCGAAGTACTGGTCCAGCTGGGCGAGGCTCATCGGGAACCCGGCGCGGCGCACGACCCCGGCGAAGGACGTGACCTCGGCGCAGTGCACCCACAGCAGCAGCTCGGGCTCGTCGAGCCGGATCTCGGCACCGGTTCTCGGGTCGGTTCCCCGCAGCCTGCGGTGCACGCCGCGCACCCGGGCCGCCGCCTTGGCGGCTTCGCCGGTCGTGCCGTAGGTGGTGGTGGCGACGAAGTCACCGGTGCGCTGCAGGCGGCCGAGCGGGTCGTCCTGGAACCGCGAGTTCTGCACCACCGCGGCCACCGCCCGCGGGTGCAGCGCTTGCAGGTGGAGGCTGCAGATCCCGGCGATCCACATCGCCGGGTCGGCGTGCAGGTGCCAGGTCACGGTCCGCGGTCCGAACAGCCCCTCGTCGCCCATCGGTCAACCGCCCAGCACCAGCAGCGGGACCAGCTGTTCGGCGGCGGTCAGCGAACCGTGCTGGCCGAGCAGCGCGGCCTCCCCCGGTTCGGCCACCGACCGGACCACCTCGGAGGAGCGCATGATCGCCAGCACGTCCCCGATGCGGGGGCGCACCGGGTCGGCCACCACCGGCCCGAACCAGCCCTCGTCGATCGCCTGCTCGCCGGTCAGCACCAGCCCGTGCTCGCCGATCCGCTCCCGCCACGCGGCGAGCACGTCATCGAGCGCGCCGGGTTCGACGTAGACGTGCCGGGCCCTGGCCTCCCCACCCAGCAGCCGGACCCCGTTGCGCAGCGCGGGATCGGTGTCGGCGTCGAGCGCGGTGGCGGGGTCGACCTCGACCATGCCGTGGTCGGCGATCACCGCCAGCACCGCGCCCGGTGGCAGCCGCTCGGCCAGCGTCATCACCAGCCGGTCGACTTGGGCCAGCTGGTACCGCCACGGCAGCGAACCAGGTCCGTGCACGTGACCGAGCCAGTCGAGGTGACCGTGGTAGCCGTAGCAGAGCCCGGGTCCGTCCGCGTTGAGCGCCGCCAGCAGCTCGGCGGCCAGGTCGCCCAGCGCGCGCTGCCCGCGGAACTCCGCACCGCGCAGGGCGGCTCGGGTCAGGCCGCTGCCTTCGAACTCGGCGGGCACCGCGGTCCGCACGGTGACCCCGGCCGCCGCAGCCCGCTCCAGCACCGTCGCCGTCGGCTGCACCTGCTCGGGCGGCCAGCTCTCCAGGAGGCTGCGGCGGTCACTGCGCGATGACCAGCTCAGCGGGTGCAGCAGGCCACCGGACGGTTCGGCGAAGGTGTAGCCGACGAGCCCGTGCTCCCCGGCACACCGACCGGTGCCCAGCGAGGTGATGCTGGTGACCGTGGTGGTCGGGAACCCGGCCGTCAGCGGCGCCCTGGTCAGCAGGTCCGCCAGGAACGGCGCGTCCGCGGCGTGGTCGCGCAGCAGGTCGTGGCCGAGCCCGTCGACCAGCAGCACCGCCGTCGTCCGGCACTCCGGGAGCCCGAGGGTGTCGGTGAACCCCGACAGCCCCATCGACCCCAGCAGCGACGGCAGGACGTCGGGCAGCGCTCGCCCGTTCCCGTCGGGAGCGACGATCCAGTCCATGGCACCGAACTTCCCACGCCAGTGCGCCCGCGGCTAGACCCGGAGGCGCACCCGCGGTCCTCAGAACCCCATGGAACGGCCGATGATCTCCTTCATGATCTCGGTCGTGCCGCCGTAAATGGTCTGGATGCGCGAGTCCAGGAACGCCTTGGCCACCGGGTACTCGGTCATGTAGCCGTAGCCGCCGTGCAGCTGCAGGCAGCGGTCCACCACGCGCTTGTTCAGCTCGCTGAGCCACCACTTCGCCATCGCGGCGTGCTCGACGT
This sequence comes from Saccharopolyspora sp. NPDC000359, assembly GCF_040300525.1. Classification (NCBI taxonomy): domain Bacteria; kingdom Bacillati; phylum Actinomycetota; class Actinomycetes; order Pseudonocardiales; family Pseudonocardiaceae; genus Saccharopolyspora; species Saccharopolyspora sp. NPDC000359. Next base: position 101,248 of record NZ_JBEPDU010000001.1, on the reverse strand, counting down.
CGAGCTCGCCGCGGACGTGGTCCTGCACGCAGCGGTCGGTGAACACCCGGCCGATCTCGACCTCGGTGGCCATCTCCGCCAGCTCGAAGCGGATGTGCTGGAACTTGCCGATGGGGCGGCCGAAGGCGGTGCGGTCCTTGCAGTACTCCTTGGTGGTGCCGAGGACCTTCTCCGCGGTGGCCGCCGCGGCGACCGCGATCGACAGCCGCTCCTGCGGCAGGTTCTGCATCAGGTAGATGAAGCCCTTGCCCTCCTCGCCGAGCAGGTTGCTGGCGGGCACCCGCACGTCGTTGAAGAACAGCTCGGCGGTGTCCTGCGACTTCTGGCCGATCTTGTCCAGGTTGCGGCCGCGCTCGAAGCCGGGCATGCCGCGCTCCACCACCAGCAGGCTGATGCCCTCGTGCCCGGCGTCGGGGTCGGTGCGGGCCACCACGATCACCAGGTCGGCGAGGATGCCGTTGCTGATGAAAGTCTTCTGCCCGTTGAGGATGAAGTCGTCGCCGTCGCGGACCGCGGTGGTGCGGATGCCCTGCAGGTCGCTGCCCGCGCCCGGCTCGGTCATGGCGATCGCGGTGATGATCTCGCCCGAGCAGAAGCCCGGCAGCCAGCGCTGCTTCTGCTCCTCGGTGGCCAGCGCCACCAGGTAGGGCGCGATGATGTCGTTGTGCAGCGGGGAGCCGAACCCGGAGATGCCCGCGGCGACCAGCTCCTCGTCGAAGACGACGTTGAACCGGAAGTCGTCGACTCCCCCGCCGCCGTGGCGCTCGTCGACGGCGAAGCCGAGCAGCCCCTGCGCACCGGCCGCCAACCAGGCCTCCCGGCTGACCACCCCGGCGGCTTCCCACTCCTCGACGTGCGGCACGAGCTCCTTGTTCACGAACGTGCGCACCGCCTCCCGGAACGCCTCGTGCTCGGGCTCGAACAACTCCCTGCGCATCGGCTCACGCCTCCATTCGATCCGTGCTGGTCATGCGAGGAAGGGAACCTTCCTGTCACCGTGCCCGCCGCGCGGCCGGCGGTGAGCATGGGAACCTTCCTGTCACCGCCCCGCCGTTCGCGCAGGTCAGCGCTTCGGGCCGAAGGCGCCCGAGTCGAGCAGGTCGTGCGGGACCGCCCAGTCCCGCGCCACGTCCCCGGTGTGCGAGCCGGGCACCGCCACCGGTCCCGGCTCGGGGTTGGGGGTGCGGCTGAATCGGGGTGCCGGAGCCGGTTGCAGCACGCCGTCGCGGCGCACCAGGGTTTCGCGGGCCGACATGTGCGGGTGCGCCTCAGCTTCGGTCATGGACAGCACCGGGGCCACGCAGGCGTCGGACCCGTCGAACACCTCGGTCCACTCCTGGCGGGTGCGCTGCCGGAAGGTCTCGGCGAAGATTTCCCGCAGCCGCGGCCAGTTCGCCGGGTCGTCGCGGTCCGGCACCGCACCGGCCAGGCCCAACCGCTCCACCAGTTCGGCGTAGAACTGCGGCTCCAGCGCGCCGACGGAGACGTGCTCGCCGTCGGCCGTTTCGTAGACGTCGTAGTAGGGGGCCCCGGTGTCGAGCAGGTTCGTGCCGCGCTCGGTCTTCCACCCACCGGTGCCCAGGAACCCGAACAGCATCGCGCCGAGGTGCGCGGCACCGTCCACGATGGCCGCGTCGACGACCTGCCCGCGACCGCTGGTGCGCGCCTCGAGCAGCGCCGCCAGCACCCCGACGGCCAGGTACATCGCGCCGCCGCCGAAGTCGCCGAGCAGGTTCGCCGGGACCTGCGGCGGGCCGCCCTGGCGGCCGATCGCGTGCAGCATGCCGGTGAGCGCGATGTAGTCGATGTCGTGGCCCGCGGTCGGCGCCAGCGGTCCCTGCTGGCCCCACCCGGTCATCCGCCCGTAGACGAGCTTGGAGTTGACCGCCCAACACTGCTCTGGTCCCACCCCCAACCGCTCGGTGACGCCCGGGCGCAGCCCTTCCAGCAGCACGTCGGCCTGCGCGACCAGGGCGAGGACGGCTTCCGCGCCGCGCTCGTGCTTGAGGTCGACCTGCACGGAGCGCTTGCCGCGGTTGAGCAGATCCCCTTCTCCGCCGGATGCCGTCGGCCGGTCCACCCGCACCACGTCGGCGCCCAGGTCGGCCAGCAGCATCGCGCAGAAGGGCGCTGGACCGAGCCCGGCCAGCTCCACGACCTTGACCCCGGCCAGCGGTCCACCTGTTCGCGTCACGCCACACCTCTCCACGGACTGTGTCACGCAACACACGCGACGCAGTTAGTGTTACATAGCTGGTGTAACAGACGTCAAGCGTCGCGGGCGGACGCGAGGGCACCGACCGGTTCGTAGGCGAGCACGTCCCCGGTCGGCCCGTTCCGCTCCTCGATGACGACGACCTCGACCGGTTCGCCGCGCTCACCGCGAGCAAGCCCCATCGAAGCGCGGACCAGACCAGGCGCGTCCTGGCCCCGCAGCCGGGCAACCTCCCGGTCCACCGCTGCCTGAGCACCCCCGTCGACGGGACTGCGCCGTGTCACCCACTTCTCGGCGTCCGCACCGGAGTGCACGATCCCGGCGACGACTTCGGTCAGCGCCCGGTCCCGCTGGATGCCGGGAGCGTGCTCGTTGACCGCAGCCATCGGGACGACCGCGACCTGTTGGACGTAGTGCTCGCGCGCAGCAGCGGTGGCCCACAGCGATTGGAGGAACAACCCGGGAGCTCCCTGTGCGCGAAGCACCGAGAACCGGAGCAGACCGTCAGTCCGCGGCATCACCTCCAAGGCGCGGCGAGCTGCCACCTCGGCTGCTTCCGCCGTGGGCAACAACCACCAGCTGTCGATCCGGACCTGCGCGTCGTCGTGGTGGGTGGCGACCCGGACCGGCCGCATCCGGGGCTCGTGATCAGTCATGACACCACCCCGGAACCTCCATCTACGTCGAAGTCAAGCTCCCACCACCTCCAATGCGACAGCGTTGGTGTTACCTAGATGCCGTGACCTGCGGGTTTCCGGTTTCCGAGAGATCAAGTTAGATCAAGGCGATTCACGGTGATCATGCAGGTCAGCCCGCATCTTGCGCACGTTCATCGACGGCTGTTGAAGGCGGCTGTTGGCTGCGGTCTGCCCCAGAACCTGCCCCATCCGCCCCAGGGAGCACGGACAGCTGGGGCCCGCCGTTCAGCGCCGCGATCAAGCGCGCTCGGGCGGTCGAGGTCTGCTGCACGTACTCCCTGGTCTGCCGAACATCTGCATGGCCCAGAAGATCTGCGAGTGCGAACGCATCCAGGCCGCCCTCAGCAGCACGCGTGGCGAAGCCACGGCGTACCGCGTACATCGAGACAGGAGTGATCTTGGCCTTTTTCGCCGCTAGCCGCATGGCGGGACCGATGCCGCCTGGCCTCATCGGCCTCCCGCGCTTGGTGATGAACACGAGGGGGCTTGTGCACGTGGAACCGTCGGAGTGCTCAAGCCCGCATCCTTGCGTCAGATCGCGATCGGCGATCCGACGATCCAAGATCGCAAGCGCCTTCGGCGTGCAGGGGACCAAGCGAACATCGTCGTCCTTCGGGAACGGCCGGATGATGCCGCGACGTTGAACCAAGACCTCGCGAACCAAGATCCAGCCCCGTTTGCGATCGGTGCTGCAAATGTGCAAGCCGCAGAGTTCCCCGGGGCGCAGACCGGTCTCGTATCCGAAGTCGACCGCGTCCTGGTAGTCCTCGCGGAGATAGCCTCGGAGCTGGTCTGCGCCTTCCTGCGCGAGGTACGGCTTAGCCCGTTTCGAGATCTTCGGGAGTTCAATCCCGACACACGGTGACACCGTGAGGATTCCGGTGTCCTTCGCAACCGTCATCGATGCCTGAAACACCCGGTAGATCCGGCGCACGTAACTCGGCGACGGCGGCCGTTCGAGCTTCCAGCCATCGACTCGGCCATTTTCGAGCTCGGTCACCCACTCCTGGACACCGTGCTCCGCACTGCCTTTCGTGATGATCTTGTTGAGTGGGACTTCCCTCCACTTCGGCAAGAGGTAGAGCTTGGCGATGGACTGTTCGATCCCGGGGGTTTCCGTCGGTCGCTCGGCCCGCCCCTCGGAGATGCTCTCCCAGAACGTGCCCCAAGGGACCCGCGCCGACTCCTTCCCCTCGACGATGGCCGCCTTGCGGCTGGCTTTCACCTCCTCCTCGGTCGCGGCCTCTCGTGCGTCTCGCTTCCGCGAGAACTTCCGGGTTCGTCCGGTTGCGAGGTCTTTCACGTACTGCTTCTTCCCGGACGAGTCGCGGTAGCCGCCGCGGTATCCCCCGCCAGGTAGCGGGTCAGCCCAGGCCATATCGCCTCCCTTAGGTTGTTGCGTGCAGTACTCCGCCCACTGCTGACAGGCAGGCGTGAGGGTTCATTCCGGGGTTCGGACGCAGTCGCAGGCAGCGGTGCGGCTCGTCCTCGTGGTGCTTGCTGTCGTCAGGGCGCTCTGCCTGGTCGTTCTCGTCGGGGCGCTCCGTCGGGCTTGGCTCAGTCGTGCTGACGGGCGGTGCGCTCGGCTGGTCTCGCGGTTGCGATGTGTCCGGCGCGGTCGTGACTGCCGTAAGTGGCGCCGACGGTGGCGTGGACTCGTCGCTCGATGTGGTCGGCGTGCTCGTCGATGCTGCTGGTTCGCTTGGTGGCAACGTTGCCGACGTCGGCGCGAGCGTCACAACTTCGGTCTCGCGCGGTCCCGGCGTTACCAAAACTTGCGTGCCCTGCGGTTGGGTCGTGGGCTCGCCGCGAGCATCGCGTTCGGTTGCCGGGACCAGCACGACCGCAGCGATCACCACGCCTGTGGATGTCGTTGCCGCCGTCACCGCGAGTGCCGCGGTGTGGTCCCGCAGCTGCCGCAGAGCCCAGATCGCGCCGCTGAGGGTCAGCACGGCGGCGGTGAGTAGGCCGCCCTTGATGAGCTGCCAACTGTGCTTGCGCTCGTCGCGGGATCGTTGCTTCTGTTCGAGTCGGAAGATCTCCGCGTCGATGCGGTCGCGCATCTGCTTCAGCTCGACCAGCCAGCGTTGGTCATCAGCTTGGGTCATTCGACATCCTTCAGGCGTATTGGTCTACGCCAAGTAGTCGAACAACTACGCCAAATCGTTGCAAAAGCCCCGGTCGACCGTGAGCGAACGCCCTAAGGACAGCAGCCTAGCCGGAGCGGCGCTGCTGCTCGATGAACTGATCCACGCGCGCCATGAGCTCGTTGAAGTCCCGGCGCAGGTTCTCGCGGAACTCCTCAGCTGCCTCTGCTGGATCAACGGGTGCTGACGCTGACTGCGACGTCGGTTCGATCGGTTCGGCGCCTTCGAGCACGGCCCGGACGCTGCCAGGGGGCCAGTCGAGTCCGCGTTCGATGGACGCCTGCACGGTCGGGCTGACGGGCTCGTGCTTCAGCTCCAGCCGTTGCAGCGTCTTGTCCGACACGCCGATGTGCTCGGCGAAACTGCGCCGCGCCCGGAATCCGGCGTCAACGCGCGCGCGGGTGACGTAGTCCGCAAGCCTCTTCCAGTCTCTTCCGGGCATGCCCGAAGCATGCCTCATTGGTCTAGTGCTGTCCACACGGCAGGGGGGTCGGCGGCGCTTCTGTCTCGTCAGGTTCCGCATCTGTCCTCCTATGAAGGCTCTTGCGACTTCTTTTTACCTCTTGTTGCTTCTGATTTTCAAGCATGAAGGCAGCAGTGTCCTCTAATTTCTTGCTTGATCTCCTCAGAGTGTCCTATGTTGTCCTCATGGCTGACCCCCGAGGTACCAACATCAGGACACTGCGCGAGCAGAGCGGTGTCACCCGCAGGGACTTCGCCGCCGCCGTCGGCGTCTCCTACAAGCACCTGTACGGGATCGAGACCGGCACCAACACCGCCGCCGTCGAGACCCTGTACCGGATCGCCAACCACCTGGGTGTCGACATCGACCAGGTCATGGCCTCGTCCAAGGTCGGCGCGGCATGAGGGGCGACGCGCACCCCACCAAGGGGCCGGTGCCGACGCACCCAGTCCCGCCACCCCGGCCGACCAAACCACGTGTCGATGGCGGAGAAGCGACCTCTTCGCCGTGGATGACCGTTCGCGAGACCGCGGCCTACACCCGCCGCCACAAGGACACCGTGTTGCGCGCGCTGCGCGAGTACCAGCGCACCAACGGCCGCGGCGGACTGCGAGGCGCCCAGCCCAAGCCGCACGCCTGCTACCGCGTGCGCCGCGAGGACGCCGACCGGTGGATGGCGGGTGAGCCGCCCGCCCGTCCGCGGCTACTCGCCCACGCCTAACTCCTCAACAACGCGGGCCGCCGCTCCTGGCCAAGAGCGCGGCGACCCGCTGACCAGAGAGAAGGAACCTCTCATGGCTGATCAGCAGCCTATCCCGACGGAAACCGGTGCCATGACGACCGATTCCCGTGCCGACCACGAGCTGGTCGAGCAGCACCCCGACTCCTGGTTCGCGCTGCCCGGACTGGCGTGCGGCGGCGGCAGCTGGGACCCGTGCCCGAACGACGGGGCGTGGATGGTGCGCGGCTACGGCCGCCGCGCCTACTGCACCCGGCACGCCGCGCAGCGGCTCCGGATCGCCGACCAGCTCGCAGCGGAGGTGACCCGGTGACCGACCACCGTGCGCTGGCCGAGCAGCTGCTCACCGGGTCACCCGCCGACGACGAACTCTTCCTTCATGGGCACTTGGCGCCCACCGAAACCGAGATCGCCGAGGCGCAGGTGCACGCCACGCTCGCGCTCGTCGACGCCCTTCGCCCGCACCGCACCGCGGGCCCCGAGCAGGCCGCGCTCGATCTGACCCCGGAGCAGATCGCCGCCCGCCTCGACCTGGCGGGGCTGCTGCGCATCGCTCGCCGCAACGCCGAAACCGTCCACGCCGGGCAGTACGGGCGCAGCCTCGGCGCGCTGCTGGCGTTCCTCGCGCACATCGTCGAGGACCCCGCCCAGCCGCTCGGGCTCATGCCGCGCCACGCCGCGCACATCGCCGACCACCTCGCCGAGCTGGCCCGCCAGCACGCCGCCGAGCCGGAGGTGACCGCGTGACCGCCCCCGCTGCGGTGCTGCTGCCGCTGCTCGGAACCCCGTGCGCCGTGTGCGCCCACCCGGCCCGCTGGGTCGACACCACCCGGCACGTGGTGCACGTCGACCTCCGACTGCGCCCGTGCCCGCTGCCCCCCGACCCCCACCACCGCCCGGTTCCGCCGACCTCGCCGAGGTGACTGCATGACCACGACCACCACGCTCGCCCAGCAGCAAGCCGCCGGGCTGCGCGCCCTGGCCGAGATGATCGAGGCAGCCCCGGAGCTGGCCGAGAACTTCCGCCACACGCTCAACACCGCGGGCATCATGGCGCGCTCGCTGGGACGCGGCTTGTCGCTCGGCCTGGTCGCTGGCACGGCTGCCGCAGCCGCAGGACTGACGCAGGTGATCCGGCTCGGCAACGAGTACCAGTCGAACCTCAACGAGCTGCAGGCCGTGACCACCGCGACCGGCGCGGACATGCAGCGGGTCGGTCGCATTGCCAACGACCTCGGATCCGACCTGACCCTGCCTGCCACCTCCGCCGCGGATGCCGCGGCTGCGATGGTGGAGCTGGCCAAGGGCGGGCTGACGCTCGACGAGGCGATGACCGCGGCCAAGGGCACGCTGCAGCTCGCTGCGGCGGCGCAGGTCGACGCCGCGCAAGCCGCGGAGATCCAGGCCACCGCCTTGAATCAGTTCGGGTTGGCGGCGGACCAGGCCGGGCACGTCGCCGATGTGCTCGCCAATGTCGCCAACGCCGCCGCCGGATCGATCACCGACGTGGGCTACGCCCTGAAGTACGTCGGCCCGGTCGCCCGGTCGCTGCAGATCGACATCAACGACACCGCCACCGCGATCGGCCTGCTGTCCAATCAGGGCATCCTCGGCGAGCAGGCGGGTACGTCGCTGCGGGGCGTGCTGGCGTCGCTGTCGGCGCCGTCCAAGCAGGCCGCGCAGGCTATGGATGAGCTCGGGCTGGCCGCGTTCGACCAGCAGGGAAGGTTCGTCGGGCTGCGGGAGATCACCGCGCAGCTGGCCGCCGCCAAGGCCCGGATGACGGACCAGGAGTTCCAGTCCGCCGCCGCTACCGCGTTCGGCAACGAGGGCATGACGACCGCCAACGCTCTGGCGAACTCCGGCGCGCAGGCGTTCGACGACATGGCCACCGCCGTGCGCCGCCAGGGCGGGGCCGCGGATCTCGCCGCGGCCAAGACCAAGGGACTCGGTGGCGCGATGGACGGGCTGCAGTCGCAGCTCGAGACCTTCGCGCTCGGCGTGTACGGCGTCATCGACGGCCCGCTCGAGGCCCTGGTGCGCGGCAGCGCCGAGGCGATGGACCGCTACGGGCAGTCGGTCGTCGACGGCCTACAGGCTGCGGTAGATGCCGCGGGGCGGTACGGGCCGCAGATCGTCGGCGCGATCGCCTCGATGGATCTGTGGCGCGACGTTGCTGAGGTCGCCGAGCACCTGGTGGACGCGATCACCCCGGTCATCGACGGTATCGCCGACGTGGGCTCGGAGCTGGCCACGACCAGCGGTGCCGCGGGTCTGCTGGTCGGCGGTATCGAGCTTGCCGGTGATGCGGCCTCAACGGTCACGCAGTTGTTGGCGCCGCTCGGCCAGGTCGTGGGCAGCTTGGTTCAGGGCTTCGCGGACCTGCCGGGCCCGGTGCAGACCGCGGTGCTGGCGATGCTGGCGTTCCGCCTGGCCCGCCCGCAGCTCGAAGCCGTTGGCGCCACTGTCCGCGAGCGGGTGACAGCGCCGTTCCGGGCGATGGGGGAAGAGGTCCGTCTGCAGCAGGCGCTGCTGACCGGCTCGTCGCAGATCATGTCCTCCAGCATCGGGCGCGTCGGGCTGGCGATGGCCGCGCTGGAGTCCCGCGTCCCGGCGATCGGCCGCATGGCCGACGCCTACCGCACCGCGTCCACCGCCGCCGAGGGCTGGGCGCGGCAGCAGATTCTGTGGTCGCAGGCCGCGGCCGGGATCGGAGGGCAGGTCACGGGGTTGACCACGGCGCTCGGCCGCGTAGAGGGTGGGCTGTCGCGGCTGACCGGCGCTGCGGCGGGCACCGCCGCAGCGCTCGGCTCCGGGCTGCGGTCCGCGGTCGGCGGACTGGTCGGTGCGCTCGGTGGCCCGTGGGGCTTGGCGATCGGTGCCGCAGTGGTGGGGCTCGGGTTCCTGGCGGACCGCCAGGCCAAGGCCGAGCAAGCGGCCGAGCAGCACAAGCAGCAGGTGCAGAACCTCGCTCAAGCGCTGCGCGAGTCCAACGGCGTCATGACCGAATCGATCCGTTCGCAGCGACTGCTCGACGCCCAGCAGCAGCAGTTGGAGGGCAACACCGGCAACCTGCTGGAGGGCTATCGGCAGCTCGGCGTCGACCAGGGCACGTGGACTCGGGCGCTGATGGGTGAGCGGGTTGCGATCGACCAGGTCAACGCGGCGTTGGACGCGCTGATCCAGCAGCACACGATGGTCGAGCGCAACCCCTACACCGGCGGCACCTCCAAGGAACGCCTCGACTCGGTCGGGCTGGCGGCCAAGCATGCGAAGGAGCAGTTCAACGCCTTTGCCGGTCAGGTCGGCGAGGCCGAGCAGGCGAACCGCGCGTTCGAGGCCGCGATGTCGTCGACCAAGGCGATGGTCCTGACCGCGTCGGATTCCGGCCGCGAGTTCGCCGAGGCGATGGGCGTGCTCAGCGACAACACCTCGGACGCCGATCAGAAAGTGCGCGCCCTCGACCAGGCCTTGGGAGCGCTGGCGGGCGAGGCGTTGACGACCGAGGCCGCGCAGGCCGCGCTCAACGAGTCGACCGACCAGGTTCGCAAGGCGATGGAGGCCGCCGGGCAAGCCGCAGGCGGCAGCTTGGCGTCGCTGGTGGGGCTGGACGGGGCGATCAACACCACCACGGAGAACGGGCGTCGTCTCCGCGAAAGCGTGCTGGAGCAGCGGCAGTCGATGGCCGACATGGCGTTGGCGACACGCGACGCGGCACTGGCCGCAGGCAAGACGCTGCCGGAGGCAACCGAAGAAGCACGGGCAGCCGCGCAGCGGGCGCGGGACGCCTTCACCGCGCAGGCGGTGCAGATGGGGTTGACCCGCGAGCAGGCCGATCTGCTGGCGGATCACTACGGTCTGATCCCCGCCAACGTCGCGACGCTGATTTCGCAGCCCGGAATGGACGCCGCCCAGCAGGAAGCCGTACTGCTGAAGGCGAAGGTCGATGCGGTGCCGGACCGGAAGATCACCATCATGCAGTCGGTGACCACCGAAGCGGTGCGCCGGTTGAACGAGCTCGGCTACATGGTGACGACCTTCCCAGACGGGCGCACCGAGATCGTCGCCGACACCGCCGGGGCGGCTCGGCAGCTCAACGGGTTCATCGACAGGTACAGGAACACCACCTTGTACCTGCAGGTGCGGGCCCAGATGACCAGCCGGTTCCCCGGTTTCGTCGGACCGGTCAAGGGGCTGGATTACGCCCGCGGCGGGATCGCCACCGCCTACGCAGCCGGTGGGATCCACCGGCTGACGCCGATGCGCGCCGGGCTCGCCGACATCGTGCCGCCGAACACGTGGCGCATCGTCGGCGACCGGATCCGGGACGACGAGGCCTATATCCCGATCAACGCCTCTCGGCGCTCCACCGCGCTGCTGGAGGAGACCGCCCGGCGGATGGGGTATCAGCTGATGCGGCGCTACGCCGACGGCGGGATTGCCGCGCAGCTGCGGACATCGAGCACCGGGCAGGCCGCGCCTGTCAGGGCGCCGAGCGTGTCGCTGGACACGATGCGGGCCGCGCTCGACGGCATGGCGATCGACATGAGGGTGGACGCCGACGGGCTCGCCCGCCTGGTCCGCAAATCGAATGCGCGACGGAGGTAGCGGTGGGAACTGACGCGTTCTGGCTCGGCCCGGTCGGACAGCTGCACGAGCTGCCCGTACCGGGCGCGGGCATCCCCCGCTCGTCGGCTCGCATCGGCGGGATCCACACCGCTGTGGACGGAACACCCACCGTGGACACCCTCGGGTTCTCACGCTCCTACGAGTTCGCGTTGGACTGGCGGTATCGGTACGAGCTGCGATGGCTGCGGGCGCTGCACCACCGGGCTGTCCCGGAGCAGCTGCGGCTGCTCGATCCGATGGTGCCCAACCGGCTCTCGCTGGCGGTGTCGACGTGCGGGGCGACCCCGGCACGCAGACAGCTGCCACTGCGCGGCGACGGCTTGGTACGCCGGGCCGACGAGTCCGCGCCCGAGCTGGCGGGGCTCTGCGGCGGCAGCCTCGAATGGACCCCGCCGGAGGGCGGCGGGCTGCTCACCGAGCGGTCCCCGGCGCGCGCCGGTGTCGTACTGCCGGGCGAACAGGTCGTGTTGTCGGCCTACGTGCGCGGCACCGCCGACCGGTCCGTGCAGGTGCAGCTGGCCATCTTCGACGCCGCAGGGAACCCCACCGCGACCGTGACCGGTACCTCGACGGCTGGCGACAGCTGGGTGCGCGTGGCCGTGCAGCACACCGCCGCCGCCCACGACGCCTACGTGGTGGCGCAGCTGTCCGCCTCCGCCGGGACTGGCGCGGTGCGCACCTCCGGCTGGCAGCTGGAGGCGGCTGCGGCGCCGAGCGAATGGGACCTCGGCGGCGGCAGTCCGCTGGTCGTGGTCAACCAGCTCACGGAGACCAGCCCCTACTACCCGATGACCGACGCGGTCCTGACCTTGCAGGAGGTGTAGGGGTGCAGTACCCCGATGACGCCGAGCTGGCCGCGGCGATCCTGGCCAACCACCGCAGTTTCGAGCATCAGCTGCTCATCGACTGGGAACGTGACGGCCGGTTCGCCCACCCCTACAGCGACCTGTCCGCGCTGGTGGCTCCCGGCAGTGTCGAGCGGGCGCTGACCGGCGCGCTGCCGCCGTCGACCACGATCGTGGAGGGCACCGCCGCGAGCGAGCTGAAACTGACGCTGGTGGGGCGCCGCGAGCCCGGCGAGCCGACCGCGAACGTAATCTTCTCGCGCTACGCCCCGGAATCGCCGCTGTACGGGCGGACGATCCGCAACACCCCCGTCCAGTACTCCATCGTCGTGCACACCCCGTCCGGGCCCCGCGCGCTGCGGCAGTTCACCGGCCGCATCCGGATCGCCTCGACCTCGGCCGAGCACGAAGAGGTCCCGGTGATCTGCGACGAGGTCAACGACCTGCTGAGGCCGGTGTGGCTGCCCGCGTTCGGAGATGTGCGCGGCACCGACACCGGGCAGAAGTTCTCCGCACACTGGGTGATGGACCGCGTGCTGCGTGCCAACGGCTACTACCAGACGCCAGCCGCGCACCCAGACGCCTGCTACTCGGCGACGTTGCACGGCAGCACCTGCCCCGAGGTCGGGCTGGCCTCGCCGAGCACGTTCTACAACCCGTCCGGCCAATGGCGGTGGACCGGCGGCGGCGACGTCCCGATGTACTTCGACCCGCAGGGGCAGGAGTTCTCCACGTCCGGCAACACCGCGGGCAACCGCATCCCACGGCCGAACGTCGGCAACACCGTCGGGCTGGGCTTCCGGTTCCAGCGCACCGGGACCGGTGAGATCCTGCTCGTGCAGTACCTCAACGGCAAGCCGATCGGCATCGACATCCCGGACCGGTACGAGACGACCCAGAACTGCGCGCTGTCGCTACGGCTGAACAGCGCCGGGAAGCTGGTGCTGCAGCTGCAGAACTACTACGGCGCCAACTCCTACGACAAGACGTTCACCCACCCCTCGACCATCGCCGACAGCGCGTGGCACACGGTGCAGGGCGAATGCACCTTCACCAGCAGCGGCGTGGTGTTCCGGCTGCAGCTCGACGGCGGCCAGTGGCAGAGCACGACCTTGGCCGGGGCGTACCCGGCGTACACCGCGGCAGCCCCATTCCCCCCGTACCCCTACATCGAGTGGCCGTTGTGGGTGCAGTGCCAGGCGTTCACGCCCGTCACCAACATCCAGACCTACGCCACCACCACGCCGATGGTCACCGCGTTCCCTGCGGACTTCACGCCGAACGCGCGCCTGGACCAGTCACACAACCGGCTCTCGGCGGTCCCGGAGTTCATCGAGAAACCGTCGTGGGACATCCTCAAGGAGCTGGCCAAGACCGAGTTCGGGTCACTGTTCATCGACGAACACGGCGTGGTGCAGTTCCGGAACCTGGCGTCGGCGCGGGAGGCCAAGACAGTACCGGACCGCAAGGTTGACGCCTCGCAGTTCGGCGGGCTGACCATCACCGACTCCACGGACAACGTCGTCAACGTCCTCCGGGGCACGGTCAAGCCCTACACCGTGGGCCCGAAGACCGTGTTCGACGCCTCCGAGGACACCACGGTGTGGGACAAGCGCGGCAGCGAGCCGGTGCAGACGACCTACGCCGAGCTCGACGACCTGACTGCGCAGCCGAAGAACGGGATCCCGAGCATCACGATCTGGCCCGAGGTCCGGTCGATGCTGTGGCCCACCACGATCGGCCGCAACACCATCCCGTTCATCACCGCGGCGACGTGGGGCGACGGCAAAGACGACATCGTGCACGGAGTGTGCGCGGTGCACGCCGCCAACGGCACCGAGCCGGGCTCCAAACCGACCGTCGATGTCTGGATCGACAACCAGAACACGCTCTACATCGCGATCTTCAACCAGGGCAACGCCTACGCCGTGCAGATCTCCAACGGCGTCATCGACGCCGCCCACCCGCCGGGCTCGCAACGCGACGGCCGCGGGCTGCAGTACACACTGCGCATCGCAGGCGTGGTCCTGCTGGAGCAGCCCGAGATCGACTACAAGGTCCGCGACGAAGAGTCGATCGGGCTCAACGGCTACCAGCCCTACGACATGCCGTCCAACAACTGGACGCAGTCGCACGCCGCCATGACCTACATCGCCGGTGAACTGCTGGCGGACATGGCGCGCAACCCGATCCCGCTGGTCGAGGACATCACGGTGCCCGGCGACCCGCGGGTTCAGCTCGGCGACTGCCTTGAGATCACCGACGCCGGACCGCTCGGCGGATCGCTGACCGCGGTCGTCACCGGTATCCGGCGCAGCCTGTCCTCGGACGGCCTGACCGACACCTACACCCTGAAGCTGATCAACCGGCCCGCCGAATGGATCCTCGGCGACCCGGTCTACGGGGTGCTGGGAACCTCCACCATCCTCGCCTAACAAGGGGAAACCGCGATGGCACTGCCAACCCGTCAAAACGGGTGGGTCGTCGATGCCGCCGACGACTGGAACCCGCTGATCAACCAGGTCAACACCAACACCAGCGGCATCGCCGCGAACACCGCCAGCATCGGCGCACTGGAAGCGCGCACCACCAACGCCAGCACCGGCAACACCGCGCTCGGCGGACGGGTGCAGACGTTGGAAACCGCGGCGGGCAACCTCGACGGCCGCGTGTACGCGCTGGAGCGCAAGCCCTGGATCATCCTCAAGAAGAACGCCGTGCAGCAGATCGCCTCCGGAGGCACGGACAAGGTCGTGACCTGGCAGGTCGTCGACGGCGGGCAGCCGTCGATGAAGAACGGCGACGCGATCCAGATCCCCGCCCCCGGCAACTACCTGCTGACCGCGAACGTCAACATGCAGGGCGGCGGCTCGACGATCGGTGACACGGTCGTCTACATCGTGAAGAACTCCACCACCGACGTGTTCAACAGCTCGCTCGCCGCGTTCTCGCAACCGGGCACGCTCAGCACCGGCGGAGTCGGCAACGGCCTGTCGACCAGCGTGGTCGCCAACCTCGCCACCAACGACCTGATCCGCGTTCTCGTCTGGCAAGGCTCCGGCTCCGACCGCCCCCTGCGCCCCAACGACTTCGGCGGCTGCACCTTCACCGTCACCCGGCTCTGACCCGCAAGTCGTCTTCCCCGAAATCCACCGCCCCGTCAAACACCCTGGTGCCCCCATGCCCGAAACCCCCGCCGACGTCGCCCTGAACTACGTCCAGCGCGAACTGGCTGGCATCCGAACCGAGCTCTCCGAGCTGGCCGCGGAGATGCGCGCTCACGTCGCCGCCCACGGCCCCCGCGTCGCCGTCGCCGAGCACCGCCTCGACCAGATCGAGGCCGACCTCACCGCCATGCAGGCCGCCCGCGACCGCGACCGCTCGCAGCGCTGGGCGCTGTGGATCGCCGTCCTGGCCGCACTGCTCGGCTGGATTCCCAGCCTCGCCCAGACCATCGGGAGCTGACCATGCCTTTGCCCCTCGTCTGGCTGGCCGATGTGCTGCGCGCCGCCGGGCTCCGCGTCGTCGAAACCCCCGGCTGGCGCACCCGCACCGCCCGCGGTGCGCAGCCGCGCCCGGTCGGGGTGCTCCAGCACCACACGGCCACCCCAGCCTCGTACTCCAGGCCCGCGCCGACCGTGGATCTGTGCATCCGCGGGCGGCCGGACCTCGCCGGGCCGCTGTGCCACGCGGTGATCGGCTACGACGGCACCGTGCACCTGGTCGCGGCCGGTCGCGCCAACCACGCCGGTCGCGCGAAGGCGTCCGGCCCGAACCCCGGTGGGGATGGGAACACGCTCTACGTCGGGTTCGAGTGGGACTACCAGGGCGTGAACCAAGGCCCGTCGCCCGAGCAGTACGACGCCGCGGTCCGCGCGACGCGGGCGGTGCTCGACCACCTCGGACGCCCGCCGGACGCTGCGCGCGGCCACCGCGAAACCTCCGTGACCGGGAAGATCGACCCCGGCCACGTCGACCTCGACCAGTTCCGCCGCGACGTCGCGGCGGCCCACCTCCAGGAGGACGACTTGACCCCCGAACAGGATGCGATCCTGCGCCGCATCGACGCCGAGCTCATGGGCCCGTGGAACGACGGCAAGCCCTCCGGGTGGGGCACCGCCATCGGCCCGCGCACCGTGGTCGCGATGCTGGTGGACCTGCACAACGCCCTGCTCGCCCCGCAGACCTCGCGGGTGCCCGGCTCCACGGTGAAGGTGAGCGCCGTCGACGCGATCCGCAACATCGACGGCGTGATCTACCAGCTGCCCGCGATGATCCAGGCTGCCGGGCAGGCCGACCCGGCCGCAGTCGCCGACGCCCTGCGCCCGGTGCTGGCCGACATCGTCGGGCCAGTCGTGGCCGAGGCCGTGCACGCCGCGCTCGGCGAGGACAACACCGACCAGGCCGAGGCGATCGTCACCGAGCTGGCGCAGCGCCTCGCCGGACAGGAGGCCGCTGCATGAGCGACCAGCTCACCGCGTGGCTGCGCACCATCGTGCCCGCCGCCTGGTCCGCGCTGGTCGCCTACCTGGTGACCGCGGGCGCCCCGGCCTGGATCACCGGGCCGCTCGGCGACGCCGGGCCCACGCTCGTCGTCCCGATCGTGCTCGCCGCCATCTACGCCGGACTGCGCGCCGTCGAGCAGTACTTGCCCGCGTGGCTGACCAGGCTCCTGCTCGGCAGCAACACCCCGCCAAACTACAACGGACCGGCCAGCAATCAGTCCGGGGAATGATCGGCGCCCCGCGCACCTTGCCGAGGTGTGCGGGGCGTTTTCGGCATTCCGGTCGAGCTGAACGAGTGTTAGCCGCCGTGGGGTGGCTGGTTCTGACCTGGCGGCCCTGGTGGCGGCATCGGCGGCTGGTTGGGGTGCATCTTCCAGCGCACGCTTTCGGGTGGCGGGTTGTCGCGAACGAACTCCGCGTACCGCTGGGCATTGACTGCTCGCCGGTGCTCTGCGGCGTGGTGGAAGTAGCGGTTCGAGGTGGGAAGCCAGGAAAACACCAGTCCTGCGATGGCCAAGGCGGCGATCAGAGCGCTGACCGTCTTGTACGCCACAGTCTGGGAGTGATCGACCAGGGTAAAGGGGAGCGTGGCGACGGTGATGGCCGACAGGATCGTGAAGAACACACGCCAGCCGTTTGCCCCTGCCCGGAGTTTCCAGCAGCCGAATCCGATGAGTGCGGCAAGCGCTAGAGCGAACACCAGGGCAATGGCGTAATCGGAGGCTGTGCCTCCGGGCGTGCTGAAAATGCCGACGCACAGCAGGACTGCCACCAGACCCCATGCCCAGGTCACCACCTCCAGTGCTGCGGGCCGCCGCGGCGCCGCGGCGGGTGGTGGGGGCACAGGAGATCCGCTTGGTTGACCGGGGTAGGAGGATCCCGGGTTACTCATTAATTATCCTCCAGCCACGTTTCGTCGGAGAAATCGTCGTCGTCGGCCCACGACGGGGTGCCGCCGCGGCTTGGTTCCAGCGTTGCCTGCGGCTGCTCTGGCTGGCTACTGCGCTCGACGGCGCGTTGCAGGTCCTGTTCCAGCTCCTCTGAATCACGAACTGCCGCCTCGCGAAACGCTTGTTCCTCTTCGCGCAGTTCAGCGGCAAACCGAGCGGCGCGTTCATGAGCGGCGTCGACAATGGCCGTCACGCGGGATTCATAGGAATCCATGCTGTCTCACCCTTGTTTCAATTCATCTTCGTCTGTCGTTTCGTCATGCCGAAAACAGCGGTGGAACATCCGCGAACGGGCTGCCCGGTACGCACTCGGATGCGGCGATGAACTCGTCCCAAAGGCTCCGCAGGTCCTGCTCGGTCTTTCCGCACACGACGTCGTTGAACTTGTTCAGCTTCGACTCGAAAGCGGGGACGAACT
The DNA here is from genome assembly GCF_040300525.1 of Saccharopolyspora sp. NPDC000359. Classification (NCBI taxonomy): domain Bacteria; kingdom Bacillati; phylum Actinomycetota; class Actinomycetes; order Pseudonocardiales; family Pseudonocardiaceae; genus Saccharopolyspora; species Saccharopolyspora sp. NPDC000359. Next base: position 83,639 of record NZ_JBEPDU010000001.1, on the reverse strand, counting down.
CGTTATCCAGTAGCTTCTTTGCCTTGTTTGCCGCCTCTTCCAGAAAACCCATTCCGATATCGAGAATGTCGCCTGCGATGGGGACTTTGCCAACACTTCCCTTTATTGCCTCGCCGAAGCCGTCCAAAACGGCGCCAACGGTATCATTCAGAGTGACGCCAGATTGGCGCCGTGCCATCTTGATGTACTGCTCGATCGAGGGCGGGATTTGGCCGCCGCAGTCCACACTGAACAGCTCAAGAGCGGACTGGGCGCAGAGCCGGACGACGGACTCCATCGCGGTTACATGATGTTCGACATTGCGGCCGAACGTGTTGACGCCTTCCTGGAAGGAGTGGCCTGCTTCCAGGAACTTCGAGATGTGGTTCGTCGCGGCCACGGCTGCCTCGCCGCTCCAGGTTGCCACCAACCCGCGGAACTCCGTGTCAACCTCGGCGTAGGTGTCCTGCATCGCGCCGCATGCGCCTTGCAGTGTTCCGATGTCGCGGTGGAAGGCTCCGAAGTCGATGCCGTAGAGCCTGCGGTACTTGCCGTAGATGTCGCGTTCGAGATCGAGCCCGGCGCCCTTCCAATCGTTGTACAACGGAAGGTATTCATCAAAGAAACGGAGCCCCGGCAGACCGATCACCAGCAAGTCGTCCGACTTGCTCGCTCCGGCGCTGGCCATCTGCGCCAGCTCGCCCTTGGCCCCCTCGACGGCCTGATAGATCGCCTTGCCGTGCTGCGCGTAGTCACTGACAGAACGTGCCAGCTTGGCGCCCACTTCCCCCATCTCTCGCATGGCGGCGCCTGGGCTGAGGCGCCCCAGAAAATCGATCCCCTTTTTGACTTCGTCCCACTCGCTCATGCTCAATCCCCAGCCTTGATGGAACCAACGTTGGCAGCGTTGTCCGCGTCGATCGACCCGTACGTATCCGCGGAAGCACCCAGCGCGTTCGCGATGCCCGCCACACGCAACGCATAATCGCGAACGCTCTTGCTGATCTCGTTCATCAGTGAGCGGTACTGCTCGCCCGCATAATGGAACGGCTCCCCTACATTTCCCCCAGATACCTGACTGCCGCCCACATCGTTGGCTTTGCCCTCAAGCGGCCCCACCTTTGCCTGGAATTCTTTTCCCACTGCGGCGAGATCTTCGCGGCTGACCCCAAATCCTGCCACTGTCTATCGTTCCCCTCTCGAAGTCGTTGACCGTGCAGCGGCCTGGCGACCGAACCAGAGAACCACCAGGCAGGCCACAAGTGTGGTCACTCAGCCCTGCCCTCCGTGTGAGCTGTCACACAACTTCGCGGTCTTCTCTGTTTTGGTGACCGTAGCAGCCGAAATGCGTTGACTAGACCATTCGAGTGAGAGTGTCTCCGCTGTTGTTGCTTCCGTCATGCCGCGAGCTCGGTGCCGATATGCTGCGGTGCGGCCAAGCGGTCCGAACGGTCCAATGTGGAGCGCATAGGGGTCTGGGGTGGAGTGCAGTTTCTGGGAGTTCGGCGCGATCGTGCGGGCGGAGAAGGCCCGACATGACGCCGGTCTGGTGTCGGCGGCCGAGGCGCAGCACAGGTTCGAGGTACCGGCGTTCGTCACAGCGGCTCGCGCCGGACTGGAGCAGCCCGAGGATCCGCGGGCGACGTTGGAGGCCGCGCAGGACAGCGCGCGGGCCAAGGGCTGGATCGACCGCAGTGGCCGGTTGAACGATCAGTGGTACGAGATCGTCTCCGCCCTGGTCCACGGGCACTCGTTCGCGCACCTGTACGTCACGGAACCCGACCAGCCCGAGACGCGGGTGATGGTGAGTGTGAACCACCTGGCGTTCCGGTTCGTCCTGACCGGCGAGCGGGTGTGGATCGACGAGGTCGCCCCGGCCGCTGCCGAGCAGGCGCTCGTGGCGTGCCTGCCCGACGCTGAACCCGCCGCGGGGCGGGGCATCACGGTGCCCACGAGCATCCTGGCCGCTGCCAGCGCGGAGGCGGAGAACCACCAGGCCGACCAGGGCGACTGGATCGCCTACGAACTCGGCCAGGCCGGGATCCGCCCTGACGACGCCAGGGCGGTCGGCAAGCTCGCGAGGATGACGGACCGGGTGATCGGCCAGTTCAACGTCGGCATCCGCGATGCCGGAGGTCGCAGCCACCTTGCTCGGTGGCCGATCGTGACCCACCACAGCCCCACGGGCAGGGTCGCCCGGATCACCCAGCCCCCGCTGGGGGAGAACACCCTGCTCACTCCAGCAGACGCCAAGACGCTGGTCGGCGCGCTGCGGTCCTACCGCGACGACCTCCGGCAGAACGTCCGCGACCAGCAGCGATAGCCACGCGCTCCGGCGAGCGGAAACATAGGCAGGGCGGTTTGGGTAGTTCTACCTGACTTTGCCCACGAACGTGAGCGGCTGTGCCAGGATCACGGCCGGACGGACGATCAGCAGGAGGACAGCAGGTGTGAGCGAGCCAGCCGGAGTCATGCAGGCCGTCGGGATGGCGATGACGCCGTTCAACCCAGTCACTGGCGCGGCGATGATCGCGGCGGGCACCGTGAACGGCCACCAGACCTTCGAGATCCAGCCCGACCAGCTGCCGAAGGTTCTGGCCGGACTCGACGAAGTCCGGGCCAAGTACGTCGAGGCCCAGAAGGTAGCGAGGCAGCTTTCGAACGTGATACCGCCATTCGCTGACGATGTGACGGTCGCCGCGTTCAAGAAAATCAACGAACGGGCGCAGGGCGGTGAAGGCTGCCTGTACGACACTGCGCAGGGCATGATCGACTGGATCGACGGTTTTAAAGCTGCCGTTCAGAAAGCGATCGAGGACCACCAGCGCATCGACGAAGAAAATCGGATGGCCTGACCGTGAACACCACGCGCACCACCCTCACCGCCGCAGCGGGCATGCTCATCCTCGGCTTGGCGGGATGCGCCAACTCCACACCAGGAGTGCCTGAGCCCACTACCGGAGGCGAGACCACGTCGGCGGCGACCGACCCGTTCCATATCGAACAGCCCAAGAACCTCAAGGCGATCAGCGATCCCTGCCAACTGCTGACCCAGCAACAGCTTCAAGAGCTGGGAGCAGGCGGTGAACCCAAGCCAGGTGAATCGCAGTGGAAACAGTCCGAATGCACTTGGCAGAGCCAGCAACTAACCGTGACCGTTTCGCCTGACACCATCCAGGGGCAGGGTTTGCGGTACACGGCGAAGATCGTGGCTGATGGTGAGCCGACAGCTGAGGTCTCGGGCTATCCAGCGGTTCATGTTGGGGCCACCAGTGGTTCGTGCGGTACGTACGTAGGCACATCGGATACTGAGTTGTTCTATGTCGACTTCAGCGTGGGCACCGACGGGCGGAGCAATCCGGAGTTTTCTGACGCGTGCGCGGCTGCTGACAGAATCGCGGGAATGGTGATCGAGAACCTTCCACCTGCGTGAGGTCGGTTTCGGTAGAGAGCTGTGGGAGGGCTCATGGGGGCGTTTGACTGGCTGTTCGGTAAGCGTGAGATATCGGGGCAAGCGCAGATGGCGTTTGATCATCCGAAGGTCTACGGCGAGGTGGAGTCCGGGCCGGGTGTTGCGGCGGCGTCGCAGGCTGCCGCGAACTGGAAAGAGCAGGTGAGCACGGCCTTCTCCGAGGCGGATGCGGCGTTGGCTCGGGTGCTCAAGGACTCCGAGGTCATGATGCAGGGCGGCGCGGGCGATCAGGCCCGGGAGGCCGTGACGCCGTTGTCGCAGGCGACTCGGGGTGCGATCGAGGTCGCGGCGCAGTCCGGTGCGGCGGTGCAGCAGCAGGCGCAGGGCTCGGCGGATTTCAAGAATGCGTTCCCGCCGCCGTACCAGGTGCCGCCGGACAACATCGGCTGGACCGACTACGTCAACCCCGTCTCCTACGGGTTCAAGTCGGGTGTGCGCGCCGCGCACGAGGAGAAGCACGATCAGATCGAGGCGCAGGCGCGGCAGCAGTACGAGTCCTACACCCAGGCCACCAACGAGCGGGTCAACGGGATTCAGCAGTTCCCGCCGCCGCCCACGTTCGCCGGAGATGTGAGTGCGGCGTCGACCACGCCGGTGAACAAGGTCGATCCCAGCACCAGCTACACCTCGACCAGCACCACTTCGAGCACGCCCAGCGGCAGCACCACGACCGGCAGCCAGTCGTCGGTCCCGCACACCTCGACCACGCCGACTCCGTCGGCACCGACACCGTCGGGCCAGTCCTCGACGAGTCCGTCGCCGCAGGCCCCGGCCGAGTCCAGTTCGTCTTGGACGACTCCGCCAGCAACCGCCGGTGGGGCTCCGTTGCCGGGCACCGCGGCCCCGGTCCCCGCACCTGGTGGCGGGGGGCTGGTCGGTGGAGCCGTGATCCCGCCCAGCGGCTCGGGCACCGGCACGCCAGCACCGGGAACCGGCGGCCGAACCGGCACCGGCGTGGGAACCGGCACAGGACGGGGCGCCACGCCCGGGCCCGGTGCCGGTGTTCGCGGCGGCGGCCCCGGTGCCGGTGCGCTCGGCGGTAGTGGACGGTCCGGCACCGGCGTGCCCGGCACCACAGGTAGCGCCACCGCTGCCGGTGGCACCGCGGCACGCGGCGGCCCGGGCGGGCCCGGCGGCGTGGCCGGTGCTGGCGGGCGCGGCCGGGGCGAGGGTGAAGAGGACAAGGACCACGAGAACAAGTACGTCGTGGAGAACTCCGAGCTGTTCGAGGACCTCGGCCTGCCCAAGACCGCGCCCCCGGTGTTCGGCGACTGGGGCAACGACTCCGGCCTGCCGCCTCGACCACCGGAGAAGAAGTAACACCGCACTGCCCCATCTGCTGGCCGCGGGATTCTCGGCTCCCCCTCCGAGAATCCCGCGGCCAGCTCCTGTTTCAGCTGGGTGACGGCACGAGGCGAACGTTCCCGGCCCGCACCTCGCCGGAGCACCACGCGCACACCGGCCGGTCGTCGCGTTCGGACTCCTCACCGGCCGGGACGAGCACGCCGCACAACGCCGCCACCTTCGTCCCAGCCCGCGGCGCATCGTCGGCGGGCACGGGCAGGACATGGTTCTGGTATCCGAACGCGACCCAGTACCCAGTAGGAACGTCCTCGGTGGGCTGATCATCTGCCATGACGCGGTCTCCAAGTTTCGAGGCGGAAAACTGGAACCGGCCGGTCGGTTCATCGAGGGGCGACGCACCGACCAGCCGGGCGACTCGGTGCCGGTCGGGGAAGCACGGCACCGGGCCGGGTCTACAGGTTCTGCAAGCCGACGAGGACTCGCCGCAGCACGCCGGGATGCCTGGCGAACGCCCCTTCGTCGCCAGTGGGGAGACCGGTGGAGGCCAACGGCAGCAGGCGGGTTTCCTCGACGGCCAGCGCCTCGGCCAGATCCCCGCGCAGCACCACAGGCTCGCGCAGCCGGTGCCGACCGCCGCTGCGGCTCTCCGCTTCCACCCGCGCCGCCAGGTAGGCGACCGTCAACGCTCCCTCGCCGCCCCCGGCGTGGCGGGCCGGGGCGAAGTAGAACATCGCCCCCAACGCCAGCCCACCGAGCACCAGCAGCCCCGCCGCGATCGCTGCGGCGATCACCGGTCGGCCCTCACCGAGTCGATGACCACCAGGTCGCTCTCGACCTCTGCGCCCGCGCGCAGCTGCTCCGCGAGCTTGTCCATCGCCGTAGCCAGGCTCTCCAACTCGGACGGGCTCCAGCGGCCCGCCTCGATGTCCTGGACCGAATACCCGAGCGCCAGGATCGCCCCGCGGATCGTCGCCGCGAGCCCCGCGAACTTCTTCCGGTCCTGCGGCGGGATCATCGCGCACCCGCCACCGGCGGCAGCCCCGCACGCCGCCGCGCCGCCACACCGCACACCGGGCACGTCCCCCACAGCCACGTCGTGTCGCTGGCCGAAGCGACGAGCTTCTGCCCGCACAACGTCTCGACCTCGGTGCCGTCCGGGTAGATCGACGCACCTGGTGGATGTGGATCAGCGCTCGCGTGCCGCTGGCCATCAGCTGGCACCCAGTGGAACGGATGCGGGCGGTACATCACGCCACCATCCGCGGTGTGACGTTCGACTCCCGGCCAGTACAGTGCATCACAGCCCCCTGGTCTCGTGGTCTCGTATTGATCGAGACCAATAGTCTCGGTCTCGGGACCACTCGGGCAATCGCCTAAACGGCTGATCACTGCGCACGGTCCGGTGCACTAGGGTTTGGTGCATGAGCGAGACCACGCCTGCACCTCGTGCCTACGTTCTCGGTGCAGAACTACGTGACGCCCGCGAGAAAACCGGTCTCGGGTTGCGGAAGCTTGCGGCTCAGCTGGACGTGTCGCATTCCGTTGTTGTCCGCTGGGAACGTGGCGAACGGGTGCCATCGACCGAGTCCGTCGCCGCAGTGTGTGCCGTGCTCGGGCTGACCACCGCCTCACGCGAACGGCTAATGCAGCTGGCGCGAGATGCGGTCTCGGAACCAGCGAACACGGTGTCGGTCGGCCCGGCTGGCGAGGCCGACCAGCTGGCGGCGCTACTGGAGTTCGAGCGCATCGCGACGGCGATCACCGATGTCTCGCCGATCGTTGTTCCTGGACTACTACAGACCGCCGAGTACGCCCGCGCGATCATGAGCACCGGCATGCCGAACGGCGAGACCGACAAGCTCGTCATGATGCGACTCGGCCGCCGCGAGGTGATCACCCGCAAGAAGTTACCGATCAGGTTCACCGCAATCATGCTCGAAGCCGCACTGAACCAGTCAATCGGCGGCAGCGACGTGATGCAGGAGCAACTTCAGTTCCTGCTGGAAATGGGCGAACGCGACAACGTAGACATCCGCGTTATCCCGCAGTCCGCGGGCTGGACGCCAGCGCACGCGGGCCCGTTCGTCCTGCTCGAATTCGCGAAGGCCGCGCCTGTGGTGCACCTTGAGCACCACAGGTCAAGCGCGTTTCTCCGCGACGAGGGGGACGTAAGCGCCTTCGTCACGGCGCGAGAAGATATCGAACGGGTGGCGATGAGCCCGGCCGCATCCGCCGAGCTCATCACCGACGTCATTAACGCCAAGGAGACGACACCGTGACGATATCGCAGCACCCTGTCGGCTGGCGCAAGTCCAGCCGCAGCAACCAGGAGACCAACTGCGTCGAAGTCGGCCGCATCGGCGATGGCGCCGCGGTGCGCGACACCAAGGACCGCGCCGCCGGGTACTTCACCACCACCGCACGCCAGTGGGCCGCGTTCGTCGCGGCGGTCAAGGCGGACAAGTTCGACAGCTGAGCCGCTACTCAGCAAGCAGCCCCCGGCATCCCTGCTGCCGGGGGCTTCTCCGTTCCGGCTCCGCGGTCAGCGTTCGAGCTCCAACGCGGCCTGGATCGCCGCGGCTTCATCTGGCGAGTCGGCCGTGATCCGGATCTGAGCGGTCACCGGATCACCAAGGCGGTAGGACTTGATGCAGGCGACTGGAGACCTGCTCAGCTGCTGGTAGTGCACGTTTGCCCCATATCTGCCCCATAAGTGGGGGCCAATTGGCAGGTCAAGACCACTTTGTATGCGACAGCGTTGGTGTTACAGCGGTGACGGAGTACCGTTGCGGCATGCTCCGAACTGCGGACGAAGAGCTCACCATCGACGAACTGGCCGCCCGCGCCGGAGTCACCGTGCGGACCGTGCGGTTCTATTCCTCGCGCGGTCTGCTGCCGCCGCCCCGGCTGCGCGGGCGGCTCGGCCTCTACGGCGGCGACCACCTCGCCCGGCTCGACCTGATCCGGGAACTGCAGGCGCTCGGGTTCACCCTGTCGGCGATCGAGCGCCACCTGACCCGCCTGCCCGAGGACGCCTCGCCGGACGAACTCGCGCTACAGCGCGCGCTCATCGCGCCGTGGACCGACGAGCACGCCGAGGACCTCGACCGCCACGAGCTGGACCGCCGCACCGGGCGGCACCTGGACGACGAGCTGATCGACCGGCTGGTCGACCTCGACATCCTGCAGCGGATCCCGGGGTCCACCAAGCTGCGGGTGCCCAGCCCGGCGATGCTCGGCGTCGGGCTGCAGATCCTCGACCTGGACCTGCCGTCGGAGATGCTGGTGCAGGCCAAGGCGATCGTCGAGCAGCACACCGCGCAGATCGCCGCCGAGCTGCGCGAGCTGTTCGCCGCGAACGTCCTGCGCCCCTACGTCGAGCGCGGCCGCCCGCAGGACGAGCGGGACCGGGTCCGCGCGGCCACCGACCAGCTGCGGCCGCTGACCATCCAGGTGCTGGTCAACGGGTTCCAACGGGCGGTCAACGACGTCATCCGCGACCACGTCTGATTCGGCCTGGCGGGCGATTGCGCGCCCCGGTGCTGGCCAACCTGGCATGCGGTGCGGTTTCATCGCGTGACGGCAATCACGTCGTCCTGGGCACGTCGAGGGGAGCTCAGCCGCGATGACCGGGTCGGAAGCGTGGGCGGACGCCGCGCTGGAGACAACAGTCCTGCAACTGTTCTCGCGCAACGTCGCGGAATTCCCGCAGCAGCCCGCGCTGACCGACGGCGACCTTACGCTGACCTGGGAGCAGGCGTGGCAGGAGGTGCAGGTGCTGGCCGCCGGGCTCGCCACGCTCGGCCTGCAACGCGGCCAGGCGGTGCTGATCATGGCGCCGAACCGCGTCGAGCACTGGCTCATCGACGTCGCGGCCGCCCACCTGGGTGCGGTACCCAGCACCCTGTACCCCACGCTCAGTCAGGACCAGGTGCACTACGCCGCCCACCACAGCCGCACCAAGGTCGTGGTGCTCGACGGTCCTGACCAGCTGCGCCGCTGGTCGAAGGTGCTGCGCAACGCCTCGGCCGTGGAGCACGTCGTGGTGCTCGACGAGCAGGCGATGATCTCGGCGGACGAGCGGTTCCGGACCTTGGCAAGGTTGCGGGCGCTCGGCCAGCAGCGGCTGCGGGAGGATCCCGACCTGGTGCAGCGGGCGTCGACGGCGATCGGCCCAGCCGACCCCGCCACGATCCTCTACACCTCCGGCACCACCGGCGAGCAGAAAGGCGTGGTACTGACCCACCGCAACATCTGCTTCGCAGCCGCCTCCCTGCACCAGGCCACGCAGGCCGAGCGGCACGCGCCGCGGATCAGCTACCTGCCGCTGGCGCACATCGCCGAGCGGATGGTGGGGATCTACGCAGCCCTGCACGACGTCGCCCACGTGCACTTCTGCGCCGACCAGGCGCAGCTGCCCGCGGTGCTGGCCCGCGCCCGGCCGTCGCTGTTCTTCGCCGTCCCGAGGGTCTGGGAGAAGCTCGGCGCCGCGCTCCGGGGCATCCCGGCCGACCAGCTCACGCCACAGGCGTCGCGGCGGCTGCGGTCCCGGCTCGGCCTGGACCGGGCCGTCTGGCCCGCCAGTGGCGCAGCCCCGATCGACCGCGAGCTCGTGGCGCTGTTCAGCACCATCGGCGTGGACATCTTCGAGCTGTGGGGCATGACCGAGACGACCGGCTGCGCGACCACCAACCGAGCGGGGGCGAACCGACCCGGAACGGTGGGCCGCCCGGTGCCCGGCGTGGAGGTGCGGACCAGCGAAGACGGCGAGGTGCTGGTGCGCGGCCCGCTGGTGTGCGCGGGTTACCTCGAACCGGACGGTGCGATCCGCCCGGCGACCGACGCCGACGGGTGGCTGCGCACCGGCGATGTCGGGACCGTCGACGCCGACGGCTACCTGACCATCACCGACCGCAAGAAGGAACTGATCATCACCGACGGCGGCAAGAACATCGCCCCCACCCTGGTGGAGAACGCGCTGCGGGCCCACCCGTTGCTCGGCCACGCCCTGGTGTTCGGCGACCGCCGTCCCTACCTGGTCGCGCTGCTGGTCCTCGACGAGGATGCGGCCCCGAAGTGGGCGCGGGAACGCGGCATCACCTCCGGCTCGCTGCGCGAGCTGGCCGAGCACCCGGCGGTCCAGTCCGAAGTGGCCGCCGCGGTCGCGGCGGCCAACGCCCGCCTGAACCGGCCAGAACAGGTCAAGCGGTACCGCGTGCTCGCCCACTCGTGGGGCGTCGAAGGCGGTGAGCTGACGCCGACGCTGAAGCTCAAGCGCCGCGTGATCCACGAGAGGTACTCCGACATCCTCGACCAGCTCTACAGCGCCTGACGCGAGGAAGGGAACCTTCCTGTCAGCCGGGTGCGTGCTGATGCGAGCAAGGGAACCTTCCTGCCACCCACGCACGTGCTGATGCGAGCAAGGGAACCTTCCTGCCAGCAGGGTGCGTGCTGACGCGAGGATGGGAACCTTCCTGTCACCGACTGCGCGTGCGGGCATCGCCGATCTCCGGCTGCGGTGCGGGCCGCACGGGCGGAAGGGGCGCGGCCCGCGTGAACTCGGTAGAACCTCGATGCTTCTCCAACCAACCACCGTCACGCCGGACCCGGCACGTTCGCAGCACTTCACCGCGGCGCCCGGCACGCCCCGGAAGCGGGGCTGCTCCGCCCCGGGACGCTCACGCCTGAGCGGGCTCGGTCTCCTCGGACTTCGCCCACCTGGTGGGTTCGCCGGTGATCACCAGGCAGACCACCGTCACCAGCGCACCACCGACCAGGTAGGCGGCGATGGGCCAGGACGCCCCGCCGGAGAGGGTGAGCAGCGCCGTCGCCACCACCGGCGACAGCCCGCCGCCGAGCACCGAGCCGCTCTGGTAGCCCAGGGACACGCCGGTGTAGCGGACCTTGGTGGCGAACAGCTCGGCGCAGAACGCCGCCATCGGTCCGAACACCGCTGCCGATCCGGCGTAGCCCAGGGTCATGGCCAGCACGATCAGCGCCGGGTTGGCGGTGTCCAGCAGCCAGAACATCGGGAACGCGTACACCGCGAGGAACACCCCGCCGCCGAGCATCACCTGGGTGCGGCCGAGGCGGTCCGAGAGGTGGGAGAACAGCAGGATCCCGGCGATCTGCGCCGCCGACCCGCACAGGCTGCCCAGCAGCATCAGGTCGCGGGTCGCGCCCAGCTCCGCGGTGCCGTAGGTCAGCAGGAACGTGGTCAGGATGAAGATGAAGGTGTTGAAGCCCAGGTTCACCCCGGCCGACAGCAGGATCTGCCGCCAGGACCGCGCGAACGCCTCGGCGACCGGCAGCCGGGCGCGCTCGCCGCGCTGCCGGATCTTCGCGAACTCCGGGCTCTCGGCCAGCCGCAGCCGCACGTACAGGCCGACCCCGACCAGCACCAGGCTCACCAGGAACGGCACGCGCCACCCCCAGGTGAGGAACTGGTCCCCGGAGATCGCGGTGGCCCCCGCGAACGCGCCGGTGGCCAGGAACATGCCGGTCGGGGATCCGAGGAAGGTCCACCCGCCGTACCAGCCATGCCGGTGCGGCGGTGCGTGCTCGACCGCCATCAGCACCGCACCGCCCTGCTCCCCGCCGAGGAAGAAGCCCTGCACCAGGCGCAACGTCACCAGCAGCAGCGGCGCCCACACCCCGACCTGCTGGTAGGTGGGCAGCAGACCGATCAGCGCGGTGCACACGCCGGTCACGCTCAACGTGATGACCAGCATCCGCTTGCGGCCCACCACGTCACCGAAGTGCCCGATGACCGCAGCTCCCAGCGGCCGGGCGAGGAACCCGGCGCCGAACGTGGCGAACGCCAGCAGCGCCCCCACCCACGGGTCGCTGGAGGGGAAGAACAACTCGTTGAACACCACGGCCGCTGCGGTGCCGTAGATCAGGAAGTCGTAGAGCTCGATCGTGTTGCCCACCGCGCTGGCGAACGCGGCCTTGCGCACCGCGACGCGGTCCGGGCCCGCGGGTGCCGATGCCATCTGGTCTCCTGTCCGTCGCGAAGGCGCCCCGGGGATCTTCGCCGCCACGCGCGACGCGCCGGGTCCGGCATCACAATGACCAGTGATCAGCGAAAGGTCCACCGCCATTTCGCGCAGCGCCCCTCGGACGAGCGACTGCGCCTCCGATCGACATGTCCTCCTTGGTGACCGCCCGTGCAGCAAACCTGCTCAGGTGAACCTCTTTCCGGTGGTCCAGGGCCGCGAAGTGCGGCGCTTCGAGGAACCGCGGCGATAAAGAGAAGCGGAATGTCTCTCCAAACCCAGGAGGATTGACGAGATGGTTGCAACACGGCTCACCGGCCGCATCTTCCTCGCCGCAGCGACCCTCGCGGGCACCGCACTCGTCCCGGCGCTGGCCAGCGCGGAACCCGACGCCGACGTGAACTGGAGCAGGCTGAACCTGAGCGTCAGCAACGACAACCGAGGCGAGTTGCCGCGGACCGTGGTGCTCAGCTGTCATCCGGTGGGTGGCTCGCACCCGCACGCCGCCTCGGCGTGCCAGACGCTCTCCGCTGTCGACGGCGACCTCAGCGCGCTCAGCGAGGGGCAGGCCATGTGCACCCTCATCCACCAGCCGGTGACCTACAGCGCGCGCGGCTACTGGCAGGGTCGGCCGGTCACGTTCGAGAAGACCTACTCGAACAAGTGCGTCGCGGAGGCCTCCACCGGCAAGGTGTTCGCCTTCTGACCAGCGCGTCGGGCCCCGCGTGGTGCGGGGCCCGACGCCTCGGTCACCCTCCGCAGCCGGGTTACCGTGGGCGCATGGCAACCGACCAGGAAGAAAGCGATCCGCGCTGGCCCAAGCAGCTCTACGCGCAGGGTGAGGAACCCGACCCCCGGTTCACCCTCGCCAACGAGCGGACCTTCCTGGCCTGGATCCGCACCGCGCTCGCCCTGATGGCGGGCGGTGTTGGGATCGAAGCGCTCAACGCGGTCACCGGCCACCCGAATCCACTCCGGACAGCGCTGGCGGTGGCACTGCTGCTCGCCGGAGTGCTGTGCAGCGCAACGGCTTTCACCCGTTGGATGACCACTGAGCGCGCGTTGCGGCGTGGCCGTCCGCTACCCGCGCCGCGCCTGGCCCCGGTGCTCGGGTACGGCTTGGGCGTGATCGGGGTGGCTGCCTGCGTCCTGCTGTTCGCCACCGGGATCTGAGCATGTCGGAGCGGCCCGACGGCCCGTGGGATCCGGGCCTGCAGATCGAGCGCACCACCCTGGCATGGTTGCGAACGACACTCGCGTTCGTCGTGGGGCTGCTGGTGCTGCTGCGCCTCATCGGGCACGAGAACACCGTGGCCGCGGTGATCTGCGCGGTGCTGACGCTGCCACTCGGCCTCGCCATCAGCTGGCTGGTCTGGCGCCGCCACCTCCACAGCGAAAGCCGCCTGCACCAACGAGCGCCCCTCCCCGGCGCCGCCCTGCCAGCGGCGGCGTCCGCGCTGTCGGCGCTGGCAGGGTGCGCCGGGCTGGTCTACGTCCTGTTCACCTGAGTTCAGGCCACCCGCAGGTCGATGTCGACGTTGCCGCGAACCGCGTTCGAGTACGGGCAGACCTCGTCGGCCGCCGCGGTCAGCTCCCGTGCCTGCTCCTCCGGCACCCCGGGCAGGTCGACGACCATGCCGACGCTGAGCCCGTAACCGCCGGTGCCGTTGGGTCCGATACCGACCTGGGCGGTCACCCGCGAACCTGTGATGTCGACCTTGGCGCGGCGCGCCACGAGCTGCAACGCGCTGTGGAAGCACGCCGCGTACCCGGCGGCGAACAGCTGCTCGGGGTTGGTCGCGGCGCCGCCCGGGCCGCCCAACTCCTTCGGCACGGCCAAGTCCAGGTCGAGAACACCGTCCGAGGACTGGGTGCGTCCGTCGCGCCCAGCACCGGTGGCCGTCGCTTCCGCCGTGTAGAGGACTGTCATCGTTCCCGCTCCTTCGATTCGGCCTGCGCTTCCGCCGCCGCGTCCAGCGCGGCGGTCAACTGCTCCAACGTGGATCGCAGCTCGACCACACCGTCGATCTCGAGACCGGTCGCGGCCAGCATCTGCCCCGGGATCTCCCGGGCGCGCTCCTGCAGATCACGCCCGTCGTCGGTCAACGCGACGAACACGGACCGCTCGTCGTCCGAGCTGCGCTCCCGCACGACCAACCCCCGCGCCTCCAACCGCTTCAGCAGCGGCGACAACGTGCCGGAGTCCAGCCGCAGCGCTGCGCCGAGCTCCTTGACGGCGAGCGACCGGCGTTCCCAGAGCACCAACATCACCAGGTACTGCGGGTAGGTGAGCCCGAGCTCCCCCAGGAACGGCCGGTACAGGTTGGTGAAAGCGCGCGAAGCGCTGTAGAGCGCGAAGCACAACTGGCGGTCCAACGTCAACCGCGCCTCCGGGTCAGCCATACCCGAAACTATAGCGCAAGATTGAATTGCGCACAACTTAATTGGACGCAGCTGACCTGGCGTGGGGCACTGGTACTCGGCTGACCGGTAAGGGCTCTTCCAGAGCGCGGACCCACCGACGGTGACAGGAAGGTTCCCCTCCTCACGTCCGCGGGCAGGCGCGTGACAGGAAGGTTCCCTTGCTCACGTGACCAGCGCGGGCGGTGACAGGAAGGTTCCCTTCCTCGCACCGCCCGCGCGGGGTCAGCACTCGATGACGTTGACCGCGAGGCCGCCGCGGGCGGTCTCCTTGTACTTGACCTTCATGTCGCGGCCGGTCTCGCGCATCGTCTTGATCACCTTGTCCAGCGAGACGAAGTGGTTGCCGTCGCCACGCAACGCCATCCGCGCCGCGGTGATCGCCTTGACCGAGGCCACCGCGTTGCGCTCGATGCACGGGATCTGCACCAAGCCGCCGATCGGGTCGCAGGTGAGCCCGAGGTTGTGCTCCATCGCGATCTCGGCGGCGTTCTCCACCTGGCGCGGCGTCCCGCCGAGAACCTCCGCCAGCCCGGCAGCGGCCATCGAGCACGCCGAGCCGACCTCGCCTTGGCACCCGACCTCGGCACCGGAGATCGAGGCGTTCTCCTTGAACAACACCCCGACCGCACCCGCCGCGAGCAGGAAACGCACCACACCGTCGTCGTCGGCACCGGGCACGAAGCGGGTGTAGTAGTGCAGCACCGCCGGGACGATGCCCGCCGCCCCGTTGGTCGGGGCGGTCACCACCCGGCCACCGGCCGCGTTCTCCTCGTTGACGGCCAGCGCGAACAGGGTGACCCACTCCAGCGGATCATCCTGACCGGTCAGCGACGCAGCCAGCTCCGCCGCGCGCCGCTTGACCTTCAGCCCGCCCGGCAGCTCGCCGGTGTTGCGGCAGCCGTTGTCCACGCACTCCCGCATCACCTGCCAGATCTCCAGCAGTTCCTTGCGGACCGCGTCCTCGCCGCGCCACGACAGCTCGTTGGCCAGCATGACACCGCTGATGGACAACCCGGACTCCGCCGTGCGCTCGAGGAGTTCCGCACCCGTGCGGAACGGCAACCGCACCTCGGTCTCGTCCGGCTTGATCCGGTCGGCGCCGGTCGCGTCCTCGTCGACGACGAAACCTCCGCCGACCGAGTAGTACTCGGCACTGTCCAGGACGACGTCCCCGGTGAACGCGGTGAACCGCATCCCGTTCGGGTGCACCGGCAGCGACCTGCGGCGGTGCATCACCAGGTCGCGGTCCACGCTGAACCGGATCTCGTGCGCACCGTCCAGCCGCAACCGGCCCGTCGTGCTGATCTCGGTGACCCGGTCCGCCACCGCGGCCGGATCGACGACCTCCGGGCTGTGGCCCTCCAGGCCCAGCAGCACCGCCTTCGGGCTGCCGTGCCCGTGCCCGGTCGCCCCCAACGAACCGAACAGCTCCGCCTTGATCCGCGTGACCTGCGGCAACCGGCCCGCGTCACGCAGTCGTCGCGCGAATCGCTTGGCCGCCCGCATCGGGCCCACGGTGTGCGAACTGGACGGTCCGATGCCCACTGAGAACAGGTCGAAGACACTGATCGCCATTGATCGCCTCCGCTGCTGCCCGGCTCCGGCTACTGCTCGATCAGTCCGGCGTACTGCTCTGCCGTGAGCACAGCACCGGTCGCGGTGGCGCGCACCTCCAGCAGCCAGCCCCCGCCGAACGGCTCCGCGTTGACCAGCGCGGGGTCGTCCACGACGGAGTCGTTGATCGCGACGACCTCACCGGTGACCGGCGCGAACAGGTCGCTGACGGACTTGGTGGACTCCAGCTCACCGCAGGTCTGACCGGCCTCGATCTGCTCGCCGACCTCGGGCAGCTGCACGAAGACGATGTCGCCCAGCGCCTCCGCGGCGTGCTGGGTGATGCCGATGCGGACCACGTCGTCGCGGTCCTCGATCCACTCGTGCTCTTCGGTGTAGCGCAGGTTCTCCGGCAGGGACATGGTGGGAGGCTCCAAAGCGGTCTGGAGGGCGCGGGTGCGCCCGGAATGTGCTGGGCCTCCCCCTCTGTTTCGGTACCTGAGAGCTTCGCCGCGGATCAGCGGCTTGCACCGTGGGTGGCGCGTCCACTGCGACGCGCGCTTTCCAGAGTTGCCTCGCCCGAACGGTCATGGGTGCCTGAGAGTTTTGTGGGGAGTCTTGCTCCTTCGGCGCCCCGCACCTGGTGCGAGGTCTCTCCCGCACGGGGTCGACGGCCGGTATGCGATTGTCTACGTGCTCAGCAACGATAAACGGGCCCGCTCTGGTGCCACAATGCCCACCCCCGGTCCGCGACCAGGCGGCGCTTCCGGCGAACCCGCTCAGCGTGGCCGCCCTCCCGCGCGCCGGGTCCCCTGGCTCGGGCATGACCTCCGGCGGGTGGCGAAGGACGAGTTTCAGGAGGCCGGTGATGCTGGACGTCCGGGCACTGGTCGACCGGGTTGGGCCGACCCTGCTGCGCGCGGTGGTCGTCCCGGAGTCGACCACGTGCGTCGGCGACGTCGTCATCGCCGAACCCGACCAGCACCCGGCGGTGGTCGACGGCGACCTGGTGCTGGGCGTGGCGGTCGCGGACCGCGAGCACGCGGCGGCACTGGTGCGCACCTGCGGCGACCTGGGTGCGGCGGCGGTGCTGTTGAAGCCGCCGGTCGCCGCCGACGAGCACATCACCGCGGCAGCCGAGGAGGCGGACGTCGCCCTGGTCGAGGTCCGGCCGGAGACCGCGTGGGCCCAGCTGGTCTGGTTGATCCGGGCGGCGCTGGCCCGGACCGACTTCGACGAGGCGGACGCGCGCAGCACCGGGGTCGGCGACCTGTTCCGGCTCGCCGACGCGGTGGCCGACGTGGTGGACGCCCCGGTCACCATCGAGGACGCGCACTCCCAGGTGCTCGCCTACTCGGCCCGGCAGGACCTCACCGACCCCGCGCGCGTCTCGACGATCATGGGCCGCAGGCAGCCCGACGACGTGCTCGCCAAGTTCCGGGCGCGCGGCACGTTCCGCAAGCTCAGCAAGGGCAGTTCGGCGATCTTCGTTCCCGCCCAGCAGGACGGCACGCTGCCCCGGCTGGTGGTGCCGATCAGGATGGGCGGTGAACTGCTCGGTTCGATGTGGGCGGTGGTGCCCGACCAGGTCTCCGACGAACGCGCGACGGCGTTCGCCGACACCGCTCCCCTGGTGGCGCTGCAGCTGCTCCGCTGGCGGGCCGTCGCGGACGCCGAGCGGCGGCACAGCGCGGAGCAGGTGCGGCTGCTGCTGGACGGCGGCGAGGGCTGGCGGGTCGCGGCCAACGAACTGGCGGTCCCGAACGAGCTGCACCGGGTGATCGCGATCGAGATGCCCGCTTCGGACGGGCCCGCCGAGGGGCACCGGCTGGCGCTGTGGGAGTGGATCACCCGCGGGATCGGGCGCCGACCGCTGGTCACCGAGATCGGTGCCATGCTCTACGCGGTGGTGCCGGACCGCGACCGCGGCGGCTGGCAGGAACTGCGCACCGCGCTCGCCTCGCACGACATGTCGCCGCGACCGCTGATCGCGGTGGGCACAGCCGTGGCGGTCGCCGAGCTGCCCCAGTCGCGGTCGCAGGCCGAAGAGCTCGTGAGCCTGCTGCGCACCGGGCACCTGCAGGAACGGGTGGCGGTCTACGAGGACTACTGGCACCTGCTGGTGCTCAGCCGCATGGCGGGCGCGGCCACCGACGCGGGGATCGGCTCGCTGGGACCGCTGGCGCTCCTGCGCGAGCACGACCGCACCCAGGGAACCGAGTACCTCGCCACGCTGCGCGCCTGGCTGCGCCACCCCGGTGACCCGCGGCAAGCGAGCCGCGAACTGCGCGTGCACCCGAACACCTTCCGGTACCGGATGAAGCGGCTCACCCAGCTCGTCGACATCGACCTGGACGACCCGGACGTCCGCTCCGCCCTCCTCGTCCAACTGCTCGCCGAGCGCTGGGCCCAGCACGGCTGAGAGCAGGGGAACCTTCCTGTCACCCCGCCTGCCTTGAGGAAGGGAACCTTCCTGTCACCACACGGCACACGGCGGCGCACGTCGTGCGAGGAAGGGAACCTTCCTGTCACCACCGGTGTGGGCCGGGCTGTGGAGGCGCGTCGTCACCCGGCTCCGCGGCGGGGGTCGTGTTGTGCTGCGAGCACAAACGGGCCGGGGCAATCTCATCGCGTGGGAATGATGCGCCCCCGGCAGTGGCGGCGGATCGTTGTGCGCAACGCAGAGACGAAAGGATTCCGCCGTGAAGATCGCCGTTCCGCGCGAGATCAAGAACCACGAGTACCGGGTCGCGATCACCCCCGCAGGTGTGCACGAGCTGAGCACCCGCGGGCACGACGTCTTCGTCGAGGTTAACGCTGGTGCGGGCTCCTCGATCCCGGACGAGGACTACCTCGCCGCTGGCGCGAAGGTGCTGCCCAGCGCCGACGACGTGTGGGCCGAGGGCCAGCTGGTGCTCAAGGTGAAGGAGCCGATCGCCGAGGAGTACCCGCGGCTGCGCCGCGACCAGGTGCTGTTCACCTACCTGCACCTGGCCGCCTCCGCGGAGCTCACCGACGCGATGCTGGACTTCGGTGTCACCGGCATCGCCTACGAGACGGTGCAGACCGCCAACGGCGCGCTGCCGCTGCTGGCGCCGATGAGCGAGGTCGCGGGTCGGCTCGCGCCGCAGGTCGGGGCCTACGCGATGATGCGCCCCAGCGGCGGCCGCGGTGTGCTGCCGGGCGGTGTTCCCGGTGTGCACCCGGCGCGGGTCGTGGTGATCGGCGGCGGTGTCGCGGGCCTCAACGCCGCGCGCGTCGCGTTGGGCATGGGCGCCGACGTGGAGCTGCTGGACACCAATGTGGACAAGCTCCGCGAGATCGACCGCGACTTCCACGGCCAGATCCGCACCGTGACCTCCAACCGCTACAGCGTCGAGCAGGCGGTGCGCGCCGCCGACCTGGTGATCGGTGCGGTGCTGATCCCGGGTGCGAAGGCGCCGAAGCTGGTGTCCAACCACCTGGTGTCGGAGATGAAGCCGGGCAGCGTGCTGGTGGACATCGCGATCGACCAGGGCGGCTGCTTCGCCGACTCGCACGCGACCACGCACGACGACCCGACCTACCGCGTGCACGACTCGGTCTTCTACTGCGTGGCGAACATGCCGGGTGCGGTGCCCAACACCTCGACCCACGCGCTCACCAACGTCACGCTGCCCTACGTGCTGCGGATCGCCGACCAGGGCTGGCAGCAGGCCTGCCGGGCGGACGCGGCGCTGGCTGGTGGGCTCAACACCCACGACGGCAAGCTGGTCAACGCCCCGGTCGCCGAGGCCCACGGCCGCACCAGCACCCCGCTCAGCGACGTCCTGTCCTGAGGTCCCGCTCTCCCAGACGAACCCCGCTGCCGCTCGTCGGCGGCGGGGTTCGTCGCGTCGCGCCCAGCCGTGGTGGCAGGAAGGTTCCCTTCCTCAAGTGAGCGCTGGGTGGTTGACAGGAAGGTTCCCTTGCTCACGTCGTCAGGGTGCGCGAGGTGGCAGGAAGGTTCCCCCGCTCGCAGCGCGAGCGGTCGAGCGGGCAGCCGGAAGCGGCAAGGGGTGGTTGCTCCAACCGGGCTCGGGTGATCACGGGAATGGCGCAGCGCGGTGCGCGGTGAACGCGAAAAGGCCTCAAACAGCCGAACGGGGCGGCCCGCTCAACCAGCCTGGGGGTCACCGGGAGCAGGCCGCCACCCTCAGTGTAGGCCACGATCGCCCATTTGCCGACGACGCGAGCACCCACTCGGCGGGCATTTTCGAGCCGAATCGATAACCACCCGATGGAGTGAGTCCGGTGGGGTGCCCGTGCAGGCGTGGCGCCCCCCTGCCGATGTCACCCGATGGGACCACCTCGGTGGACCCATCCGGTGGCCTGCGCAAGGCGCTTATCAACGGGAGGCGACGTGGTGGACGCGGTGTTACGCGAGGCCGTTCTCGACCGGCTCGACGACCTGGACCGGGTGGTGACGGACGACGCCCCCGAAGTGCTGCTGCCGGTTGCCCGCACCGAGCTCTACCGGATCACCTCGGGCTTGAAGGCGCTGCTCGACGAGCACCAGCCCGGCGAGGACGGCCGGTGCCCGTCGTGCCAGGGCACGCTGCGCAGCCGCCCGTGGCCGTGCACGGTGTGGTTGACCGCGCACCGCCAGCTCATCGGCGATCACTCCGGGCAACCGGTCCGCGCCACGCGGCTGGACGCGCTGCGGCGGAGGTCGAGTCGCGAACCGGTCCAGGCGCAGTCCGACGTCGAGGTCATCCCGGACCCGATCGTCTCCTCCGTCGGCGACGGTCCCAGCGACTGGGACACCGGCGAGTTCACCCGGCCCGACCTGACCGCCGGCCCGCCCGGCGAACCACCGGTCGGCGGGCACCTCGAAACCGATCACCGCAAGATCCACCGCGCCTCGGTGATCGACCGCGGCATCCAGTGGCCGTAGCCGCTGGATCTGGATCGAAAACGACCACTTCAGCACTGCGCCCCGCTGCCGTCCGGCAGGATGGGCGGCGACGGGTGAACAGGTGGAGTGGGAGGACGTGTGCACGACGGCAGCGGCCGGATCACCGTGCGAGGTCTCAGCAAGAGCTACGGGCCGGTGCACGCGGTCCTGAACCTCAACTTCTCGGTGCGGCCAGGCACGGTCACCGGGTTCCTCGGACCCAACGGGTCCGGGAAGACCACGACGCTGCGCATGATCCTGGGCCTGGTCAGGCCCACTGCGGGCACCGCCACGATCAACGGTCTGCCGTTCCACCAGCTGCCCAACCCGGCCTCGGTGATCGGCGCCGTCCTCGACGCGCAGAGCTTCCACCCCGGCCGCACCGCGCAGGACCACCTGCGCTGCTACGCGGCAGCCATGAACGTGCCGGACGAGCAGGCTGACCGGGCGCTCGAGCTCGTCGGGCTGGCGCCGGCCGCGAAGCGCAAGCCCGGCGGGTTCTCGCTGGGCATGCGGCAGCGGCTGGCCCTGGCCACGGCGCTGCTCGGCGATCCGCAGGTGCTCGTGCTGGACGAACCGGCCAACGGGCTCGACCCGGAGGGCATCGCCTGGCTGCGCAACTTCCTGAAGGCCTTCGCCGCGAGCGGCCGCACCGTGCTCATGTCCAGCCACTTCCTGCGGGAGATCGAGCACACCGTGGACCAGCTGGTGGTCATCAGCCGCGGCGAGTGCGTCTACGACGGCAGCATCGAGGAGCTGCGGGCCGCCCAGCAGTCCCGCGCCCTGGTACAGGCCGCGGACCCCGGAGCGCTCGCCGCCAAGCTGCAGCAATCCGGATACCGCGTCGAGTACCTGCCGGACGGCCGGGTCGCGGTGCTGGAGGCGGATTCCCGCACGGTCGCCGACCTCGCCCTGGAGGCCGGGGTCGCGCTCTACGGCATGCAGGACGAGCGGATCGGTTTGGAGCAGTTGTTCTTTCAGCTCACCAACGGCCAGTACACCGGGGTCCCGCAGGTGGACCCGAGGGCGCAGGCGTGGGCGCGGCCGGTCGGCCCGCAGCAGCCTGGTGACCACCGCGGACTCGGGGGGCACCAGTGATGGGCGGGCTGATCAAGGCGGAGTTCCGCAAGACCTTCACGACCAACCTGTGGTGGGCGCTGCTCATCCCGGTGGCGTTGATCGGCTTCGGCGCCGGGTGGATGGGCACCGCCTTCGTCGGGCTCATCAACAGCATCGAGCAGCTGGACCGCCCGGTGCCGCTGGCGCTGCTGTCGGTGGCCATGTCGGCGAACTTCAGCACCATCTTCGGTGCCCTGTTCGGGGCGCTGACCGTGGCCGGGGAGTACCGGAACAAGACCGTCACGACCAGCTTCCTGACCAGCAACCCGCGCAGCGCCGTGCTTCTCTCGAAGCTGATCGCCGCGGCGGCCATCGGGGCCGTGTACGGACTGGTCAACGTGGTGTGCGCGAGCCTCGGCGGGTTGCTCGGCGCCAGCCAGGACCTCGGGCACTTCGGTGACATCAGCGACTGGTTGGCCGTTGGCGCCGCCTGCGTGCTCGCGATGGTGTTGTGGACGCTGTTCGGCGTCGGGTTCGGCGCGCTCGTCGCGAACGCCCTGCTGGCGATCATCCTGCCGCTGGTCTACAAGTTCGTCGTCGAGTTCATCTTCTCGATGGCGCTGGTGGGCTCCGAGGTCTCCGGCATCGGCCCGTACCTGCCGGGGGCCGCGGGCAACGGGATCGTGTCCAACCTCGCAGTGCCGCTGTTCATCGCGGCGGTGGCCGGGCCGGACGAACCCGACGTGCCGCGGGTGGCCTTCGATGTGCTGCACGTGTTCTTCGGCGGCCACTACGGGCAGGCGTGGTGGGCGAGCCTGCTGATCTTCCTGGCCTACACCGCGGTGGTCGTCGCCGGTGGCTGGTGGGCGAACCAGCGGCGCGACATCGCCTGACCCCGACGCGAGCAAGGGAACCTTTCTGTCACCCACGCGCCCGCTGACGCGAGCAAGGGAACCTTCCTGCCACCCACCAGCGGTTCCGGTGACAGGAAGGTTCCCCTGCTCCACTGGTCGGAGGTCACACCGGGGGTTCGGGCGGGCTGCGCGGTCGGTGGGGCGGCATAACCTGGCGGGGTGAGCGACTCCGGTAATCCCCGCCCGTCTTCCGGTGGTTGGATCCGTCGCCTCTTCGCCGCTTGTCGACGGCACCCGGTCGCCTTGGCGCTGGCGATGGGTGCGTCGGTCACCGCTGTCGGCCTGGAGGCCCTGGTTCCGCTGTTGACCAAGCTGGCCGTGGACGACGCCATCGCGCACACCACCGACCGGTTGTGGTGGATCGTCGTCGCGCTGCTGGTGCTCGGCGTGTTCCGCTTCGGCGCGGCGTTCGTCCGCCGCTACAGCGCGGGGCGGTTGGCGCTGGACGTGCAGCACGACCTGCGCCGGGCGGTGTTCGCCGCGATGCAGCGGTTGGACGGGGGCAAGCAGGACGCGCTGCGCACCGGGCAGGTGGTGTCGCGGTCGATCAGCGACCTGCAGCTGGTGAACTCGCTGCTGTCGATGCTGCCGCTGGCCGCCGGGACCGCGGTGCTCGCGCTGTTCGCGATCACCGCGATGCTGTGGTTGTCGCCGCTGCTCACCGTGGTGTCGCTGGTCGTGGCGCCGCTGATCGCGGTGGTGTCCGCGCGCAGCAAGAAGCGGCTGTTCCCGGCGACCTGGTCGGCGCAGCAGCGCGCCGCCGACATCGCGCAGCACGTCGAGGAGACGGTCACCGGTGTTCGGGTGGTCAAGGGCTTCGGG
The DNA here is from genome assembly GCF_040300525.1 of Saccharopolyspora sp. NPDC000359. NCBI lineage: Bacteria > Bacillati > Actinomycetota > Actinomycetes > Pseudonocardiales > Pseudonocardiaceae > Saccharopolyspora > Saccharopolyspora sp. NPDC000359. The sequence continues at coordinate 60,197 of NZ_JBEPDU010000001.1, read as the reverse complement.
CAGGAGGACCGCGAGGTCAGCCGCCTGGAGACCCGGGCCCGCCGGTTGTTCGGCGAGCGGCTCCGCGCCGCGCGCATGACCGCCACCCCGGCGGCGAGCCTGGCCGCGCTGCCCTCCGCGGGGCAGGTCGGGGTGCTCGGGCTCGGCGGCTGGATGGTGCTGCAGGAGCAGGTGAGCCTGGGCACGTTCGTGGCGTTCGCCGGGTACGTGGCGATGCTGGCCGGACCGGCGCGGATGTTGTCGAGCGTGGTGATCCAGGCGCAGCTCGCCCGCGCGGGTGTGGAGCGGATCCACGAGTTGCTCGACTCCCAGCCCGAGGTGCAGGAGAAGCCGGAGGCGGTGCGGTTGCCGGACGGCCCGCTGGAGGTGCGGTTCGACGGCGTGACCTTCGGCTACACCCGGGACCAACCGGTGCTGTCCGACGCGTCGCTGCTGGTGCGGCCGGGTGAGACGGTGGCGCTGGTGGGCCCGGCGGGTTCGGGGAAGTCAACGGTTTCGCTGCTGCTGCCGCGCTTCTACGACGTGCACTCGGGCAGCGTCTCGATCCGGCCCGCCGAGGACGGCGCGGCCGCCCACGACATCCGCGACCTGCGGTTGGATTCGCTGCGCAGCGCCGTGGGCGTGGTGTTCGAGGAGGCGTTCCTGTTCTCCGACACCATCCGCGGCAACATCGCCTACGGTCGCCCGGACGCTTCGGAGGCCGACGTGGTCGCCGCGGCCAAGGCCGCCGAGGCGCACGAGTTCATCACCTCGCTCCCGAACGGCTACGACACCGAGGTCGGCGAACGCGGCCTCACCCTCTCCGGTGGTCAGCGGCAGCGCGTGGCACTCGCCCGGGCGCTGCTGTCGAATCCGCGGATCCTGGTGCTCGACGACGCGACGTCGGCCGTCGACCCGGCGACCGAGGCGGCCATCCACGACACCCTGAGCTCGGTGACGGCCCAGCGCACGACCCTGCTGATCGCGCACCGCCGCTCGACGCTGTCGCTGGCCGACCGGATCGCGGTGCTGGACGAGGGCCGGGTGGTCGACGTCGGCACCGAGGCGGAGCTGGCGCAGCGCTGCGAGCTGTTCCGGTCGTTGCTGGCCGGTCCCGGGGAGTCCATCGACAACCGCCGCGACGGCCAGCTCACCTCGAACGAGTCCGGGATCACGCCTGAGCTGTGGCCGGAGCCGGAGGAGCCGGAGCCCGCTGCGGCCGTGGTCAGCGGATCGCGTGGCATGGGGACCACGTCCATGCCGCCGACTCCGGAGTTGGTCGAGGGCATCAGGAAGCTGCCAGCGGCGACCGACGAACCGGACCTGCGCGGCGAGGACCCGCGAGCGCCCGACCCGGACTTCAAGCTGTCCCGGTTGCTGCGGCCGATCCGCTGGGGGCTGCTGCTGACCGTGCTGCTGGTCGCGGGCGACGCGCTGACCTCGATCGCGCTGCCGTCGCTGGTGCGCCAGGGCGTCGATGGTGGTGTCGGCACCGGGCACGTCGAGGTGCTGTGGTGGGCGACCGCGCTGGCAGCGGTGATCGTCTGCCTCGGCTGGCTGGTGGTCAAGCTGCAGACCGTCGTCACGGCCCGGACCGGTGAGTCCCTGCTCTACCTGCTGCGGTTGCGCAGCTTCGCGCACCTGCAGCGACTCGGGCTGGACTACTACGAGCGCGAGCTGGCCGGTCGGATCATGACGCGGATGACCACCGACGTCGACGCGCTGTCGACGTTCCTGCAGACCGGGTTGGCGACGTTCGTGGTGAGCGTGCTCACGCTGGTCGGCATCGCGGGCGCACTGCTGCTCACCGACGCTTCGCTGGCCCTGGTCGCGATGGCGGTGCTGCCGGTGCTGCTGGTGGCCACGGTGATCTTCCGCAAGGTCTCGTCGATCGCCTACGCCGAGGCGCGCGAGCGGGTCAGCACGGTCAACGCCGACCTGCAGGAGAACGTCTCGGGGATGCGGGTGGCGCAGGCGCACCGGCGCGAGGGGCACGCTGCGAAGGTGTTCGCGCAGCGCAGCGACGCCTACCGGCGTTCGCGGCTGCGCGCCCAGCGCTACATCGCCACGTACTTCCCGTTCGTCGCGCTGCTGTCCGAGGTGGCGCAGGCCGCGGTGCTCGGCGTCGGTGCCGCGCGGGTCGCCTCCGGCGACCTGACCCCTGGCGTGCTGGTCGCGTTCCTGCTCTACCTGGGGTTGTTCTTCTCGCCCGTGCAGCAGCTGTCCAGCGTCTTCGACGGCTACCAGCAGGCGAAGGTCGGGTTGCGGCGCATCGGCGACCTGCTGCGCACCCCGACCTCCGTGCCCGCGCCGAGCGACCCGGCGCCGGTGCCGGAGCGGCTCAGCGGCGCGGTCGAGCTGCGGTCGGTGTCCTTCCGCTACCCCGGCACCGACCAGTACGCGGTGCGCGACGTGTCGCTGCGGGTGCGCCCCGGGGAGACCGTCGCGCTGGTCGGTGCCACCGGTGCGGGCAAGTCGACGCTGATCAAGCTGATCGCCCGGTTCTACGACGTCAGCGACGGCGCGGTGCTGATCGACGGGGTGGACGTGCGCCACTACGACCTGGCCGCGTTCCACCGGCGGCTGGCGGTGGTGCCGCAGGAGGGGCACCTGTTCACCGGGGACGTCGCGGACAACATCGCCTACGCGCGGCCGGGTGCCGACCCCGCCGAGGTGGAGGGCGCGGCGCGGGCGGTCGGCGCGCTACCGGGCATCGCGATGCTGACCAGCGGGTTTCGCCAGCAGGTTGGCGAGCGCGGCCGCGGGCTGTCCGCCGGGCAGCGGCAGCTGGTCGCGCTGGCCCGCGCCGAGCTGGTCGACCCCGACGTGCTGCTGCTCGACGAGGCCACCGCGGCCCTGGACCCGGCCACCGAGTCGATGGTGATCGCGGCCAGTGACCAGCTCGCCGCGCAGCGCACCACGTTCGTGGTCGCGCACCGGTTGGCGACCGCGGCCCGCGCCGACCGGATCGTCGTCGTCGACGACGGCGGGATCGTCGAGCAGGGCCCGCACGCCGAGCTGCTCGCCGAGAACGCCCACTACGCGCGCCTGGGGCGCGCGGCCGAGGCGACCGGGGTCCGCGAGGAGGCGGCGGGCACGTCCAACATCGCCTGACGGTGACGTGAGGATGGGAACCTTCCTGCCACCCAGCCACCCTGCGGCAGCGCAGTTCGAGTGGGGAAGGGAACCTTCCTGTCACCTCGGCGGCGTCGGGTGGGGAGGGGAACCTTCCTGCCACCGCAGCCGCCGAGCAGCGGGCCCTGGGTTGTGAGGATGGGAACCTTCCTGTCACCCGCGGTGCCGGGAGGTCGGGTACGGGAGCCTCCCCGCCACTCCCCGCGGCAGGGCGAGCACCGCGTCGGGGGACCGTTGTGGCTGGTGGGGCGAGCGGTGCGCGGTGTCCCGAGGTTCGGGATAGTTGGTCACGGGCCGGGAACACAGCGTGTGGTTGAAACGTCATACTGGTGACGGGCGACAACCCAGATGGAGTACTAGCAAGCGACGCCAACCGCAAGTGAGGCATGCTACGTGCGGCCGTTGATCGTTCGCGTGAGCCGATTCGGGCCTAACCCCCGCAAGCTGGGCTTTCCTGATCGATTTTGTGACCGAGGTCGTCAGCCGAACGGCCGTCCTGTGTGTCAACCTCGCGAATCGGACCGCTAGCCTGGTACCCGAGTGTGTCTGTAAATCACGAGCATATGGATCGAGGCGAACGCCAGCCGTGTCCAGCAGCCCTGCGTCACAGTTCGGCCCCAATGAGTGGTTGATCGAGGAGATGTACGAGCAGTACCTCCAAGATCCCACTTCCGTAGACTCGGCGTGGCACGAATTCTTCGCCGACTACAAGCCGGGTCAGGCAGCCACCGACAACACCGCTGCTGCGTCCGCCGCTGCAGCGGCCCCGACCACCACGGCGACCGCGACGCGCGGTGCGGCCAACGGTCAGGTCCCGCCCGCCGCCGCGCCGACCGCACCCCCGGCGAGCAAGTCGGCGGCTGCGCCCAAGCCGTCCCCGCAGCAGGCCGCGAAGGCCGCCCCGGTCAAGGAGCCGCAGGCCGCGGGTGAGGTCAAGACGCTGCGTGGTGCCGCGGCTGCGATCGCCAAGAACATGGACCAGTCGCTGACCGTGCCGACCGCGACGAGCGTGCGCGCGGTCCCGGCGAAGCTGCTGTTCGACAACCGCATCGTCATCAACAACCACCTGAAGCGGAACAAGGGCGGGAAGATATCCTTCACCCACCTGATCGGCTACGCGCTGGTCCGTGCGGTCCGGGACTTCCCGAACATGAACCGCCACTACGGCGAGGACGCCAAGGGCAAGCCCGCGGCCGTCACGCCGGAGCACATCAACCTGGGTCTGGCGATCGACCTGCCGGGCAAGGACGGGTCGCGCAACCTCGTGGTCGCCTCCATCAAGGGCTGCGAGGAGATGACCTTCTACCAGTTCTGGCAGGCCTACGAGGACATCATCCGCAAGGCGCGAAGCAACTCGCTGACCGCGGACGACTTCGCCGGCACCACGATCTCGCTGACCAACCCCGGCCCGTCGGGCACCAACCACTCGGTGCCGCGGCTGACCAAGGGGCAGAGCGCGATCATCGGCGTCGGGGCGATGGACTACCCGGCCGAGTTTCAGGGCGCCAGCGAGAAGACCCTGGTCGACATGGGCATCAGCAAGATCGTGACGCTGACGTCCACCTACGACCACCGGGTCATCCAGGGCGCGGAGTCCGGTGACTTCCTGCGCCGGGTGCACCAGCTGCTGCTGGGCGAGGACGGCTTCTTCGACGACATCTTCGCGTCGCTGCGCATCCCGTACGAGCCGGTGCGCTGGACGCAGGACATCCCGGAGGGCGCGGTCGACAAGACCGCCCGGGTGCTGGAGCTGATCGACGCCTACCGCACCCGCGGTCACCTGATGGCCGACATCGACCCGCTGAACTACCGGCAGCGGCGGCACGAGGACCTCGACGTCCTGTCGCACAGCCTGACGTTGTGGGACCTGGACCGGGAGTTCGCCGTCGGCGGGTTCGCGGGCAAGGAGCACATGAAGCTCCGCGACGTGCTGGGTGTGCTGCGCGACTCCTACTGCCGCACCGTTGGCGTGGAGTACATGCACATCCTGGAGCCCGACGAGCGCGAGTGGCTGCAGCAGCGGGTCGAGAAGCCGCACACCAAGCCGGACTCGACTGAGCAGAAGTACATCCTGTCGAAGCTCAACGCGGCCGAGGCGTTCGAGACGTTCCTGCAGACCAAGTACGTCGGGCAGAAGCGGTTCTCGCTGGAGGGCGCGGAGACCGTGGTGCCGCTGCTGGACGCGGTGCTGGACACCTCCGCGGCGCACGAGCTCGACGAGGTCGTCATCGGCATGCCGCACCGCGGTCGGCTCAACGTGCTGGCCAACATCGTCGGCAAGCCGATCTCGCAGATCTTCCGGGAGTTCGAGGGCAACCTGGACCCGGGCCAGGCGCACGGCTCCGGTGACGTGAAGTACCACCTCGGGGCCGAGGGCAAGTACTTCCGGATGTTCGGTGACGGCGAGACCAAGGTGTCGCTGACCTCCAACCCGTCGCACCTGGAGGCCGTGGACCCGGTGCTGGAGGGCATCGTCCGCGCCAAGCAGGACATCCTGGACAAGGGCCAGGAGGGCTTCACCGTCCTGCCGGTGCTGCTGCACGGCGACGCCGCGTTCGCCGGTCAGGGCGTGGTGGCCGAGACGCTGAACCTGTCGCTGCTGCGGGGCTACCGCACCGGCGGCACGGTGCACGTGATCGTCAACAACCAGGTCGGTTACACCACCGCGCCGGAGCACTCGCGCTCCAGCAAGTACTGCACCGACGTGGCGAAGATGATCGGCGCCCCGGTGTTCCACGTCAACGGCGACGACCCCGAGGCGTGCGTGTGGGTCGCGAAGCTGGCCGTGGAGTACCGCCAGGCGTTCGGCAAGGACGTCGTGATCGACATGGTCTGCTACCGGCGCCGCGGTCACAACGAGGGCGACGACCCGTCGATGACGCAGCCGAAGATGTACGACGCGATCGACAAGATGCGCAGCGTCCGCAAGGTCTACACCGAGTCGCTGATCGGCCGCGGTGACATGACCGTGGAGGAGGCCGAGAAGGCGCTGAAGGACTACGCGGCGCAGCTGGAGCACGTGTTCAACGAGGTCCGGGAGCTGGAGAAGCACCCGCCGGCGCCGAGCCCGTCGGTGGAGTCCGAGCAGCAGGTGCCGCGCGGCCTGTCGACCGCGATCCCGCGGGAGACCTTGGAGCGCATCTCCGAGGCGCAGATCAACCTGCCCGAGGGCTTCACCCCGCACCCGCGGGTCAAGCCGGTGCTGGAGCGCCGCGCCAAGATGGGCCGTGAGGGTGGCATCGACTGGGCGTTCGGTGAGCTGCTGGCGTTCGGCTCGCTGGTGATGGAGGGCCGCCCGGTCCGGCTGACCGGTCAGGACAGCCGCCGCGGCACCTTCGGCCAGCGGCACTCGGTGCTGATCGACCGCAAGAGCAACAGCGAGCACACGCCGCTGCAGAACCTGTCGGAGGACCAGGCGAAGTTCCTGGTGTACGACTCGGCGCTGTCGGAGTTCGCGGCGCTGGGCTTCGAGTACGGCTACTCGGTGGCCAACCCGGACGCCCTGGTGCTGTGGGAGGCGCAGTTCGGCGACTTCTTCAACGGCGCGCAGTCGATCATCGACGAGTTCATCTCGTCCGGTGAGGCCAAGTGGGGCCAGCGCTCCGACGTGGTGATGCTGCTGCCGCACGGCCACGAGGGTCAGGGCCCGGACCACTCCTCCGGTCGCATCGAGCGCTGGCTGCAGCTGTGCGCCGAGGGTTCGATGACGGTGGCGATGCCGTCGACCCCGGCGAACTACTTCCACCTGCTGCGGCGGCACGCGCTGGACGGCATCCACCGCCCGCTGGTGGTGTTCACGCCGAAGTCGATGCTGAGGATGAAGGCCGCGACCAGCCCGGTCGAGGACTTCACCGAGGGCAAGTTCACCTCGGTGATCGACGACCCGGCGCAGCCGGACCCGGCGAACGTCCGCAAGGTCGTGCTGTGCACCGGCAAGCTCTACTACGAGCTGGCCGCGCACCGCCACAAGGAGGGCATCACCGACACCGCGATCGTCCGGCTGGAGCAGCTGTACCCGCTGCCGCACCGCAAGCTGGGCGCGATGCTGGAGCGGTACCCGAACGCCACCGAGTTCCGGTGGACCCAGGAGGAGCCCGCCAACCAGGGCGCCTGGCCGTTCCTGGGCCTGGCGCTGCCGGAGCTGTTCCCGCAGCTGGTCGGCAAGCTCAAGCGGGTCTCGCGCCGTCCGATGGCCGCCCCGGCCACCGGTCTGGCCAAGGTCCACGAGGTCGAGCAGGCCGAGGTCGTGCGCAACGCCTTCGCCTGATCTGGTCCACCTGGAGCGGGCCGTCGGTTCCCCGGAACCGGCGGCCCGCTTTCTCGTGCCCGGGGTGGCAGGGAGGTTCCCATCCTCGCGCCGTTCCCGGAGCCTGGTGCGGCGCGCGGCGGGGAGCATGGGAACCTTCCTGTCATCCGGCGATGCGGTTCCCCCGCACCGCGCCGGGTTCCGCGTTTCGTACTCTTCTGTCCTGGCCACCCTGATTCCACGGCCAGGACGTGCAAAACCCCTAGGAGGAAGCGGTGTACTTCACCGACCGCGGCATCGAGGAGCTGGAAGACCGTCGCGGTGACGACTCGGTCACCCTGTCGTGGGTTGCCGATCGAATGCGCGCCTTCGTCGACCAGAACCCCGAGTTCGAGGACGCCACCGAACGGCTGGCGACGTTCCTCGCCCGTGACGACGCCGACGACGAGTGACGACGGCCTGAGCTGCTGTCGGATGAGCCCTGACCTGACCACGCGAGTGGGAGGCGGGGCTCTTCCCGCATCAGCGCCCGGTTCCTGACCCGCGCGCTTCGGAGCAGCCGAGCACGGCGCTCCGCGGAACCTGTTGCTGCCCGCGCATGATCATTGCTAGCCTTTAATCCGATTGCAAAGTGCAATCGGTTCGGCCGCGCGGCCGACGCACACTAGGAGACCGCCTCACATGCGCAAGCTCATCTCGTTCACCGGGGTCAGCCTCGACGGCTACTACAAGCGCACCGCCGGGGAATTCGACTTTCCGCACGTGGACCAGGAGTTCTTCGACTTCTGCAACCAGCAGAACGCGCACCTCGACACGCTGGTCTTCGGGCGCGAGACCTACGAGCACATGGCCGCGCACTGGCCGAACACGACCGAGGGCGACGCCCACGTCATCGAGTTCATGAACAGCGTGCCCAAGCTCGCGGTCTCGTCGACCCTGGAAAGGGCCGACTGGAACAACACCACGCTGGTCCGCGAGGCCCCCGCCGGGACGATCGCGGAGCTGAAGCAGCGGCCGGGCAAGGAGATCGCGCTGTTCGGCAGCGTGCAGCTGACGGCGAGCCTGCTGGAACTCGGGCTGGTGGACGAGCTGCGCGTGATGGTGTTCCCGGTCCTCCTCGGGGACGGCGTCTCGATGTTGTCGACGCTGAGCGAGCAGGTCGAGCTCGAACACCTGCGGACCACGACGTTCCGGTCCGGCAACGTCCTGCTGGTCTACCGGCCTGCCTGACCAGGCCCACCGCCGGTGACAGGAAGGTTCCCATCCTCACCCCAGCACGCGCCCTGACAGAAAGGTTCCCTTCCTCGCCTGAGCTGGGACGACCGGGCGCGGGGTGACAGGAAGGTTCCCATGCTCACGTCACAGGTGGTGGCGGGAGAGGCTGCGGCGGAGCTGGTAGAGGTTGCTGGTGGGCGTGCCCGGGCCGTGGTGGGGGCTGGTGGCCGCGCTCCGCTCGTCGGCCCACTCCTCGTAGATCAGCACGCGGCTGCCGTCGGTGCTGGTGTGGAAGTGCGCCGCGCGCAGGCCCGGCAGGAGGTCGGGCGGTGTTCCGAGCCGGGCCTGCGCCTCGGCCACCAGCCGCTCCGCGTGCTCGAACCCGTCGCTGGCCAGCACGAACACCGCGATGACCTCGCCCTCGGGGCGGTCCGCGGCGGTGCCGCTGGTGCGCAGGCGGTACCTGACCAGCCCCGGTCGTTCGATGCCCGGGACCGCTTCGTCGATGCCCCGCACCAGGGTCGGCCGGCGGGTGCGGACGAACTCGCGGTGCGCGTCGTCGTCAGTCCACTGCGCGTAGTTCAGGACGGACTCGCCGTCCAGGCTCACGAAGCAGTTCAGCGAGCGGAAGGCGTCCGGCCAGGGCGCGAGCTTCCACTCCGCGATCGTCGCGTCCACCGCTGCCCGCTGCCGCTCCGGGGTGTCCACCCGCCACAGGCTCACCAGGACCGTGCCGACGTCGGTTCGGGTGATTTCCGGCAACACGATGTGGTCAGGGTTCATCGGGGTCTCCGCGTGCTCGACGAGGGGTGGCCCCGCCATCCTCGAACTTCCAGCTAGGTGGAGGTCAAGGCCGGGATTGGTGTGACAGGGAGGTTCCCTTCCTCACGTCGGCGGGCGCGGAGGTGACAGGAAGGTTCCCATCCTCGCCTCCCCAGCCCGGCTGCTGTGCAGCGCTGCTAACCAGGCAGTGCAGAAAGTCGAGATGGACGACCCGCCGGGGTCGAGCCAGACTCCGTGCTGATGCAGCCATCGAGAGTGGAGGTACCGTGCGCGCCTTGGTGAAGACCTCGCCCGCGCCCGGCTTGGAGCTGGCGGACGTCCCGGACCCGACCCCGGGGCCGAACGACGTCGTGGTGCGCGTGCTGCGCACCGGGATCTGCGGGACGGACCTGCACATCGCGTCGTGGGACGAGTGGGCCGCGCGCACCGTGCCGACGCCGCTGGTGGTGGGGCACGAGTTCGCCGGGGAGGTGGTGGCCACCGGCAGCGCCGTCACCCGGGCCGCCGTGGGTGACTTCGTCAGCGGCGAGGGCCACCTGGTGTGCGGGAAGTGCCGCAACTGCCTGGCCGGGCGGCGGCACCTGTGCGCGAACACCAAGGGGCTCGGCGTGCACCACAACGGTGCGTTCGCCGAGTTCGCGGTGCTGCCCGAGCAGAACGTGTGGGTGCACCGCAGCGGGATCGACCCGGACGTGGCGGCGATCTTCGACCCGTTCGGCAACGCCGTGCACACCGCGCTGAGCTTCCCGGTGGTCGGTGAGGACGTGCTGATCACCGGCGCCGGGCCGATCGGGCTGATGGCTGCGGGCGTGGCCAAGCACGCGGGCGCCCGGCACGTGGTGATCACCGACGTCAGCGAGCACCGGCTGGAGCTGGCTCGGCGGATCGGCGTGGACCTGGCGGTGGACGTGTCCACCACGCGGCTCGCCGACGCGCAGCAGCAGCTGGACATGAGCGAGGGCTTCGACGTCGCGATGGAGGTCTCCGGCCAGCCCGACGCGCTGCGGGAGACGGTGGCGAACATGGCGCACGGTGGCCGGATCGCGATGCTCGGGCTGCCCGCGGCCGAGTTCGGGGTGGACTGGAGCGCGGTGGTGCTGAAAATGCTCACCGTGAAGGGAATCTACGGCCGCGAGATGTTCGAGACCTGGTACTCGATGTCGGTGCTGCTGGAGTCCGGGCTGGACCTGAGCCCGGTGATCACGCACCGGTTCCCCTACACCGAGCACGCCGAGGCTTTCGAGACCGCCCGCAGCGGTCGCTGCGGCAAGATCATCCTGGACTGGACCGCGGGAGGTTCCGCCTGATGTACACGATCGCCGAGGGGCTGCGCGCCGAGCTGGACGAGATCCGCGCCGCGGGCCTGTACAAGGACGAGCGGGTGCTGGAGTCGCCGCAGAGCGCGCGGGTGGGGGTCGCCGACGCGGAGGTGCTGAACTTCTGCGCGAACAACTACCTGGGGCTGGCCGACCACCCGGCGCTGGTGGCCGCCGCGGAGCAGGCCCTGTCGAAGTGGGGCTTCGGGATGGCCTCGGTGCGGTTCATCTGCGGCACGCAGGCCCCGCACAAGGAGCTGGAGCAGCGGTTGTCGCAGTTCCTGGGCACCGATGACACGATCCTGTACAGCTCGTGCTTCGACGCCAACGGCGGGCTGTTCGAGACGCTGCTCGACGAGCGGGACGCGGTGATCTCCGACGAGCTCAACCACGCGAGCATCATCGACGGGATCCGGCTGTGCAAGGCCCGCCGCGGCCGCTACCGCAACCGGGACATGGCCGACCTGCGGCGGCTGCTGGAGGAGCACGCCGACGCGCGGCGCAAGCTGGTCGTCACCGACGGCGTGTTCTCGATGGACGGCTACCTGGCGCCGCTGGACGAGATCTGTGCGCTCGCCGAGGAGCACGGTGCGCTGGTCGTGGTGGACGACTCGCACGCGGTGGGCTTCACCGGTCCGACCGGTGCGGGCACGCCCGAGCTGTTCGGCGTGACCGACAAGGTTGACGTGGTCACCGGCACGCTGGGCAAGGCGCTCGGTGGCGCCAGCGGTGGTTACGTGTCCGGGCGGGCGGAGATCGTGGAGCTGCTGCGGCAGCGGTCCCGGCCGTACCTGTTCTCGAACTCGCTGGCCCCGGCGATCGTGGCGGCGTCGCTGGCCGCGCTGGACCTGGTGGCCTCGCAACCGGAGCTGCGGCAGCAGCTGCAGGACAACAGCGCCCTGTTCCGGCGGCGGATGAGCGAGGAGGGCTTCGACCTGCTGCCCGGCGAGCACCCGATCATCCCGGTGATGATCGGTGACGCGGCCGAGGCGGCCCGGATGGCGGACCTGCTGCTGGAGGAAGGCGTCTACGCGATCGGGTTCTCCTACCCGGTGGTGCCCAAGGGCAAGGCGCGCATCCGCACCCAGATGTCGGCGGCGCACACCGCCGCGGACGTGGAGCGTGCGGTGGCGGCGTTCGTCGCGGCCCGCGACCGGATGGTTAGCATCGACGGGTGATAGACCCGCGGCGGCTGCTCGTCCTCCGCGCGCTCGCCGACCACGGCACGGTGCGCGCGGCGGCGGAGGCGCTGTACCTGACGCCATCGGCGGTGTCGCAGCAGCTCACCGCGCTGGAGAACGAGGTCGGGCAGCCGCTGCTGGTGCGCCAGGGGCGGCGGGTCCGGTTGACCGCCGCCGGTGAGCTGCTGGTGGAGCACGCCAAGGCGGTGCTGGCCGAGCTGGAGCGGGCCGAAGCCAGCCTCGCGGCGTGCGCGGCGGGGGCCGTGGGCACGGTGGAGGTGGCGTCGTTCGCCTCGGCCATCACTCAGGTGGTGGCCCCGGCCATCGTGGCGCTGCGCCGCCACGCTCCGGACGTGCGGGTCATGGTGCGCGACGCCGAGGCGCACAACAGCTTGATGATGTTGTTGGCCGGGGAGGTCGACATCGCGATCTCGATGGAGTACACGTCCACGCTGCAGGCCGACGCGCGGCGGGTGACCCGCTTCCCGCTCTACGCTGAGCCGTTCGACGTCGTGCTCCCCCGCGACCACGCGCTCGCGGACGCGCCGGAGGTGGCGTTGGCCGAGCTGCGGGACGCGGAGTGGATCGCGCCGCTGCCGGGCAACCCGTGCCGCGCGGTGGCGCAGGTGTGCTGCGAGAACGCGGGGTTCGTCCCGACCATCACGCACACCTCCGACGACTTCCGCGCGGTGGAGGCGCTGGTGGCTGCGGGTACCGGGGTGGCGCTGGTGCCGCGCACCGCGATCTCCGGCGATCTCGGCGCGGTGGCGCGGCCGGTCGCGGGCAAACCGCCCTCCCGGCGCGTCTTCGCCGCTGTCCAGTGTGGACGGGATGAGCACCCGCTGGTGCGCGTGGTGCTGGACGCGCTGCTGGAGCACCCCGGGCCGGGGTGAGTCAGCCGAGCAGCTCGTGGAAGGTGCCCAGCGGGTCCTCCCTGGTCGGCAGGGCGGCCACGAAGGGCAGCAGCTCCCGCTTGGCGACCTCGTGGACGCGGCGCAGCTCGGCGACCGGGTCCGGGTGGTCGTCCACCCGCAGGTCGAGGTAGGGGTGCGGCGCGCCGTTGTTGACGTGCAGCGCAGCGCTCTGCTTGCCGCGCCGGTCGCCACCGGCCCGCTGACCGGCCTCGAGCGCGGCGAGCAGCCTTTCGTGCAGCGGTTCGCCCTCGGTGGCCTCGAACTGCTCGGCCATGGCGTCCACCGTTCGCCCGTCGACGAGCATGTTGCCCGCGACGGCGAAACCGCGGCCCACCCGGTGACCTCGCCACGGGTGGGTGTCGTCGCCGGTGTGCGCGGCGGCGCGGCCGCGCCGGTCCACGACGATCACCTGGCGGGTGTCCGCTCCGGGATCGGCGGCAAGGAGCTCGCGCAGCGCCTCGCCGGCCGAGCGCGTCCGGAGCAGTTCCAGGCCGTCGACGCCGAGCAGCGGGTTGATCAGCGCTTGGGTCGCGATGGCACCGGCCCCGGCGCGCACGTGCACGGCCAGCGAACCGATCGCGGGCATCCGGGTGCTGATCGCGACACCAGCGCAGTCGGCGTCGGCGGCGGCGATCGAGAACGTGCCCGCGTACGGGCCGCGCGGTGTCACCGCCGGTGCTGCCCGTAGGGCACGGCCCGCACGAGCGTCACCTGCGCGGTGCCGCCGTTCGGGACGCTGTAGGTGCGCGTCTCGCCCTGCTTGGCCCCGGACAGCGCCGCCCCGAGCGGCGATTCCGGCGAGTAGACGTCGAGGTCGTCGTCGACGCCGCCGCGGGCGCCGAGCAGGAACGTCTCGGTCTCGCCGTCGTCGAAGCGGACGGTGAGGACCATGCCGGGTTCGGCGATCCCGTCGTCCGGCGGGGCTTCCCCCACCACCGCGTCGCGCAGCAGCTCCTGGATCTCGCGGATGCGGGCGCGCCGCTGCACCGCCTCTTCACCTTCGGATTCGGTGCGGCGGGCGAGCAGCTCGTCGAGCTCCGCGCGCAGCCGGTCGTGGGACTCCTGGGTCAACCAGCGGGTTTGCGCAGTGGTCATCGGTTACCTCGCGTTTCGTGGTCGCAGTTCCTGGACGCGTTCCGACTTCGCGTTCATGGATGGCGTTGATCCGCCGTGGGAGGTGCGGGTGCTTCCCGCGGGCCGGGGCGGCGGGCGCTCAGCGGGAGGTTTTCGCGTCCCGCGAGCTGCAGCGCCTCATCGGCCGGGAACTGCCGGACGGGCCCCTTCCGGGCACGAGCCGGTCACGACGAGCATGTGCGGTATCGCCGACCACGACCAGCCCTCCCGTGCCTGACTCCAGCGTTCCAAGTCCGAGGATGGCCGAGGCGCGAGGCGCACCAGTTGTCGCGGCAGAACAAAAACCTGATCGAATTTGTCCGTTCTGGCCAGCTGCCGGTGCGCCGGGTTGTGCTTTCGCGCGCGCGGGCCGCTCAGAGCGCGGGGTCGAGGACCAGCGTTGCGACGGCGAAGGCCAGGTACAACCCAGGAACGGCGATCGTGGCGTACTCGCCGACTCGCACGTGGGCGATGACGGCGCCGATGAAGAACAGCACGAGCCCGATCGCCGCGGCCACCCCGACGAGCGGGGCGCCCAGCAACCCGAGCAGGAGGCCCAGCGCCCCCGCGGCCTTGAGCGAGCCGAGCACCGGCAGCCAGGACTCGGGGACCTGCACCGCTGCCGAGTTGGCGAGGACGAACTTGGCCCTGGCGAGGTCGGCCGCCGCGATTCCGGCGTTGAGCAGGATCGTGGTGGACGTGACGAGCAGGTGGGCGGTGAGCACTTCGAACCCTCCTCTGCAACAGCTTCCGATCCCAGCCTTGACCCGTTCCCGATTTGTGTCCAATACCTGCACCTATAACCTGACGGCATGGATGTGGACTTGCGGCTGTTGCGTTACTTCGCCGCGGTGGCGCAGGCGGGCAGCCTGACCCGCGCCGCAGAGCTCCTGTACGTCTCGCAGCCCGCGCTGACCAAGCAGGTCAAGCAGCTGGAGGCGCTGCTCGGCGTCCAGCTGTTCACCCGCTCGCGCACCGGTATGGCGCTCACCGAACCGGGCCGTGCCCTGGCCGCGCGGGTGCCCGCACTGCTGGCCGACTGGGAGGAGGCGTTGCGCGAAACCCGGAGCACGGCCAGCAGGGCCGCGCGCGTGCTGCGCGTCGGGTTCCTCGCCAGCGCCGCCAACGAGGCCACGCAGGAGATCGTCGCGGCCTTCGGGCGGCTGCGCCCCGACTGGCGGGTCGACATGCGGCAGGCATCCTGGTCGAACCCGAGCGCCGGGCTCGCCGACGGCGAAGTCGACGTGGCCCTGCTGCGGCTGCCGTTCCCCGGCCAGGAAGCGCTGCGGGTGGCGGTCCTGCTCACCGAGCCCCGCTGCGTGGCGCTGCCGTCAACGCACCCGCTGGCCGAACGCGAGGTGATCGCGCTCGACGACCTGCGGGACGAGCCGTTCGTGGCCGCCCCCGAGGAGACCGGCTGGTGGCGGGACCACTGGCTGGCGGTCGAGGAGCGCGGTGGCGCCCCGGCGCGCATCGGCGCGGTCACCGACCAACCGGACGCCTGGCTCACCGCGATCGCCAACGGCTACGGCGTGGCGCTCGCCCCGGAGTCCTCCGCCCGCTTCTATGCGCGCCCCGGAGTCACCTACCGCCCGGTCACCGGCGTCGCACCGAGCCAGGTCGGCGTCGCCTGGCCCCCGGCCGACGACGACAACCCGGTCGTCCAGGACTTCGTCCGCTGCTGCCTCGACCACACCCCCGGCCCGGGCTGAGCCGCCGGGGCCGCGAGCAAGGGAACCTTCCTGTCACCCGCACCCGTGCGAGCAAGGGAACCTTCCTGCCACCCGCCACCACGCGAGCAAGGGAACCTTCCTGTCACCCGCCACCACGCGAGCAAGGGAACCTTCCTGTCACCCGCCACCACGCGAGCAAGGGAACCTTCCTGTCACCCGTCACCACGCGGCGGGGGCGCCGAACTGCTCGTGGAGCACGTCGGCCAGGGCACCGTCGCCGAACCAGCAGGCCGTCGCGTCGGGGCGGAGCAGCAGCGCGGGGTGGTCCACATCGGACTCGGCGCGGACCGCGTCGACGCGGTCGGCCCAGCCGTCGGGGACCTCCAGCGAGCCGGTCAGGTCCAGCAGGACTCCACGGCCGGAGCGCAGCAGTTCGTGCAGGCGCACCGGGCCGTCGTCGGTGACCAGGTCGAGGTCAGGTACCCTCCCCGCGGCGTCCAGGCCGGACATCATGCCCGCGAGGTGGCGGTTGGTGTCGGGCAGGCGCAGTAGGTCGGTGAAGATCTCGCGCAGCGCCACCACGTCCTCGCTCGGTCGGAGGTCGGCCAGCACTCGCTGCGCCGAGGTGTGGTGCAGCACGCGGGCCGCCGCCGGGTGCCGTTCGGCGTGGTAGCTGTCGAGCAGTCCCCCGGGCGCCCACCCGGCCGCGGTCGCGGCGAGCTTCCACCCAAGGTTGATGGCGTCCTGGACTCCGAGGTTCAGCCCCTGCCCGCCGAGCGGTGGGTGGATGTGCGCGGCGTCGCCCGCGAACAGCACGCGCCCGCAGCGGTACTGCTCCAGTTGCCGGGTCGCGTCGCCGAACTGCGAGGACGTCAGCACTTCGGCGAGTTGGGTGGGTGGGCCGTAGATCGCGGTCAGCGCGCGCTGCACGCCTTCCGGGCTCGGGTCGACGTCTTCGGGGCTCCCGCAGGTGAACCGGTACCGGCCGTCGCCGAGCGGCACCAGCATTCCCCAGTAGCCACCGCCCTCCTGCGTCAGGCTGCTGATGTGCCCGAGGGTGGTGGGCACTGAACCTGATGCTGCGGAGAGCCGGATTTCCGCCAGCACCGCCCGGTACGTGCCGGGGCGCCCGGGGAACGGCACGCCGAGCAGCTTCCGCACGGTGCTGTGCGCGCCGTCGCAAGCGACGACGTACTGGGCGCGCAGCGTTGTGCCACCTGCGGTCACCGACACGCCGGTCTCGTCGGACTCGACCGCCGTCACCGGGTGGCCGCGCAGCACCTCCGCGCCCTTCGCAACCGCCGCGTCTTCCAGCACTTCTTCGAACTCCCACTGCGGGATCGAGATCACCTGGGGGTACCTGGTGCACCACGGTGTGCTGTCGAGTGGGACCGGCAGCAGCGCGAAGTGGCCGCCGACCTCGCCGCGGGGCAGGGCCCGCGCCCGCACGGGGTCCAGCAGGCCCCGCGCGTCCAGCAGTTCGGCCGTGCGCGGTTGCACGGCTCCGCCCTTGGTCTGCTCGACGCGCTCGGTCCGGGCCTCCACGACCGTGGTCCGCACCCCGGCCAGGGCCAGCTCGTGGGCGAGCGCCAATCCGGTTGGCCCCGCTCCGACGACTAGGACGTCCATGGAAGTCCCCCTCAGTGCAAAAGTAGACTGAGTGCAATATAGACCTGGGTGCAAGAGCCGTCTAGACTGCGGGTGTGGACCAGCACCTCGGGCTCCGCGAGCGGAAGAAGCAGCGCACTCGCGAGACCATCTCGGACACGGCGATCGCGCTGTTCCTCGAGCACGGCTTCGACCCGGTGTCGATCACGCAGGTCGCCGAGGCCGCCGAGGTCTCGCGCCGCACCCTGTTCAGCTACTTCCCCGCCAAGGAAGACCTCGTGGTGCACCGCTTCGCCGACCACGAGGACGAGAGCGCCCGGGTCGTGCGCGCGCGCCCGGCCGACCAGTCCCCGCTGGACGCGCTGCGCGCGAACTTCCTGGACGGGCTGCGCCGCCACGACCCGATCACGGGGATCAACGACCATCCCGAGGTGATCGCGATCTACAAGCTGATCCTGGACACACCCGCGCTCCACGCCCGGCTGGTCAAGTTCTACGAGAGCAGCGAACGAGCGCTGGCGGACGCGCTGCGCGAGACCGCCGACCTGCCCGAACTGCCCGCCCAACTCATCGCCGCCCAGTTCAGCGCCGTGCAGCGGACCCTCGCGCTGGACAACTTCCGCCGCGCGGTCGCGGGCACGACCGCGGCCGACGCTTACCCGGACGCTCTCGCCGCCGCCGAACTCGCCTTCGGCCAACTGCGCGACGGCTTGGGCTGACCTCGTGAGCGGCGATGGTCGCTCCAACCACCACCGCCACTCACGACCCCACACCGCCACCTCGTGAGCGGCGATGGTCGCCCCAACCACCACCGCCACTCACGAGTTCGAGTCATCGAATCTGTCCACAGTGGTCCTAGTTGTCCACAGATTTCGCGAAGTGCCTGGCGCTGAGGACGATTCTGGCTGGATCGTGGGTCCATGTTCGAGAATCCGAAGTGGCCTGAGCAGAACTTCAGCACTCCCGAGGACCGTGAGCGGTGGCGGAAGCTGCTCGACGTGCAGTCAGGCGTTGTGAGCACCGAGCAGCTCGCCGACTTCAGCGTGTCCCGGAACGCGCTGCGGGCCCAACTCGCCGCCCAGCGGTGGCAACGGGTCCTACCGGCGGTGTACGCGGTGTTCACCGGACCGCTGCCGAGGTCGGCCTTGATCTCGGCAGCGCTGCTGTACGGCGGGCCGTGGGCGGTGCTCAGCCACCGCACCGCGGCCGAGGTGTGGGGAATGCTGCCGATCGGCGCGGATTCCCCGGTGCACATCACGCTGCCCTACGGCAGTTCCGCGGTCTCGCAGCCGCCGATCGTCCAGGTCCACCGCTCGCGCGCGCACAAGTACCTGGTCGCGCCCTCCGACCCGCCACGGACGAACCGGGAGGACACCGCAATCGACGTGGCAACCGCTGAGACTTCGCCAGAAGCCGCGCGCAACACGTTCGTCCAGCTCGTCGGTGCGAACCGGATTCCGCTGGCACGAGTGCACGACCAACTGGAGCGGAGACCACCGTTCCGCTACTCGAAGGTGCTGCGGAACGCGTTGGACATGATGCTCGGCGGCGCGATGTCCGTGCTGGAAGCCCAGTACCTGGTCCAGGTCGAGCGCGCGCACGGGCTGCCCGCTGGGTCGCGTCAGGTGCCGTTCGACGTCGACGGGATCGTGCTGTGGGAGGACGTGACGTACGACGCCGCGGGAGCGCGGCTCACGGTGCGCCTCGACGGTCGCGAGTTCCACGCCACGGACCGGATCGCATTTCGGGACCGGCGCCGCGACAACGCCGCCGAGCTGGCGGGTCGCGCGCGTCTGGTCTACGGCTGGCAGGAGGTCCACGGCGCACCGTGCGAGGTCGCGGCGGAGGTGGCCGAGGTGCTGCGGCGCGAGGGCTGGCGCGGCAGCACCGCGCCGTGCCCGAAGTGCTCGTGAGCGGCGATGGTCGCCCCAACCACCATCACCACTCACGACCCCACACCACCACCTCGTGAGCGGCGATGGTCGCCCCAACCACCATCGCCGCTCACGAGTGCTGATCAGCGGATTCGCTGGCCCTTGCGCCACACCGAGCGGGTGAGCGGGACGCCTGGGCGGTAGGCGAGCCAGGTGGCGCTCGGCGCTTCCAGGACGTGCACGTCCGCGCGGGCTCCTTCGCGGAGCACGCCGACCGCGCCTTCGCCGGAGTCGCGGCGCAGGGCCTTCGCGCCACCCAGGGTGGCCGCGCGGACCGCTTCCTCGACGGTCATGCGCATCTGCAGGACCGCCGTGGTCACGCAGAAGGCCATGGACGAGGTGTAGGACGAGCCGGGGTTGCAGTTGGCGGCCAGGGCGACCACCGCTCCCGCGTCGAGCAGCGCCCGGGCGTCCGGGAGCGGCTGGCGGGTCGACAGGTCGCAGGCGGGCAGCAGGGTCGCGACCGTGTCCGAACCGGCCAGGGCGTCCACATCGGACCTGTCCAGGTAGGTGCAGTGGTCCACGCTGGCCGCGCCGAGCTCGACGGCCAGCTGCACGCCGGGACCCTGCTGGAGCTGGTTGCCGTGCACCCGCAGCCCGAGGCCGCGCGCCTTCGCCGCCTCCAGGACGCGCCGGGACTGGTCGGCGTCGAACGCGCCGTGCTCGCAGAAGACGTCGCACCAGCCCACGTGCGGGGCCACCGCGTCGAGCATCTCCCCGCACACCAGGTCCACGTAGCTGTCCGCGTCCTCGCCCGGCGGCACCAGGTGCGCGCCGAGGAAGGTGACCTCGTCGGCCGCGGCGGCGACCTCGGCCGAGCGCACCTCGTCGGCGACCGTCAGGCCGTAACCGGTCTTGGTCTCCATGCAGGTGGTGCCCTGGGCGGCGGCCTCGTCGAGGTGCGCGCGCAGGTTCGCGGCCAGTTCCTCGTCGGTGGCCGCGCGGGTGGCGTCGACGGTGACCGCGATCCCGCCCGCCTGGTAGGGCTTGCCCGCCATGCGGGCGGCGAACTCGGCCGTGCGGTCCCCGGCGAACACGAGGTGGCTGTGGCTGTCGACCCAGCCGGGCAGGACCGCGCGGCCCTCGACGTCGACCCGCTCGTCGGCGGCCGGGGCGTCGGCGGCGGGCCCGACCCAGGCGACGCGGTCGCCGTCCAGGACCAAAGCGGCGTCGGTGAGCGTGCCCAGCGCGTCGTCGTTGGTGGTCAGCTCGCCGATCCCGGTAATAACAGTGGTTGCCATCGCTTGCTGGTCCTTGCTCCTAGTACTTCCAGTTCATCGGGGTGTGCGCAGGTCGGAGATCGATTCCCGGAGTTCCCGGGCGGTGTCGACCGCGTGGTGGGCGCGGTCGCGGACGATCCGCCGCCCGTCCACCACCACCTCGCGCACGTCGTCTGCGCGGGCCACGGCCGGGATGGCCCCGGGGGCGGCCCCGGCGAGGCGGGGCGAGCCGAGGTCGATCGCGACGAAGTCGGCGCGGGCCCCGACCTCCAGTCGCCCGGCGTCGGTCCAGCCGAGGGACCGGTGCCCGGCCTCGGCCGCCACGTCGAGCAGGTCGGCGGCGGTGAAGTGGCCGCGGGTCTCGGTGGCCAGCCGCTGGTAGGACTCGATCGCCTGGGCTTCGGCGAGCGGGTCGATCACCGAGTGCCCGTCGCTGCCGATCGACAGCGGACTCCCGGCTACCCGCAGCTGCGGCGCGGGCCCGATGCCGTCGGCCAGGTCCGCTTCGGTCGTCGGGCACAGGCACACCCCGGTGCCGCTGCCGCCCAGCAGCGCCACGTCGCCCGCGGCGAGGTGGGTGGCGTGGACGGCGGTGACGTCCGGGCCGAGCGCGCCGCTGGACTCCAGCAGCTGCGTCGGAGTGCAACCGTGCGCGGCGAGGCAGGCCTCGTTCTCCGCGCGCTGCTCGGAGAGGTGGACGTGCAGGGGTTTGTGCCGCGCCCACTCGACAACTTCCGGGATCGCCTCGCCCGGCACCGCGCGGACCGAGTGCACCGCAGCACCCAGCCGGACCTGCGTATCGTCCACAGTGAACTGGTCCACTCGGGACGACCAACCCGCCGCGTCGCCGTCGGAGAACCGCAGCTGCACACCCTCCAGCTCGCGGCCGAAACCGCCTGCCAGGTAGCAGGTGTCCAGCAGGGTGATCCGGATTCCCACGTCCCGCGCGGCCTGCACCAGCGCCTCGCCCATCGCGTTCGGCTCGGCGTAGCGGGTTCCGCCCGCGGCGTGGTGCAGGTAGTGGAACTCGCCGACGCAGGTGATCCCGGCCAGCGCCATCTCCGCGTACACGCCACGGGCGAGGCGGTAGTAGCTGTCCGGTTCCAGTGCCGCCGCCACCTGGTACATCTGCTCGCGCCACGTCCAGAAGGTGCCGCGAGCGCCGGTGTCCCAGCCGCGCAGCGCCCGGTGGAAGGCGTGCGAGTGCGCGTTGGCCAGCCCCGGCAGCACCATGCCCGGCAGCTGCTCGGCGTCCCCGGCCGGGACGTCGACCGCCACCGCGGTGATCCGGCCCCGCTCGACTTCGAACCGCACGCCCGGCTGCGGCCCCGGCGGCAGCCAGGCCTGTTCGCACCAGTAGGTCGCCACCGCTCAGCCCGCCAGGTCCTGCAGGACGCGGGTGAGCGCGTGTGCGCCTTCGGTGCAGTCGTCGTCCTCGGCGTGCTCCTCCGGGGCGTGGCTGATGCCCGTCGGGTTGCGCACGAACAGCATCGCGGTCGGCACCTCGGCGGCGAGCACACCCGCGTCGTGCCCGGCCCCGGTGGCCAGCGCGGGCGCGTCGCCCAGCAGCGCGCCGAGCCGGTCGCGGAACGCGGGGTCGAAGTGCACGGTGTCGCCGTAGGACTCCTCCACGACCTCCACCTGGCACCCCTCGGCCGCGGCGAACTCCTGTGCCGCCCCGGTCAGGTCGGTCACCATCGCGCGG
Organism: Saccharopolyspora sp. NPDC000359; assembly: GCF_040300525.1. Lineage (NCBI taxonomy): Bacteria > Bacillati > Actinomycetota > Actinomycetes > Pseudonocardiales > Pseudonocardiaceae > Saccharopolyspora > Saccharopolyspora sp. NPDC000359. The sequence continues at coordinate 38,175 of NZ_JBEPDU010000001.1, read as the reverse complement.
GTCCCGGCGTCCTGCGGCGACCGGGCGTCCAGCCACACGTCCACAGTGGAGGCGATGACGTTGGTGCCGCCCGGGGTCGGCACCAGCCTGCCCACCGTCGCCCGGCCGTCGGCCACCGACCCGGCGGCGCGGCGCGCGGCCACCACCAGCTCGGCGGCGGGCAGCATCGGGTCGCGCCGGTCGGACAGCAGCGTCGCGCCCGCGTGGTTGCCCTGGCCGCTGAACCGGAACCGCCACCTGCCGTGCGCCAGGATCGAGGAGGCCACCGCGACCGGCCGGTACAGGTCGACCAGCCCGCGCCCCTGCTCCACGTGCAGCTCGACGAACTGCCCGATGCGCCGCAGCGCTTCCTCGTCGCGCCCCACCCGCGACGGGTCGGCCCCGGCGGAGCTCATCGCCTCGGCGAACGTCACGCCGCTCGGGTCGCGCAGCGCGCGGGCCCGGTCGGCGTCGATGGTCCCGGCCAGCAGCCGCGAACCCAGGCACGGCACCCCGAACCGGCCGCCCTCCTCCTCGGCGAACACCACCACGGCCAGCGGTCGCCGCGGGCGGAAACCCCGCTCCCGCAGCAGGTCCACGGCGCTGAGCGAGCTGACCACGCCCAGCGGCCCGTCGAAGGCGCCACCACCGGGCACCGAGTCCAGGTGGCTGCCGGTCACGACCGCGTCGTCGCCGGGCTCACCCCACCACGCCCAGATGTTGGCGTTGCGGTCGGTGGTGACCTGCAGGTCGCGGGCCTCGGCCTGCTCCACGAACCACTCGCGCAGCTGCCGCTCGGCGTCGTCGAAGACGTGCCGCGAGAACCCGCCCCGCCGCCGGTCCGCGCCCACCCCGTCGATCGCCGCCAACAACGCACCCGGTGAAACCACTCCGACTCCTCCCTGCGAACTCGATCGACATCAGACCAGCGGAGTCCGGACGCCGCGCTCCGCCGCGACCTGCTCGGCGCGGGGGTAGCCCGCGTCGACGTGGCGGATCACGCCCATCCCCGGGTCGTTGGTCAGCACCCGCGCCAGCTTCCGCCCGGCCAGTTCGGTGCCGTCGGCGACGGTGACCTGACCGGCGTGCAGCGACCGGCCCATGCCGACCCCGCCACCGTGGTGCAGCGACACCCACGTCGCGCCCGAGGCCGTGTTGACCAGCGCGTTCAGCAACGGCCAGTCGGCCACCGCGTCCGAGCTGTCGGCCATCGCCTCGGTCTCCCGGTAGGGGGAGGCCACCGAACCGCAGTCCAGGTGGTCGCGGCCCAGCACCACCGGCGCCGTGAGCTCACCGGAGGCCACCATGTCGTTGAACCGCTCCCCCGCCTTCGCGCGCTCGCCGTAGCCGAGCCAGCAGATCCGCGCCGGGAGACCCTGGAACGACACCCGCTCCCCGGCCATCCGGATCCACCGCGCCAGGTGCTCGTCCTCGCCGAACAACTCCAGCACCGCCCGGTCGGTCGCGGCGATGTCGGCCGGGTCCCCGGACAGCGCCGCCCACCGGAACGGGCCCTTGCCCTCGCAGAACAGCGGCCGGATGTAGGCGGGCACGAACCCGGGGTAGGCGAAGGCCCGCTGGTACCCCGCCAGCTGGGCCTCGCCGCGCAGCGAGTTGCCGTAGTCGAACACCTCCGCACCGGCGTCGAGGAAGCCGACCATCGCCTCCACGTGCTTGGCCATCGACTCGCGCGCCCGCTCGGTGAACTCCTCGGGCTTGGCCGCCGCGTAGTCGGCCCAGTCCTCCAGCGCGACCCCCAGCGGCAGGTAGGACAGCGGGTCGTGCGCGGAGGTCTGGTCGGTGACGATGTCCACCGGGACCCCGCGCCGCAGGACCTCCGGCACCACCTCGGCCGCGTTGCCGATCACCGCCACCGAGTACGCGCGCCGCTGCTCCTTGGCCGCCACCGCCTTGGCGATCGCGTCGTCGAGGTCGGCGGCCACCTCGTCGAGGTAGTGGTGGCGGACGCGGCGGTGCGCCCGCTCCGGGTCGCACTCCACGACCAGCGCCACGCCGTCGTTCATGGTCACCGCCAGCGGCTGCGCGCCGCCCATCCCGCCTAGTCCGGCGGTGAGCGTCAACGTGCCCGCCAGCGACCCGCCGAACCGCTTGGCGGCCACCGCGCCGAACGTCTCGTAGGTGCCCTGCAGGATGCCCTGCGTTCCGATGTAGATCCACGACCCGGCGGTCATCTGCCCGTACATCATCAGGCCGAGCGCGTCGAGGCGGCGGAACTCCTCCCAGTTCGCCCAGTCCCCGACCAGGTTCGAGTTGGCGATGAGCACCCGCGGCGCCCACTCGTGGGTCCGCAGCACCCCGACGGGCTTGCCGGACTGCACCAGCAGCGTCTCGTCCTCGCGCAGGTCGGTCAGCTCCCGCACCATCGCGTCGAAGCACGCCCAGTTGCGCGCGGCCTTCCCGGTGCCGCCGTAGACCACCAGGTCGTCGGGCCGTTCGGCGACTTCCGGGTCCAGGTTGTTCTGCAGCATCCGCAGCGGCGCTTCGGTGCTCCAGCTGCGCGCGGTCAGGGTTGTGCCGCGCGGGGCGCGCACGGGTCGGGCCTGGCTCATGACACCCTCCGTTCGACTCGTTCCGGGTTCACCACTTCGAGGTCCACGGGCGGCCTCACAGGTACCGGGCTGCGGTGGATCGCACCGCGCCGGACCGGATCAGGTCTTCCGCCGCGGCGATCTCCGGCGCCACGTGCCGGTCGGGGCCCGGGCCGGGCACGCGGGTGCGCAGCAGGTCCCGCACGGCCGCCGTGGCCGGGGCGGGCTCCAGCGGCGCGCGCAGGTCCAGGGCGCGGGCGGCGGTGAGCAGTTCGACAGCGAGCACGCTGGTCAGCGCGTCGACGCCGCGGCGGAGCTTGCGGGCCGCCGACCAGCCCAGCGACACGTGGTCCTCCTGCATCGCGCTGGTCGGGATCGAGTCCACCGAGGCCGGGACCGCGAGCCGCTTGAGCTCGCTGACCAGCCCGGCCTGGGTGTAGTGCGCGATCATGTGCCCGGAGTCCACGCCAGGGTCGTCGGCCAGGAACGCGGGCAGCCCGTGCGACCGCGCCACGTCGAGCATCCGGTCGGTGCGGCGCTCGGCCATGCTCGCCACGTCGGCCAGCGGGATGGCCAGGAAGTCCAGCGCGTAGGCCAGCGGAGCGCCGTGGAAGTTGCCGTTGGACTCCACGCGCCCGTCGTCGAGCACCACCGGGTTGTCGATGGCCGCGGCGAGCTCCCGGTCCGCGACCGCCTCCGCGTGGCGGGCGGTGTCGCGCGCCGCGCCGTGCACCTGCGGGGCGCAGCGCAGCGAGTACGCGTCCTGCACCCGCGTGCAGTCGGGGCCGCGGTGGCTGGCGACGATCGGCGACCCGGCCAGCAGCGCCGCCATCCGCGCCGCCGACACCGCCTGCCCCGGGTGCGGGCGCAGCCGCTGCAGGTCGGCGGCGAAGACCCGGTCGGTGCCCAGCAGCGCCTCCACGGTCATCGCCGCGGTCACGTCCGCCACGTCCAGCAGGGCGGCGAGGTCGTGCAGCGCGAGCACCAGCATGCCGAGCATGCCGTCGGTGCCGTTGGTCAGCGCCAGGCCTTCCTTCTCCGCCAGCACCACCGGCTCGACACCTGCCTCGGCGAGCACCTCGGCCGCTGGGCGCCGGGCTCCCGCGGCGTCGAAGACCTCGCCCTCCCCGGTCAGCGCCAGCGCGACCGCGGCCAGCGGCGCGAGGTCCCCGGAGCAGCCGAGCGAACCGAACTCGTGCACCACGGGCACGATGCCCGCGTTCAGCAGGGAAGCCAGCGCGTGCGCGGTCGCCGGGCGGACCCCGGTGCGGCCGGTGGCGATGGTGCGCAGGCGCAGCAGCATCTGCGCACGCACGACCTCCAGCTCGACCGCCGTGCCGCTGCCCGCCGCGTGCGAGCGCACGAAGGACTGTTGGAGCGCCGCGCGCCGGTCGCCCGGGATGTGCCGCACCGCCAGCGCCCCGAAGCCGGTCGAGATCCCGTAGACGGGGCGGGCCTCCGCGGCGAGGGCGTCGATGTGCTCGCGGGTGGCGGCGATGGCCTGCTCAGCGAGCGGCGTCAGCACCACCCGGGCCCCGTCCCGGGCGACCGCGACCACCTGCTCGCGGGCCAGCGGCCCCGGCCCCAGGTCCAGCGCGTCGACTCCCATCCCTCCATACCAACGCCACGAGGCGATTCGCAGAAGCCCGGATAGGGTGAGACCGTCTGGTATCCCAGACTGACGGGGAGGTGCGGTGAGCGGCAGCAGCGACGTGCCCGCGCTGCGGCGGGGCCTGGCCATCCTGCGGCTGCTGGCCGGGCGGGCCGGGCCGGTCTCCGCCGGGGTCATCGCCCGCGACCTGGACCTGCCGCGCTCCACCACCTACCACCTGCTGTCCGAGCTGGTGGCGGCCGGGTTCGTCACCCACCTGCCCGAGGAGCGCCGCTACGGCCTCGGCATGGCGACCTTCGAACTCGGCTCGGCCTACCTCCGCCACGACCCGCTGGAACGCCTGGCCGGACCGCTGCTGCGCCGCCTGGTCGACGAGGTCGGCTCCACCGCGCACCTGGGCGTCCTGCACGGCGGCGAGTCGCTCTATCTGATCAAGGAACGCCCGTCCCAGCCGCAAACCCTGGTGACCGACGTCGGGGTGCGCCTGCCCGCCCAGCTGACCGCCTCCGGCCGCGCGGTGCTCGCCCACCTGCCCGCCGCGCAGGTCCGCGCCGTCCTGCCCACCAGCGAGCGGTTCGTCCGCCGCACCGACCGAGGCCCCCGCAACCTCCCCGAGCTGCGCCGCCTGCTGGCCACCGAGCTGCGCCGCGGCTGGGCGGTCGAGGACGGCTTCGTCACGGCGGGCTTCGCCTCGGTGGCCTGCCCGGTGTTCGACCACGGAGGCCACCCGATCGCCGCGATCAGCGTGACCTTCCGCCACCCCTGCGAAGGCCCCGAGTGCGAGAACACCTGGCCCGACCTAGCAGCCCAAGTCCACCGAACAGCAGCAGAACTGACCAACCGCATCAGCGGACGAACCACCTGAACCAAGAACCACACCACCCCCGGACGCACGTCCGAGGGGTGGTGGTCGGTCACAGCGTCAGAGGCCGGCTCCGGCGATGAACTCCTTCGCCAGGTCCGCCGGGTTGGCCTTGTCCACCTCCAGGCGGCGGTTGAGGTCCGTCAACTCCTCCGTGGTCAACGCTCGGGAAACCTTGTTCAGGGCTTCCACCTGCTGCGGCGTCAGCTTGTCCTTGTGGACCAGGGGGACCACGTTCTGGGCGGGGAACATGTTCTTCGGGTCGTCCAGCTTCACCAGGCCCTCCTCCGCGATCTGGGAGGACGTGGTGAACAGGTTCGCCACCTGGATCTGGTCGTCGACCAGGGCGTTCACCGTGATGGTGCCCGCCTCCACGGGGCGGATCTCCTTGAAGGTGCAGCCGTAGTCCTCGGCGATCTTGGCTTCCCAGCGGGACTTCCACTCCGCCGGGGCGCCCAGGACCAGCTCACCGCAGCGCGGGCCCAGGTCGGTCATCGAGCGCAGTCCGCTGTTCGCGGTGGCGGCGGTGACCGTCAGCACGTCGGAGTCCTCCGCCGGGGACTGCTCCAGCAGGTCCACCTCCGCCGGGAGGGTCCGCTCCAGCTGGTCGTAGACCTGCTGGGTCTCGGTGGCCGTGGCCTGCGGGTCCAGGTACGCCAGCAGGTTCCCGGTGTAGTCGGGCACCACCGAGAGCTCCCCGTTGCGCACCGCGTTCACGTAGAACTCGCGGGCGCCGATGCGGGGTTTGGTCTGCACGTCGGCGCCCGTGGTCTTCAGCGCCTCCGCGTAGATGTGCATCAGCAGCTCGCTCTCCGCGAAGTCCGCCGACCCGACGACCACGGTGCCGCCCTGGTCCCCGTTGGCCGCCAACGGGTCCTGCGATCCGCAGCCGGTCAGCAGCAGCGCCGCCGCAGCTGCGCACACCAGCAACCGCTTCATCAGTCCTTACCTCCTCGTCGGGCGGCCAGCTGCAGCCCTCTCGGCACCAGCAGCCGGGTCGCACCGGCCAACACCAGGTCGAGCAGCACCGCCAGGACCGCGATCACGATCGCGGCCGAGGCCATCTGCGCGTAGTCGCTGATCTTCAACCCGTCCAACAGGATCCGCCCCAGCCCGCCGAGGCCGACGTAGGCGGCGACGGCCGTGGTGGCCACCACCTGCAGCATCGCGCTGCGCACCCCGCCGAGCACCAGTGGCACCGCGGTCGGCAGCTCCACCTGCCACAGCCGCTGCGCGGCGGTCATGCCCATGCCCTTGGCCGCGTCCACCGCGTCGGCCGGGGCGTTGCGGACGCCCGCGTAGGCGCCGGACAGGATCGACGGGATGGCCAGGACCACCAGCCCGGCCAGCGCGGGCAGCTCGCCGAGCCCGAAGCCCAGCACCAGCAGCGTCACCAGGCCCAGGGTGGGCAGCGCGCGCATCGCGTTGCCGACCGCGACCACCAGCACCGAACCTCGCCCGGTGTGTCCGATGTAGACGCCCAGGGGGATGGCCACCAGCGAGGCCGCCGCCACCGACACCACGCAGTAGTAGAGGTGCAGCAGGGTCTGGGCCAGCACGCCGCCCGGTCCGGTCCAGTGCGCCGGGTCGGTCAACCACGCGATCAACTCGCCGATCACGTCGCGCCCACCCCCGTCCGCGCCCACGGTGTGGCCAGCCGCCACAGCAGCACCAGCAGCAGGTCCACCACCAGCGCCAGCAGCAGGGTCAGCACGATGCCGATGACGATCTGCATCGGGTAGTCGCGCTGGAAGCCGTCGGTGAACAACCGGCCCAGCCCGCCGATGCCGACCAGCGCGCCCACGCTGACCATGCTGATGTTGCTGACCGAGGCCACCCGCACCGCCGCGCCCAGCACCGGCACCGACAGCGGCAGCTCGACGGTGAGGAACCGCCGGGCGGACCGGTAGCCGAGCGCGGTGGCGGCGGCAACGATGTGCCCGGGCACCGAGTCGAGCGCGTCCTTGACCGGGCTGACCAGCAGCGCCGCGGTGTAGAGGGTCAGCGCGATGACCACGTTGACCGAGGACAGCAGCGGGGTGCCCAGCAGGCCGGGGATGATCACGAACAGCGCCAGGGACGGGATCGTGTAGACGACGTTCGCGGTGCCCTGCAACGCGCCGCGCAGCCAGCGCACCTGCTGGGCCAGCCGGCCGAGCGGCAGCGCCAGCAGCACGCCGAGCAGCAGCGGCAGCAGGGCCAGGTAGATGTGCTCGGCGAGCTGGCCGAGCACCAGCTCGCGGTTGCTCGGGCTGCTGAAGTAGTCGATCACGGCAGCCCCTCGGGCCGGCGGTGCCGCTCGATCACGCCGAGCACGTGCTCGGCGGTGACCACGCCGACGTACCCGCCGTCGCCGTCGACCACCACGCCGAGCCCGGTCGGCGCGGACAGCGCGGCGTCCAGCGCACCGCGCAGCGGGGCGCCCCGCGAGTACAGCGAGCCGCCCGCGACGAGCCGGTCCTCGGTCAGCGGTCCGTCCACTTCGGTCTCCGGCGGCAGCCAACCGCGCGGCCGCCCCGCCCCGTCCAGCGCCAGCCGCCACTGCTGCTGCCGGTCCACCCGGGTGCCGAGCTCGACGGTGGCCACCGGCTGCGGCTCGATGCTGTCGGAGTCCACGAAGGACAGCCGCCGGTAGCCGCGGTCGCGGCCGACGAACCCGGTGACGAAGTCGTCGGCCGGTTCGGCCAGCAGGTCGTCGGGTTCGGCGTACTGGGCGAGGTGGCCGCCCTGCCGCAGCACCGCGACCTTCTCGCCGAGCTTGATGGCCTCGTCGATGTCGTGGGTGACGAACAGGACCGTCTTGTCCAGCTCGTCCTGCAACCGCAGCAGCTCGTCCTGCAGGCCTTCCCGGACCACCGGGTCGACCGCGCTGAACGGTTCGTCCATCAGCAGCACCGGCGGGTCCGCCGCCAGCGCCCGCGCCACCCCGACGCGCTGCTGCTGCCCGCCGGAGAGCTGCGCCGGGTAGCGCTTGGCCAGCTCCGGCTGCAACCCGACCAGCTCCAGCAGCTCCCCGGCGCGCTTGCGGGCGTCCTGCTTGCTGCGGCCGTGCAGCAGCGGCACGGTGGCGATGTTGTCGAGCACGGTGCGGTGCGGGAACAGGCCCGCCTGCTGGATCACGTAGCCGATGCCGCGGCGCAGCTCCGCCGGGTCGCGCTCGCGCACGTCGGTGCCACCGACGAGCACTGTGCCCGACGACGGGTCGATCATCCGGTTCACCATCCGCATCAACGTGGTCTTCCCGCACCCGGAAGGACCCACCAGCACGGTGATGGTGCCTGTCCGCACCGACAGGCTCAGCTCGTGGACGGCGACGGTGCCGTTCTGGTACTCCTTGCGCACGGCCTGGAACTCGATCAACCGAGCCCCCTCATGTCAGGTCTGTTCAGCAAGCGGTCTGTGCCGCTTCTTCTTGCCGGTGGGCAGGTTCGGCGCTCACACCGCTGCGCACAACGACCACTGGAGCACCCCCTTGTCGCGGTCCGCCCCCCCACCAAACCTGGCCGACCCTAGCTCGATCGGTGCAATCCTGCGATCGCCGAGACCTACGCGTGATCTCGTTCCGGCTGCTGGGAGCGCGGGTCGCAAGCGGGCACCGTAAGCTGATTCACCCGATGAACACTGCTCCGCATGCCACTCCTGATCCCATCGACGCCGTGCAGGGACTGCTCGCCGACGCCGGTGTGCTCGCGCGCCGCCTGCGCGAGGTCCTCGCGCAGCTCACCGGCGAGCCCGTCGAGTTCGACGAGCTGGTGCGCCGCACCGCGGTCACCCGGCGCACCGTCGAGGACCTGCTCGCCGCGATCGGCCCCGACCTGGAATCCACCGGCACCGCCCACCGGCTGACCGCGCAGGCCCGCGACCGCTACCGGGAGCGCTTCGCGCTGGACGAGCTGGGCGCGTCGGCCCCGACCGGGCCGGAGCAGGTGGCGCTGATGCGCGGGTTCATCGACGGCGGGCCGGAACCCGCGGTCGCGCTGGACCACGTCACCGCCACCCCGGAGACCGCGCTGCGGCGCGCCGAGTGGCTGCGCGACAACTACGACCTGCGCGGCGCCAACGTGCTCTGCGTGGGCGACCACGACCTGACCTCGCTGGCGCTCGGCCTGGTGGCGCCGTCGGTGCCGGTGACCGTCGTGGACGTCGACGAGCGCATCCTGCAGCACATCGACACAGTCTCCGCCGAACGCGGTTTCGACGTCCGCACCCTGCACGCCGACCTGCGCTTCGGGGTGCCGCCGGTGCTGGAGGGCTGGGCCGACCTGGTGTTCACCGACCCGCCCTACACCCCGGAGGGCGTCGGCCTGTTCGCCACCCGCGCCGCCGAGTGCCTCGCCGGGCCGCAGAGCCGGCTGCTCGTCGCCTACGGCTACAGCCCGCGGACCCCGGCGCTGGGGCACAAGGTGCAGCAGGAGCTGCTCCGGCTGGGCATGGTGTTCGAGGCGATCCTGCCGCGGTTCCACCGCTACTTCGGGGCGCAGGCCATCGGCAGCGCCAGCGACCTGTACGTGTGCCAGCCGACCGCGCACACCCGCAAGCTCGCGCTGCGGCAGGCGCCCGGCATCTACACGCACGGGCCGCAGTCGGTGGAGGCGATCGAGGCGACCGCGCCGCCGGAGTTCCTGACCGCGATCGGGGAGCGCCTGGGCACCCGGGTCAACTCGCTGCGCGATCCCGGTTGGTCGCGCCCGATCAACCGCCAGCAGCAGCCGCCGGTGTACGACCTGCGGTCGGCCCCGGGGCCGTGGCTGCTGCGCATGCTGCTGGCGGGCAACACCGACCGGCTGGCGTTCCTGGTGGACAACAACCACCCGGACATCACCAGCGAACGCGCCCAGCGCGCGCTGTCCGAGCTGGTCGCGCCGAAGTACCGGCTGCGCTTCCACCGCAGCACGCCGAACTCCCGGCACGCCCTCGTGGTGGCCGACCTGGTGGAACCGGACTCGGTGGCCGGTTACCTGCTGCAGCGCGCGCACGGCAAGGTCGGCAACGTCTGCCGGGAGGGCCTGATCGCGCACGTCGACCCGGAGCTGACCAAGCGGGTGGCCAAGGAGCGCGTGGTGGCGCTCGCGCCCAGGACGTCGGACCTGGACCTGCGGCTGATCGACCTGCCCCGGCACCGCATCGCCGAACTGCTGGCCAAGCTCTAGCCGCGACAGCGGTTCTCCGGTCAGCCGTCGGCGGCGAGGCGGACGGTGGTGCGGCGCAGGAACTGCTGGACCAGCGGGCCCATGGACACCGCGATCAGCAGCGTGCCGAGGCCGACCGTGCCGCCGAGCAGCCAGCCCGCGGCCAGCACCACCAGCTCGATCGCGGTGCGCACCAGCCAGATCGGCTTGCCGGAGAGCCGGACCGCGCCGGTCATCAGGCCGTCGCGCGGTCCGGAGCCGAACCTGGCGCCGAGGTAGACCGCGTCGAAGAACGCCAGCATGAGCAGGCCCAGCAGGAGGTAGCTGAGCTGCTGGACCAGCGAGCTCGGCGGCGGCACCAGCAGCGCGGTGAGGTCGGCCGAGGTGCCGACCAGGACCACGTTCAGGAACGTGCCCAGGCCGGGCAGCTCCCGCAGCGGGATCCAGCAGAGCAGGACCACCACGGCGGTCAGGTTGGTCGCCCACCCGAACGTCATGCCGGTGCGCAGCGAAAGCCCTTCCGCGAGCACGCTCCAGCTCGACGCCCCCAGTGAGGAGCCGACCAGGAAGGTCAGCGCCGTGCCGTAGCCGACGAGCCCCACCAGCAGCTGGACCAGCCGCCAGGCCTTCTTCTCCGCTCGGAGTTGCTCGCCAGCCGTCATCCGCCTGGCCACGAACTGACGTCGCTCGGCTTGCGGTACCGCAGTCACAGATGTCCTCAACGCCTGCCCCGGAGGGGTTCTCGGCGATCCGCGGCACGGCGGATCGATGTCCCCCTGATCCTGGGATCAGCGCGGCACGGGCGGAAAGAGCCAGATCAGCAACGCTGGCCCCTCCCGCAGGACGGCTCAGACCTCCGCGAGCAGCGCCCGGAGCGCGCGGGCGAACTGGGCGGGCCGCTCGGTGGGTCCGAGGTGGCCGCCGGGGAACTCGGTCAGGGGCAGGCCGAGCTTGGTGGCCAGGGCCGCGGCCGCCCGGTGCGGGAGCTGGCCCCGGGAGTCGATCCCGGCGGCGGGGACCAGCCGCGGGCCCACCTCGCCGAGCGTGGCCAGGTCGACCTCGTGGGTGGTGAACGGGATCAGGATGTGCTCCAGGAACAGCGGCTGGAGCTCGCCGAGCCGCGGCAGCAGCTCCAGCAGTTCCGGGGTGGGCGGTTCGGGCGAGGTCTCGGCGTAGCCGTCGAGCCAGTCGCCGGGGTGGCGCACGTCCGGGGAGTCCGCGCCGGGTTCCGGGGCCGTCATGACCTCGGTCATCAGCCGGGTCGCCTCGTCCATGCCCTCGGTGCGCGCGGCCGTCCGGACCGCTTCGAGCGCGTCCCGGTGGCGCTGGGCGTCCGGCAGCAGGCCGAGCACCGGGGGTTCGTGGACGATCGCGCGGCGGAGGGTGCCGGGGTGGCGGGCCAGCAGCTCGAGGGTGGTGATGGCGCTGGAGCTGAAGGCGAACGCGGTCGGCGGCTCGTCGAAGAGCTCCTCGACCAGGCCACGGACGTCCTCGGCGAAGACCGCCGGGTGCTGGTCGCGGCGCTCGGTGCCCGGCCAGGCCGAGACCACGCGGTTGGACGCGGTGACGACGCGGTGGTGGTCGGCCAGGTGCGCGGCGAGCCCGTCGAGGACCCCGGCGTGCCCGGCACCGCCGGGCAGGAGCAGCAGCGGGCTGCCTTCACCGCGGTCGGAGAAGGTGATGGGGGTGCCGTTGAGGGTGAGCGTGGTGGTGCGGATGGGTGTCTCCCGGTGTCAGATCTCGGACCAGTGGGCCAGCACGTGGTGGAGCTTGTCGACCGCCCGCCGCCACGAGGTGTCGAGACTGTGGTCGGCGGTGAAGGCGTTGGTGGCCTCCAGGTCGCTGAAGCCGTGCAGCGTGCTGCGCAGCAACCGGACTGCGTCGGTGGCGTCGGGTTCGGTGAGGTCGTAGCCGCGCAGCAGCGCGTAGCAGGCCTCGATGATGCGCGCGGCGCCCGCCGACCCGTCGAGCCGTTCGGCGGGCACCGGGTGCCGGGTGGCCGCGTAGCGGCCGGGGTGCCCGGTGGCCAGGGCCCGGTAGGTGTCGGCGAAGGCGACCAGGGCGTCGTAGCCGGAGCGGCCCGCCACGGCCTGCCCCAGCGCGTCGCCCCATTCGCCCAGCGCCCGCAGCGCCACGCGTTCCTGCAGGTCAGCCAGGCCCCGGATGTGGGTGTAGAGGCTGGCGTCGCGGACGCCGAAGTGCTTGGCGAGCGCGGCCAGCGTCAGGTTCTCGAAACCGATCTCGTCGGCGAGGTCGGCGGCGGCGGACACCAGGGCGTCCGGCGTGATCCCCACACGCGGCATTTCCTAACCTCCCTAGGATTAATCCTAAGGTACACAGGAGACAGCGCGCGCACCAGTCAATTCCCGGGAAGGTCAGGCGCCGAGGAACTCCGGGAGGCTTCTCCGAAGCGCAGCAGCCCCCCTCGACGCACCGGGTGAAAGGCACCTTCGCCGAGCCAGTCGGTGCCCGGATGTTTCGAGGCTGGGGCAGCGGCTTGTTCCGTAGGGAGGCTCAGGCGCCGGGGATGGGCATCGGGCCGCTGGCGACGAGGTCGCGGAACTCGCGGGCCGGGATCGCGCCGGAGAACAACCAGCCCTGGTAGGCGTCCACGCCGACCCCGGAGAGCACGTGGAACTGGGTCGCGGTCTCCACCCCCTCAGCCACGCACTGGCGCCCCATCGCGCGCGCCATGTCCACCACCGCGCGGGCCACCGCGAAGTCCGAGGCGTCGCCGCCGACCCCGGCGACGAACCGGCGGTCCACCTTGATGATCTGCGCGGGCAGGTCCTTCAGCCGCGCCAGCGACGAGTAGCCGGTGCCGAAGTCGTCCACCGCGAACCGCACGCCGCGCGAGACCAGCTCGCCCATCTCGTGCCGGGTCCGCGACGGCAGGTCCACCAGGGCGGTCTCCACCAGCTCCAGGATCACCCGGTCCCAGGCGATGCCGGTCTCGGCGACGATGTCGGCCACCGCGTCGACGAAGTCCGGCCCGCCCGGCACCAGCCCGGCCAGGTTCACCGCCACGCCCACCGGCCGACCCTCGCGCACCGGCCAGGTCGCCGCCTCCCGCAGCGCGGTGCGCAGCACCCAGCGGTCCAGCTCGCGCAGCAGGTCGCCCTGCTCGGCGACGGGCAGGAAGGCGTCCGGAGCGAGCATCCCGCGGTCCGGGTGCGGCCAGCGCACCAGCGCCTCCGCGGTGACCACCACGCCGTCGACGTCGACCACCGGCTGGTAGTGCAGGGCGAGCCCGTCGTTGTTCAACGCCTCCCGCAACTGCCCCTCCAGGTGCAGCTGGCGGTCCGCGGAGGCCATCAGCGCCGGGCTGGCCAGCGAGACCTTGCCCGCGCCGCGCCCCTTCGCCTCGAACATCGCCGCGTCGGCGAAGCGCAGCAGGTCCTCCCCACCGGCCGCGCTGCCGTCGGGCACCGCGGCGCCGATCGAGGCGGAGACCCGGATCAGCTGGCCGTGCACCGGCACGGCGGTGCGCAGCAGGCCGGAGACCCGGTTGGCCAGCGAGTCGACCCCGCCGACCGCCTCGATGTCCGAGCAGATGATGACGAACTCGTCGCCGGACAACCGGGCCGCCGTGCACCCGGCGGGCAGCCCGCCCTCCAACCGGCGGGCCAGCGCCACCAGCAGCTCGTCACCGGCGTCGTGGCCCAGCGAGTCGTTGACCCGCTTGAAGTTGTCGATGTCGCAGAACAGCACCGCGACCCGGTGCGAGTCGGCGCGGCCCAGCAGCTGGTGCAGCAGGTCCTTGACCGCGGTGCGGTTCGGCAACCCGGTCAGGTCGTCGTGGGTGGCCTGATAACGCAGGGCCTCGGCGGCCCGCCGCCGCTCGGTGATGTCCTGGAACACCACCAGCCAGAAGTGCGTGCCGTCGTCCTGCACCGAGGCGGAGGTGCGCAGTTCGCAGTACACCGGTTCGCCGTCGGAGCGCACCAGCACCCGCTGCGGCACCCGGCGGCGGATCCCGGAGTGCTCGGCCGGGGTGGGCAGATTGGTGTTCTGCTCGTCGGGGTGGGTGATGTCCTTCGCACTCATCCCGCGCAGCTGGTCCAGCTGGTAGCCGAGCAGGTCGCACAGCGCGTCGTTGGCGTCGACCAGCCGCTCGGCCCGGTCGAACAGCCCGATGCCCACCGGGGTGATGCTGACCAGGTCGGTGAACCGCTGGCTGGAGCGCTCCATGCGGGTCACCACGGCCCGCTGCTCGGTGACGTCCTGGGCGGTGCCGACCAGGACGTCGCCGCCGTCGGCGTCCTTGATCGCGGTGCCGTGCAGCCGCAGGATCCGGGTGGTGCCGTCGAGGCGCAGGTAGCGGTGCTCGACCTCGATCGGGTCGTGGTCCTCGACCAGCGGCCGCCAAGCCCGCCGCACCCAACCCCGGTCGTCGGGGTGCACCCGGTCCAGGTAGCTCTCGAAGGTGATCGGCGAGCTGGACGGCTTGCCGATGATCTCGTGCAGCATGTTCGACAGCCGCATCACGTTGGCCCCGAGGTCCCACTCCCAGGTGCCGAGCCGGGCGATGCGCTGCGCGTCCTGCAGCTTGCGCCGCTCGTCGCGGAGCTGCCGCTCCAGCGCCCGGTGCTCGGTGACGTCCTGCACGGTGCCCTGCACCCGCTCGCACCGACCGGCCCGGTTGTACTCGGCCCGCCCGGTGCACAGGTACACGCGCTGGCCCGCGCGGTCGCGCAGCTCCACCTCGAGCAGCTCGTCCTCGGGGGCGTTGAGCACGTCCAGGTAGAACTGGCGGGCGCGCTCCACGTCGTCGGGGTGGGTCGACTCGATCATCGCCAGCACGCCCGCGGCCTCCTGGGGTCCGGACCCGCCGAGGAACTCGGTGAGCACCGGGCTGCGGTAGAGCTCCCCGGTCTCCGGGTAGTAGACCCAGCTGCCGACCTTGGCGATCCGCTGTGCCTCGATCAGCCAGCGGCGCTCGTCGCCGTCGGCGGCCTCGGCCGCGTCGTGCTCGGCGTCGGCGAGGTCGGAGATGTCGACCAGCACGGTGACCCGCAGCCGCTCGTCCTCGGCGTGCGGCCAGCTCAGCGGGCGGACCGGGTGCTGGCCGCTCCGGGCGCGCAGCAGCGAGACCGGGCCGTTGCGGATGACCAGGTCCGCCAGGCGGCAGCCGATCAGCGCCGCGGGCGTGGTCTCGCCCGCCAGCTTGGCCGCCTGCTCGGTGGCCCGGACGATGATGCCCTCCTCGGTGCTGAGCAGGGCGGGTGCGGCCGGGAGCGGCAGCAGGGCGAACTCCTCCGAACGAGCACCGGCCAGGCCGAGTCCGCCGGAGTTCCTCCGGGTCCTCTCGCTCTGCTCGGTCACCAGCACCCCTCCTGCGTCGCAGCCGCGCGACCGCTGCCCCGGGTTGCCGACCACCGCGAACGAGTGATCTGCAACACAACGGTTGTGCGGCCGACAATACCGGTCACCGCACCGGCGGTAACGCCATGGTGCCGCGCGCGAAACCGGATTCCCTGGAGAGGTGACCGCCGTCGCCCGACTTGATGACGCGAAGCCAGGAAAATCTACAAATGTCGACGAAATGGGGCTGGTTTCCCGCCCTGACCAGGACGGCCTCCCGAGCGGGTGCCCGGGAGGCCGTCGTGCGCGGGTGGGCGATCAGGACCTGGCGACGCCTTCAGCGCGCGCCGCCTTGGCCACCGCGGCGCTGACCTCGGGCGCCACCCGCGGGTCGAGCGGGCTGGGCACGATGTGGTCCGCGCTGAGGTCGTCGGCGGCGACCTCGGCGATCGCCTCGGCGGCCGCGACCTTCATGCCGTCGGTGATCTTGCGGGCGCCGACGTCCAGCGCGCCCTTGAAGATGCCGGGGAAGGCCAGCACGTTGTTGATCTGGTTCGGGAAGTCGCTGCGACCGGTGGCCACCACGGCGGCGTGCCGCCGGGCGACGTCGGGGTGGATCTCCGGGTCCGGGTTGGACAGCGCGAACACGATCGCGTCGTTGGCCATCGTGGCCACCAGCTCCTCGGGCAGCTGCCCGACCGACACCCCGATGACCACGTCGGCGCCGCGCAGCGCCTCGGCCGGACCACCGGTGATGCCGCTGGTGTTGGTGAACTCGGCCAGCTCCTGCTTGATCGGGGTCAGGCCCTCGCGACCGGCATGGATCACGCCGCGCGAGTCGAGCACCGTGATCTCTCCGACGCCCGCGGTGTGCAGGATCTTCGCGCAGGCCACCCCGGCCGCACCGGCACCGGAGATGACCACGCGCAGCGAGCCCAGCTCGCGGCCGACCACCTTGGCGGCGTTGCGCAGCGCGGCCAGCGCCACCACCGCGGTGCCGTGCTGGTCGTCGTGCATCACCGGGATGTCCAGCGCCTCGGAGACCCGCCGCTCCAGCTCGAAGCAGCGCGGCGCGGAGATGTCCTCAAGGTTGACCGCGCCGAAGGACGGGCGCAGCCGGACCAGGGTCTCCACGATCTCGTCGACATCGGTGGTGTCCAGCACCAGCGGGATCGAGTCCAGCCCGGCGAAGGTCTTGAACAGCGCGGACTTGCCCTCCATGACCGGCAGGGACGCCCGCGGCCCGATGTCGCCGAGCCCGAGCACCGCGGTGCCGTCGCTGACCACGGCCACCAACCGCTGCGTCCAGGTGTAGCGGTCGACCAGCGCCGGGTCGCTGGCGATCGCCCGGCTGACCTGCGCCACGCCCGGCGTGTAGGCGATCGAGAGGTCGCGCGCGGTCGCCAGCGGCGCGGTCACCTCCACGCCCAGCTTGCCGCCTTCGTGCGCGGCGAAAATTTCTTCGTTGGTCAAATCGGCACCGTTCGCGGTGCGGTCGTTCACGGTGGTCACGGCGTCCCTCCTGTAGCCATGCCTGCAGCCCGGGCGCATTCCGGGCCGGGCGGACGGGCGGCGCGGCGCCGCCCGCGATAACCCCGCTGCGCCGGGCTTTCCGGCCCAGCGGGTGTGAATGAACCGAACGCGGCTGCCCCGGTCGGACAGCGGTTCGGCGGACGCTGCGGTTCGAACAGTGTGCCAGGCCTCCGGATCAATGTCAGCGACCGGGATCACACAAGCTCACCAGCAACTTCAACAAAATGTCAACGGTTCTGGGCAGTACGCGCGTCCGGTTTTGATTCGAAAAGGCCCAGTACGTACGTACGGTTTTCAGAATTTGCGCCGACCGAACGTTCGCCGTTTTTTCCCGGCGACGCCCGCGGTGCGCGCGTCCGGTCAACCGCCTGCCCCTCCGGACCGAGTGCCAACCTGCCCCATAGGCTTTCGACCGTGCAGGTACGTCGACTTGAGAACACCGGCGCGATCGAGTTCATTCCGAAGTCGTTCCCGGACCACCGCGGCCTCTTCGTCGCACCGTTCCAGGAGGCCGCGCTCGTCGAAGCCCTCGGCCACCCGATGCGGATCGCGCAGACCAACCACAGCGTCTCCGCGCGCGACGTCATCCGCGGGGTGCACTTCTCCGACGTGCCGCCCGGCCAGGCCAAGTACGTGTACTGCCCGCAGGGCGCGCTGCTCGACGTGGTCATCGACATCCGGGTCGGCTCGCCCACCTTCGGCAAGTGGGACGCCGTCCGCCTCGACGCCGCGGAGTACCGCGGCCTCTACGTGCCGGAAGGCCTCGGCCACGCCTTCGTGGCGCTCACCGACAACACGGTGATGAGCTACCTCTGCTCAACGCCCTACAACCCGGGCGCCGAGCACGGCATCAACCCGCTGGACCCGGAACTCGGGCTCCCGTGGGGCGAGCACCTCGGCGGCGAGCCGGTGCTGTCCGAGAAGGACCGCGAGGCCCCCACCTTCGCCGAAGCGGCGGAGCAGGGACTTCTTCCGGATTACGAAACCTGCCTGACCCACTACGAAACCCTGCGCTGAGCCCACGCGACCTCCACCGGAGCGGAACGCACCAGCGGAGGTCGCCAGGACCAGGCGGTCAGCGCAGGCGCCCCGGGCTCGGCCACAACCGCCAGCGCACCACGCCGAGCACCTCAGCCGGGCCCAGCTCACGCGAGTCGGTCGAGCCGAAGCTGTTGTCACCCTCCACGTGCCAGCCGCCCGCCTCGAGGCGCACCGCGCGCTTGACCGACAGCTGCTCCGGCCGCTGCGGCCAGCGGACCAGGACGACGTCGCGCGGGCGCGCGCGGCCGCGCAGTCGCAGCAGCACGACATCGCGGTCCCGGAGTGTGGGAACCATGGACGGACCCCGCACCAGCAAGCGGCGCCAGGGCCACCGCCCGAGCGATTTCACAGCCACCTCCAGTAGGACGCCGGGGATCTTCCAGAGTAGGGTCGGCCCTGTCGGAGCACTCACTGTCAGGGAGGAATCATGCGACTGCTGTCGCGAATCCTCAGCCCCCGCCTGGAGGCGACCGCGCACTGCGATCTTCCGTGCGGCGTGTACGACCCGGCCCAGGCGCGGATCGAGGCTGAATCCGTCAAGGCCATTCAGGAGAAGTACCAGGCCAATGAGGACCCGGAGTTCCGCACTCGCGCGATTCTGATCGCCGAGCAGCGCTCCGAGTTGGTCAAGCACCACCTGTGGGTGCTGTGGACCGACTACTTCAAGCCGCCGCACTTCGAGAAGTACCCGCAGCTGCACGAGCTCGTCAACAAGGCCACCAAGGCCGCGGGCGCCACCGGCACCAAGGGTTCGATGGACCCGAAGTCCGGTCAGCAGCTGCTGGACTACATCGCCGAGATCGACAAGATCTTCTGGGAGACCAAGCAGGGCTGAGCCCAGCACCACCGGGACGCCGACCAGCGAGAATCCTCGCCGGTCGGCGTCTTTCGCTGTTTCGGGGCCAGGAGCCCGCCGCTGGCGCGCATTCCCGCTCCCCCGGAAAACCAGTGGCACCACGGAGGCCGGAACGTCCACAATCGACCCCCGTGGACATCTCCGAACCGGTTCGCCTTGGCCAGTACCGGCTTCCCGACGGACGCGACCTCGCCTGGGCCGAGTGGGGGCCGGAGGACGGGACCCCCGTCCTGCTGTGCCCCGGTGCGGCGACGAGCCGACGGCTCGGGTTCGGCACCGGTGCCGTCGATGCGCTCGGCATCCGGCTGATCTCCGTCGACCGGCCGGGGGTCGGCGCGTCCGACCCGGCGCCGGGACGCACGCTGGACAGCTTCGCCGCCGACATCGCCGGGCTGCGCCGCGACATCCTGGGCACCGCTGAGCTCGCCGCCGTCGGGTACTCGGCGGGCGGGCCCTTCGCGCTGGCCTGCGCGGCAGCGGGTGTGGCGGCGCGGGCCGCGGTCGTCGCGGGCGCTGACGAGTTCGCCTCCTCCCACGACGGGCTCCCGGAGGACCTGCGGGCCATGGTCGAGCTGGCGGCCGCCGACCCAGCCGCCGCGGAGCGGTCCTTCGCCGAGTTCGGCAGCGCCGAGGCGCTGTGGCAGCTGATCACCAGCTGCAGCCCGCCGGTGGACCTGGCCGTCTACCGGTCCCCGGAGTTCGAGCCGGTGTTCCGGCAGGCGCTGGCCGAGGGCTTCGCCCAGGGCCCGGCCGGATACGCCCGCGACACGCTGCTGGCCATGAGCCGCTGGCCGTTCGCCGTCGCCGACGTCCGCACGCCGGTCGACCTCTGGTACGGCGGGCTCGACACCAGCCCCAGCCACTCCCCCGACCACGGCACCACGCTGGCCGGCCGCCTCCCGTCCGCGCGCCACCACCTGGTGCCGGACGCGGGCGGTGCCCTGCTGTGGACGCACGCCGAGCCGATCCTCAGGACCCTCCTGGGCGCCGACCACTGACCTGTCCTGATCGGTGGGGTGCTCGTCCTTGCGGACGCGCACCGGCCCGACCAAGCTCGGTGCGGCATCCTGACCGGCCGACCGGCGACCACGCACTGGGCGACGCGCGACGCGCTGGCCGCGCTCGGGGCGCGGGTCAGCACCGACCGCGTCGTGGTGGACGGCGACGTGATCACCAGGGCCGCAGTGGCCGCGGGCATCGACATGGCGCTGCACCTGGCGGCCCGGCTGTGGGGCGAGTACGGCGCGAAGCTGATCCAGCTGGCCCTGGAGCACGACCCGCAACCACCGCCCGACGCGGGTTCACCGGAGGAGGCCGGGCCGGAGCTGACCGCGGCGATCCGCGAGGGGGTGCTCCCGGCGCAGCGCGGTTACGCTCGGGCCGTGGCACAGGACGAGCACCGCGTTTACCTCCTCCGGCACGGCACCACCGCCTGGTCGCAGACCGGTCAGCACACCAGCCGCTCGGACATCCCGCTCACCGTCGAGGGCGAACTGCGGGCCCGCCAAGCCGGGCAGACCCTGACCGCGCTGCGCCCGGCCGGGCCGGTCACCGTGCTCGCCAGCCCGCGCCAGCGCGCCCAGCGGACGGCGGCGCTGGCCGGTCTGGGCGACATCGTCGCCGAGCCGCTGCTCGCCGAGTGGGACTACGGCGACTACGAGGGCCTGACCACCGCGCAGATCCGCGAGCAGGTGCCGGACTGGACGGTGTGGACGCACCCCTGCCCGGGCGGCGAGACCGCCGAGCAGGTCGCCGCCCGCGCCGACGCACTGCTGGCCCGCGTCGCCGACACCACCTCCGACGTGGTGCTGGTCGGCCACGGCCACTTCAGCCGCTGCCTGATCGCCCGCTGGCTCGGCCTGCCCGCGACCGCCGGGGTCCGCTTCGCGCTCGACCCGGCCGGGATCACCGTCCTCGGCCGCGAGCGCGACGTCCCGCAGGTCGTGCGCGCCAACATCCCGCCCTGGCAGCAGGGCTGAGCCGCGGGGACCGCCCACCGGGCGCACCTATGCTGACCCGGTAGGCAGAACCCGTGGAGGTACCGATGATCCGCCGTGCGACCGAAGCCGACGTCCCCGCCATGGTCGAGCTGGTGCACGAACTCGCGCTGTACGAGCAGGCGCCCGAGAAGTGCCACCTGACCGAGCAGCAGCTGCGCGCGGCGCTGTTCGGCCCGGACCCCGCGCTGTTCGGGCACGTGGCCGAAGTGGACGGTGCGGTGGTCGGGCTCGCCCTGTGGTTCCTGAACTTCTCCACCTGGGAGGGCGTGCACGGCATCTACCTGGAGGACCTGTTCGTGAGCCCGCAGCAGCGCGGCAGCGGCCTGGGCAAGGCGCTCCTGCAGGCACTGGCGAAGGAGTGCGTGGACCGCGGCTACGCGCGGCTGGAGTGGCAGGTCCTCGACTGGAACGAACCGGCGATCAACTTCTACAAGGCGGCCGGAGCGGTCCCGATGGACGAGTGGACCGTCTACCGCCTCACCGGAGAAGCGCTCCACACCTTCAGCGCCTGACCCCACCCAAGCCCCACGAGCGCTCGCCGGACCGAGCGGAAGCCGATCCGGCGGTGAACAGCTACCGCGACAGGCGTCCGGAACCAAGCGGGAGCGGAACCCCCGAGCTCAGCTTTCGCGGTCCGCGTCTGGGGCGGCGTTGCCGTAGTAGGACCAGCGCCGCCCCTCGCGGTTGAACATGAAGTACAGGACCGCGATCGCGGGCACCGCGAGCACCGTGCCGATCAGCGGCTGGCCGGAGGGGCCGAAGGCGTACCACGCGGTGCCCAGGAGCATCAGCTGCATCAGCAGGGCCGGGGTGCGCGCCCAGTGCTTGCCCCTGAGCATGCCGATGCCCGCCGCGAGGACCCCGGCCGACAGCAGGGTGAAGTACCCGGCCTCCCCGTAGGTCTGGGTGGGCCCGAACTCCCCCACCCCGTCGAGCGTGGCGGTCCCGCGGAACAGCAGCGCGACGACGAAGACCAGCCCCGCCACGGCCTGCAGCGTGGTGAGGACGCCGGCGATGCGCACGGTGCGCGGGACAGCTTCGGTCGACACGGTTGCCCTTCCGGAAAGCGGAACTCGGTCACTCTGCGTATGCCCCACCGATGGTAATACCGCTCAAATGACGCATGGCTGCGACCACGGTCACGCGCGATGATCAGCTCATGGCTGCCACGGGGACCGCGGAAATCGGGGTGTCCGCGCCCGTGCGCCCGACCGGCCCGGGTGGGCGACGGGCGGATGCGCTCCGGGGTTGCGCATCCGGCTCCCACCGGGCTCCGGCGGTGGTCAGCGGCGCGGCGCACCTGCTCCTGGTGCCTCAGCCGGCCCGCCCCGCCCGCGTCGGGCCCCGCGGCCGGTCCGGGTGCGGTTCGGGACGGGAGGAGGCTGCGCGGGAGAGCTGAAGCGCTGGACGGTGCACGGGCGCCCGGTGGCCTGGCCTAGGCTGCGGGGTGTGCGCGCCGTACTCGTCGTCAACCCGCAGGCGACGTCCACCACTGCGGCTGGCCGGGATGTCATCGCCCACGCTCTGGCCAGCGAGCTGAAGCTGGACCTCGTCGAGACCCAGCACTGGGGCCACGCCTCGGAGACCGCCCGCGCGGCCGTCGAGGACGGCGTGGACCTGGTGATCGCGCACGGTGGCGACGGCACGGTCAACGAAGTGGTCAACGGCATGTTCGCCGCGGGCGACGTGGGTGACCGGGCGATGCCGACGCTGGGCGTGGTGCCCGGCGGCTCGGCGAACGTGTTCGCCCGCGCCCTGGGACTGCCCCGCGACCCGGTCGAGGCCACCCACCGCCTGTTGCGCGCGGTGGCCGAGCGCAGCGGCCGCTGGGTCGGGCTGGGCCGCGCCGATGAGCGCTGGTTCACCTTCAACGCGGGTGTCGGCTGGGACGCCGAGGTGGTCGCCGAGGTCGAGCGGCTGCGCTCGACCGGCCGGAACGTGACGCCCGCCCTGTACGCGCGCACCGCGCTCGCCTGCTACTTCCGGATGGCCCGCGAGGAGCCGAAGCTCACGCTGCGGATTGGTGACGAGGAACAGGTCGGCGGACCACTGCACAGCGTGTTCGTCTCGAACACCGATCCCTGGACCTACCTGGGCTCCCGACCAGTGCGGATGAGCCCGGAGACCAGCTTCGACAACGGTCTGGGCGTCTTCGCGCTGCAGAACATGCGCGCTTACCCTGTGTTACGACATGTAGCGGACATGCTGCGCGGTAGAGCGAAACCACACGGGAGAAACTCAATTCAGCGTGCGGACGTGGGCCATCTCCGCGTAACCTGTACGGAGCCGTTGCGCCTGCAGGTCGATGGCGACTGCCTGGGTGAGCGTTCGGAGATCGAGTTCCTCTCAGTCCCGGAAGCTCTCCGCGTCGCCGTATAACCTTCTCGTAACGGATGGACGTAGTTACCGACTCGCGGCCCCCGTTCGCGACCGGTAGCACACCGAAACCCCTGGTCAAGTCCTGTCGATCTTTCAGGTGAGTTCCCTCACCACGCGAGATCGAACTCTTGACATCGCGGCAGTTCGTGAAAGCATTCACAAGCACACGGACTCCGTGAAAGCATTCACAAACACCCCGAACGAACGAGCGGCGCGCGTGGGCGCGCCTAGCGAGGAGCAAGGAACGATGGACTGGCGCCACGATGCGGTTTGCCGTGACGAGGACCCGGAGCTGTTCTTCCCCGTCGGGAACAGTGGTCCTGCCGTGCTGCAGATCGCCGAGGCGAAGGCCGTTTGCCGCCGTTGTCCGGTCGCCTCCGAGTGCCTGGCTTGGGCACTGGAGAGCGGGCAGGACGCTGGCGTCTGGGGCGGTATGAGCGAAGACGAGCGGCGTGCCCTCAAGCGGCGCAACGCTCGCACCCGGGCCCGCACCAACGCCTGAGTAGCGAAGCTCGCTGAGGACGTGGCGGGGCGGTCGCACCCCCGGTGATCGCCCCCACGTCCCCGCCCCGGTAGCGAAGCAACGGCCATCGCACCGACAGAACCCGCACACTCCGACGAGACACCGGCCGATCCGCGTCGATGTCGGCCCCGGACGAACCGCCCAGCTCACCGCTCGTTCGAGCAGGCGGATCCGGGAACCCGACCCGGTCGGCCGCGATGCGGCAACCCGACCGCCGCATCACCCGCATCGACGCACCGCGCGGCGCCCGACCTACCGGGCAGACGTCAGCGCCGGTACTTCAGCGGAACGCGCAACACCGCCTCGGTACCCCGCTGCCGCCCGCGACCGCGCAAGCTCAACGACCCTCGGAGCTCGGATTCCACGAGGGTCCGCACGATCTGCAGGCCGAGGCGTTCGGCGCGTTCGAGGGAGAAGCCCTTCGGCAGGCCGCGACCGTCATCGGAGATGACGACGTCGAGCCAGCGCGCCGAACGCTCCGCCTGCACCACGACCTCACCGCCCTGCCCTTCCGGGAAGGCGTGCTCGAAGGCATTCTGCACCAGCTCGGTGAGCACCATCACCAGCGGGGTCGCCAGCTCGGCGGACACCACCCCGAACCGTCCTTCGCGACGCACCTTCACGCCGGTCTCGGCCGCGGCGACGTCGCTCATCATCGGGATCACCCGGTCCACCACGTCGTCCAGGTCGACCCGCTCGTCCACCGACATCGACAGCGTCTCGTGCACCAGCGCGATCGACGTCACCCGCCGGACCGACTCGTCCAGCGCGAGGCGCGCTTCGTTGTTGCCGGTCCGCCGCGCCTGCAGCCGAAGCAGCGCGGCCACCGTCTGCAGGTTGTTCTTGACCCGGTGGTGGATCTCGCGGATCGTCGCGTCCTTGGACATCAGCGCGCGGTCCCGGCGCTTGACCTCGGTGACGTCGCGCACCAGCACCAGCGCACCGGCCTGCTGCCCGCGCGGCTGCAGCGGCAGCGCCCGGAACAGCACCGTTGCCCCGCGCGCCTCGGCCTCGATGCGCATGCTGGGCTGGCCGCCCATCGCGCGCCGCACGCGCTGCGCCACCTCGTCGGCGTCGAACGGGTCGTTGAGCAGCGACCGGGTCAGCGGCGCCAGCTGCGCCCCCACCAGGTCCGCGGCGTGCCCCATCCGGTGGTAGGCCGACAGCGCGTTCGGGCTGGCGAACACGACGGTGCCGGAGCTGTCCAGCCGGATCAGGCCGTCACCGACCCGCGGGCTGGTGTGCACGTCGGGCGCCGGTTCCGGGGTCGGGAAGGTGCCGTCAGCGACCATCTGGCACAGGTCCGCGGCACTGCCAAGGTAGGAGATCTCCAGCGGGCTCGGCACCCGCGGCACCGCCAGGTTGGTGTCCCGGCTGAGCACCGCGACGATCTCGTCACCCAACCGGACCGGGATGGTCTCGCGGCGCACCGGCACCCCGAGGTGCCAGCGCGGGTCCTCCTCGCGGCAGATCCGGCCCTCCAGGGCCGCGCGCCGCAGCTGCGGGTGCTCGTCCTGCGTGACCTCGGAGCCCACCACGTCCTCCGGGTGGGCGGTGGGGGCCGTCGTGGGCCGCGCCTGGGCCACGCACAGGAAGCGGGAGTCCGGGGCCTCCTGCGGACCGATCGGCACCCACAGCAGGAAGTCGGCGAAGGACAGGTCGGACAGCAGCTGCCACTCGGCCACCACGAGCTGCAGGTGGTCGGCGGCGGTGCCGGACAGCCCGGTGTGCTCGGCGAGCAGGTCACTCAGCGTGGACAAGATCAGCCTCCCGGCAGGTCTCCTCGGCCATCGCTTCCTCCTCACCGCGGCCCGGTGGGCCCCTGCTTAGGAAACCACGAGCGGAACCACCCGCCAGCGGCAGGTGGTGGGCATGTCAAACTGGGAGCTCGAAACCCCAGCGGTGACCTGGTCGGCCTCGACGCCCGACCGCTCACCGGGCTGGCCGGAAGCCGAACTTGAGGAGATGGCGATGGGCAAGCGCGCTCGCAAGAAGAAGGACCGGAAGAAGAACAAGGCCAACCACGGCAAGCGCCCCAACTCGTGAGCGCCGGCGGCACCAGCCGTCGAACATGCGAATGGCCCCGGACCAGATCGGTCCGGGGCCATTTCGATGTCTGGGGTCAGTCCGTCCGCCGCGTCCGGACCTCCACGGACGTGCCGTCGGGACCGCGCTCCACAGTCACCTCGGCTTGGCGCAGGACGGCTTCGCGGATCGAGGCCCGGAGCCGTTCCTTCAACTCGGTCGGCGCGTGCTCACCACTGCACTTGCGGTGCAGCAGGGCCTTGATGTGCTCCTCGATCCCGAAGTGCTCCAGGCAGCTCCCGCACCCGTCGAGGTGCTGCTGAACCGCCGCGCGGCGGGCCTGGTCGCACTCGTTGTCCAGGAACAGCCACACCTCGGCGAGCACGTCCTCGCAGGAGGCTTCGTCCGGCTCACCGCAGTTCATGAGGTGCTCACCTCCCGCTGGGTCTCCCGCAAGAAGCCGCGATCACGGGCGACGTCGGTGAGCATCTCACGCAGCTGCCGACGACCACGGTGCAGCCTCGACATGACGGTGCCGATGGGAGTGCCCATGATCTCGGCGATCTCCTTGTAGGCGAAACCTTCCACGTCCGCGAGGTAGACCACCATGCGGAACTCCTCGGCCAGCTGCTGCAGCGCGGCCTTCACATCGGTGTCCGGCAACCGGTCCAGTGCCTCGACCTCCGCCGAGCGCAGCCCGCTGGAGGTGTGGTTCTCCGCCTGCGCGAGCTGCCAGTCGGCGATCTCGTCAGTCGGCTGCTGCTGCGGCTGGCGCTGCCGCTTGCGGTACCCGTTGATGTAGGTGTTGGTGAGGATGCGGTAGAGCCAGGCCTTCAGGTTCGTGCCCTGGGTGAACGACTTGAACGCGGAGTACGCCTTGAGATAGGTCTCCTGCACGAGGTCCTCGGCGTCCTGGGCGTTGCGGGTCATCCGCAGCGCCGCGCCGTAGAGCTGGTCCAGCAGCGGCATCGCGTCCTGCTCGAAACGCGCCGCGCGCTGCTCTTCGGTTTCCTCGGCGTGGTCGGAGTCGTTCGGTCGCCCGGTCACGTCCGGGTGCTCTGGGGTGCTTGGCACCGGGCTCCTTTCCCGCCGCCTGGAAGAGGTGACAGCAGGCGACGAACCCATGCGGTCGTTCGCATGGTCCAGGTTCGAGGATACGCGCGCCCGACTCCGACCACCCGTCGGTGACAGCCGTGCGCACTCTGGGCGGTCCAGCACGCAGGTGTTCGTCGAATCCATGGTCACGCCCCGTCCAACGCGGCACCCGCGGCCTGTTATTCCAGCCTTCTAGAGTGACGCGCATGGCAGGTAAGGGCACTCCCGCTACGGCGCTGCTGACCAAGCGCAAGGTTCCGCACCAGGTGCACGCCTACGACCACGACCCGCGCACCGAGTCCTACGGGCTGGAGGCGGCCGAGGCGCTCGGCCAGCCCCCGGAGCGGATCTTCAAGACGCTGGTCGCCGAGGTGGACGGCAAGCTCGCGGTCGGGGTGGTGCCGGTCACCGGGCAGCTCGACCTCAAGGCGCTCGCGGCGGCGGTCGGCGGCAAGAAGGCCAAGATGGCCGAAGTCGCCGCGGCCGAGCGCGCCACCGGCTACGTCGCCGGCGGCATCTCCCCGCTCGGCCAGAAGAAGCGGCTGCCGGTCGTGGTCGACTCCTCGGCCACCGGTTTCGACACGATCTACTGCAGCGCGGGGCGCCGCGGCCTGGAGATCGAACTCGCCGCCGCGGACCTGGTGCGGCTGCTCGACGCGGTGGTCGCCGACATCGCCGGGTGACCGCTGCGCAGGGGGAGCGGCCCGGCCGGACGATGACCGAGCCACTCCCCCGCGCTGGTGCCACTGTCACGCAAACAGCTGCACCGGGGAACCGGAACAGGCTGGGGGGAGGTGTCCTGTCCGGGGAGCTCAGCGGGCCGCCCGGCCCTCCCGAACCCGCGGCTCGCGGGCGCGGACGGCGAACCCTCAGCTGATCGTCCGGACGGCGGGCGCATCTGGCAACACCGGAGTTTTCAGATGGTGATTAACCCAGCCCACCCGCCGAGCAGCCGCGAGGTGACAGGAAGGTTCCCATCCCCACCGCCCAGGGCTCGGGGTGACAGGAAGGTTCCCATGCTCAACTGAGCGGGCCATGGAAGTGGGAGGGGTTCCCTTGCTCGCACCCGACAGCTGGCGCAGTTCGTCGGGCTTGGGCGAGGACGGGTACCGGAACTACGACGACGGACACGCGTGGTGGGGCTCGACCGCGCCGCGCGCGGCTCGACTAGTCGAGCAGGCGGAGCACCCGCACCAGCCATTCCTGCGCGGCTCGGTGGACCGCGTCGACGTCGGCCTTCAGCGAGTGGTCACCGGGCACCAGGACCACCTCGCGGTTGTGCGACGGCTCGGGTTGCCCGAACGCGTCCCGCTCGCCCTGCACCACCAGCACCGGTGCTTCCACACCGTCCAGCTCCGCCAGCCGGGACTTCTCCGGCTTGCCCGGCGGGTGCACCGGGAACGCCAGGCACAGCACCGCCGAGGCCGCACCGGCTTCCGCGGTCCGGCACGCCACCCGCGCCCCGGAGGACCGGCCACCGAAGATCAGCGGGAGGTCGGCGAACCAGCGCACGCCGAGGTCCTCGGCGACGGCGAGCCACGCGGCATCCAGCTGCTTGGCCGGGGCCGGGGCTCGTCGACCGGCCACCCGGTACGGCTGCTCGACGAGCGCGACGTGCACGCCCGCTTCCGTGGCGGCGCGGGTCGCCGCCACCAGGTCGGGCGCGGCGATGCCGCCACCCGCACCGTGCCCGAGCAGCAGCGCGGCGCGCCCTTCCTCCGCGCAGTGCAGTTCGGCCCGGGCCGGGCCGTGCGGGGTCTCGACCTCAACCCTGGTCATGATTCGAACAGCGCTGCCTGCTCGGCCGGTTCCGGCACCGGTTCGACCTGCCGCAGCAGGTCCGGGTGGTTGTTGCGCATGCTGTTCACCTCGGTGGAGACGGGGTGGAGCGCCAGCTCGTCGAGCATCCCCTTCACCGGGGTCAACAGCTCGCTGATCTCGGTCCGCTGCGGGTCGAGCCAGTCCGACCAGCGGTCCCGCGGCAGCACCAGCGGCATCCGGTGGTGGATGTCGGCCAGCTCGCCGACGGCGTCGGTGGTGACCACCGCGCAGGTCACCAGCGGCCGGTCGGTGGAGTCCGGCGCCCACCAGGCGGAGAACACCGCGGCCATCGCCAGGCTCGCGCCGTCCTCGCGGCGGCACAGGAACGGCTGGCGCCGCCGGTCACCGGGCTGCCACTCGTACCAGCCGGTCGCGGGCATCAGGCAGCGGCGCCGCCGCGCGGACTCGGCGAAGGCGGGCTTGGTGGTGATCGACTCGGCCCGGGCGTTGATCATCGGTGGCCCGCTGCCGATCTCCTTCGCCCAGGTCGGGACCAACCCCCACCGCACTGGGCGGATGCTGCGCTCGGCACCGCGCTGGACGACGATCGGCACGGTCTTGGTCGGAGTCACGTTGAAGTCCGCGACGACCGCCCCGCCGGTGCGGTCGACCGCCTCGAACTCCTCGGCCAGCGCCGCCGGATCGTGCTGGACGGCGTACCGACCACACATCAGAACTCACCCCGCGTCGTGCTCCACCCGCGCCGGATCACTTCGACCCGGGATCCAAACCTACCGCCTGCGGTTGCGGGTCGAGCGGCACGCGTTCGAGGAGCTCGGCACCGTTGTTCCGGACGTTGTTGACCGCGGTGGACACCGGGCGCAGCTCCAGCGATGCCACCAGGTCCTCCGGCGGCGGAGCCAGCAGGTCGGAGACGTCCGGCTGGTCCGGGTCGAGCCAGTGCTCCCACGCGGTGGGCGGCAGCAGCAGCGGCATCCGGTCGTGCACCTCGGAAAGCTGCCCGATCGCGCTGGTGGTCAGCACCGAGCAGGTCACCAGCGGTTCGGCGTCCTCTACCTGCGGATCACGCCAGGTCGCGAAGATGCCCGCCATCGCCAGGCTGGACCCGTCCGGGGAGGTCATGAAGAACGGCTGCTTGCGGGTGCCGTCGCGCTTCCACTCGTACCAGCCGTCGGCCGGGAGCAGGCACCGGTAGCGCTTGATCGAGGTGCGGAAGGCTGGCTTGGTCGTCACCGTCTCGGACTTGGCGTTGATCATCCGGCTGCCGACGGACTTGTCCTTGGCCCACATCGGCACCAGGCCCCAGCGCATGACACGGATGGTGCGCTCGGTCCGCGCCAGGTCCCGCTCGCCGCTGTCGTCCTGCGGGTGCCGCTGCACCACGGTCAACACCCGCTTGGTCGGCGCGACGTTGAAGTCCGCGCCGGGAGCGGCCCCACCGGTGCTGTCCAGCGCGGCGAACTCGGCCGCGAGCTTGCCCGGATCCTTCGTGGAGGCATACCTGCCGCACATGCCCGGTCGAACCTCCGTCACCTCGCAGTGGTGTGGTCCACCCCATCCTGGCAGCCCGGATCGCCCTGGGCGAGCGGCGTGCGCACACCACGAGCGCGCGGGATGACAGGAAGGTTCCCATCCTCACACCGCCCAGCCCCGCCAGGTGACAGGAAGGTTCCCTTGCTCTCGTCGTGAGGCCGGGCGCACCGAGGTGACAGGAAGGTTCCCTTCCTCGCACCCCCGGCCCCGCCAGGTGACAGGAAGGTTCCCTTCCGCACCCTGTCGCGGCGCCCCGGCGCCACAGGCGCCACGGCGGGTCACTCCACCAACACGCCGCCGTCAACGCGCCCCCAGCGCTGAATTCCCCGGGCGAGGTGGGGGATCATTGGGCCATGACCCAGCTCTGGCCTGCTCCTGTCGCCTCCGGTGCGGTGCGCGCGACCGTCCCGGTGCCCGGTTCGAAGTCGATCACCAACCGGGCGCTCGTGCTCGCCGCGCTCGCCGACGGTCCTTCGTCGTTGCGGGCGCCGTTGCGCAGCCGGGACACCGAGCTGATGGCCGGTGCGCTGCGCGCGCTCGGCGTCGCGGTCGAGGACGGGCCGGACGGCTCGTGGCAGGTCACCCCGGAGTCGCTGCGCGGACCGGCCGAGGTCGACTGCGGTCTGGCCGGCACCGTCATGCGGTTCGTGCCGCCGGTCGCCGCGCTCGCCTCCGGGCGGATCACCTTCGACGGTGACCCGCACGCCCGCAAGCGCCCGCTCGGCGCGGTACTGGGCGCGCTGCGCGCGCTCGGCGCCGACATCGACGGCGACGCGCTGCCGTTCCAGGTCAACGGGGCGGGGAAGCTGCCCGGTGGTGCGGTGACCATCGACGCGTCCGCGTCCTCGCAGTTCGTCTCCGGGCTGCTGCTGTCGGCGCCGCGGTTCGAGCAGGGTGTCGTGGTCCGGCACTCAGGGGAGCCGGTGCCGTCGCTGCCGCATATCGAGATGACGGTGTCGATGCTGCGCGCCGCCGGGGTCGAGGTGGACGACCAGGAGCCCGACACCTGGCGGGTGGCTCCCGGCCCGATCCGGGCGCTCGACCTGGACGTCGAGCCCGACCTGTCCAACGCCACCCCGTTCCTCGCCGCCGCGGCCGCCACCGGTGGGACGGTCACCGTCCCCGGCTGGCCGCCCCGGACCACGCAGGCCGGTGACGCGATCCGCGACATCCTCGCCCAGATGGGCGGCCAGGTGCAGCTCACCGGTGATGGCCTGACCGTCACCGGTCCCGCCGAGCTCACCGCCGTCGACCTCGACCTGCACGACGTCGGCGAGCTCACCCCGACCGTGGCCGCGCTGGCGGCGCTGGCGACTGGCCGTTCCCAGCTGCGCGGGATCGCGCACCTGCGCGGGCACGAGACCGACCGGCTCGCTGCGCTGCAGACCGAGCTGACCAAGCTGGGGGGCGCGGTCGAGCAGACCGAGGACGGCCTGGTCATTGAGCCCCGGCCGCTGCACGGCGGGAACTGGCACTCCTACGCAGACCACCGGATGGCCACCGCCGGCGCGATCCTCGGGCTGCGGGTTCCCGGGGTACTGGTCGAGGACATCGCCACCACCAGCAAGACCATCCCGGACTTCCCCGGGATGTGGGCGCAGATGCTCGGAGGAGATGCGTGATCCCGGAGGCGGACTGATGCGCAAGCGAGGCTGGAGCCACCTCGACGAGTCCGACGTGCGGGTCCGCCCCGGCCGGGGCAGCCGACCGCGCAGCAAGCAGCGCCCGAAGCACGCCGACGCCGAGGCGGCGATGGTCGTCGCCGTCGACCGCGGCCGCTGGACCTGCGCGCTGGATGGCGACCCTGGCCGGGTGGTCACCGCGATGCGCGCCCGCGAGCTCGGGCGCACCCCCGTGGTGGTCGGGGACCTGGTGGGTCTGGTCGGCGACACCTCGGGGAAGCCGGACACGCTGGCCCGGATCGTGCGCGTCGCCGAGCGGGCCAGCGTGCTGCGCCGCACCGCCGACGACACCGACCCCTACGAGCGGGTGGTGGTCGCCAACGCCGAGCAGCTGGTCATCGTCACTGCACTAGCCGACCCGCCGCCGCGCCCGGGCTTCATCGACCGCTGCCTGGTCGCGGCCTACGCGGGCGGGCTCGCGCCGGTGCTGTGCCTGACCAAGGCCGACCTGGCCGATCCGGGCGAGTGGATCAGCACCTACTCCTCGCTGGACATGCCGATCGCCACCACCCGCCTCGGCGAGGACCCCGCGGAGCTGCGCGAGCTGCTCGTCGACCGGGTGTCCGCGCTGGTCGGCCACTCCGGGGTCGGCAAGTCCACACTGGTCAACCAGCTGGTCCCGACCGCCGACCGGGCGACCGGTGAGGTCAGCGGCGTGGGCAAGGGGCGGCACACTTCGACCTCGGCGGTCGCGCTGCCGCTGCCCGAGCGGGGGTGGGTGGTCGACACCCCGGGCATCCGCTCGTTCGGCTTGGCGCACGTGACCGCGGACGACGTGATCGCGGCCTTCGAGGGGTTCTCCGAGGCGGCCGAGGAGTGCCCGCCGAACTGCGGTCACCTCGGCGGTTCCGACGATCCGGACTGCCACCTGGACACCTTCGCTGCCGACGGTGGCGGGGTCGATCAGCTCGCCTCGCTGCGCCGGTTGCTGCGGTCCCGGGCGGGTCGCGACGACGCCTGAAAACGCCACGAGCACGCCGGGCCCGGCATTTCCCCCGTTCGAGAGGCGATCGTCCCCTGTGGCACGACGGCTTCGTTGTTAGCGTGGGGCGCGAGGTCGGCGTGGCGGATGATGTTTCCGCAGCTCACGCAGGCCGTCGTGCGGTTCCCGCCGCACGAGCCCAAGAGCCGACAACGGCCCGAGGAGCGTGCCCGATGTTCCGAGCCCGCACCAGGACCGCGGTGATCTCCGCCGGTCTCACGCTGATCGCAGCAGCCACTGGATGCGCTGGAGATCCCCCGGCACCGACGAACGCCATAGCCGCCAACCCCGACCCCCGCCCGGTGGCCGACGCCGTGCTGTCCCAGGTGATCAGCAAGATCAGCGAACGCGGCAGCACGCACAGCCAGGTGCGCGGAAGCCTCGGTGTGGTGGGCGAACTCAGCGCCGACGGCGTCGTGCGCTACCGCGGACCGCGGACCGACCTCGCGCTCGACGGGCAGACCCGCGGCACCGGGAACCAGCCACCGCAGCGCATCGCTCTGTCCATCGTGGACGGAGTCGGCTACCTGCGGACCCCGCTGGCCCGCCCGGCACCGGACAAGCCCTGGCTACGGATCTCCCCCGGCGCGGGCGACTTCGGCGCCAAGCTGCTCAGCCCCGCCCTGAGCCAGGTGCACCGGGCGGTCGACCCGCGCGCCACCTTCAGCGGCATCGAGCGGGCCACCCGCATCCAGAGCAGCGCCGCCGACCAGGTCGACGGCAAGCCCACCACCCGCTATCAGCTGCGCATCGTCACCGCGCAAGCCGCCGACACCGCGCCCGACCCGCAGCAGCGGACCCGGTACCGCAAAGCCGCGGACTCCGGCGAGGCCGAGATCGAATACCAGCTGTGGCTGGACGAATCCGGGCTTCCCGCGCGGTTCGCGGCCTCCGGACAGGTCGCGCAGGCCGGTCAGGTGTCGCTGACCTCGACCTACCGCGACTGGGGCGCCCCCGCCGAGGTCGAGGTGCCGCCCGCCGACCAGATCGGTGTGTTCCAGGAACCCCCGCCGCAGGCGCCGCGACCGCGGTGACGCCGTCATAGACCACATTTGGCCCAAAACAGCACCAGACCAGGTGAACGCACTGCTACGTTCCGGGTATTGCTTTCTCCACGCAGAGAGGACTATTCGTGCGTCGCATTGCCACCGCCCTGTCCGCCGCCGCGCTGGCGGCCACCCTGGGGGCCTGCAGCCAGGGCGGTTCGCCCGCCGGTCCGGACAACAACGCCGGAGACAACGCCGGTTCGTCGATCACCGACATCTCATCCCTGGTCAACGCCGCGAAGACCAACATGGACGAGAAGAAGACGGTCACCGTGACCTTCGAGGGCACCGGCCCGCTCGCCCAGCTGTACACCAGCATGAAGTGCCAGGTGGACGCTGCGGCGGAGGCGATGGGCTGCAGCGGCGGACCGTCCGAGATGGTGGTCACCGCAGAGGGCATCTTCATGAAGAGCCCGGAGATGGCCCAGCTGGCCGGCGGCGGCCCGAGCAAGCCGTGGCTGAAGATGCCCGCGAACGATGAGACCGCCCAGCAGTTCGGCGAACTGGGCAAGATCAGCGACTTCGAAGCCATGCTGCCCCCGGGGTCCACCATCACCTCGACCGCCGAGGAGCAGGTCAACGGCAAGGACGCGACCCGCTACGAGATCACCACCAACCTCCAGGAAGCGGCGAGCGCGGCCACCACCGACGCCCAGAAGCAGGGCTTCAAGCTGATGCTCGACTCGGGCGTCACCGAGATCAAGCAGACCGTCTGGGTGGACTCCGACAAGCTGCCGCTGCAGGTCAAGATGACCACCCCGGCGATGAACATCCAGGGCCAGCAGATCCCGGAGACCACGCTGACCGTGCACTACTCGGACTGGGGCAAGCCGGTGACGATCACCGCGCCGCCCGCCGACCAGGTGCAGGAGATGCCGAGCATGCCGGGCATGCCGGGCTGACACCCGCCGACGTCCGCCGGGCGGTCCAGCACCGCCCGGCGGACGCACCGTGCAGACCCAACTACATGAGCTCCAGCAGGAACGGCACTTCCTGCGGCGCGTACCAGGCCAGCTCGTGGTCCTCGGCGTCGCCGAGCGCGAACTCCGCATCCGGGTCGCCCAGGTCTGCGGCGTCGATCACTTCTGCCGCCGCGCGCACCGCGTCCTCCGCCTCCGCCGCGTCCACGTGCACCGCGGCGATCTGCTTCCACCGGACCGGCCCGGACACCTTCACCACCGCGTGGTCGAGGTCCGGGCGCAGCGTCACCTCGTCGACGTCGGCCGAGATCACCACCCGGCGCAGCTCCGGCTTCTCCCCCGGATCGCCAGCGATCAGCCGCAGCGACGCCCGCGAGGCCTCCCGCATCGCGGCGTACTCAAGCTCCTCGGTGTCGCCGCTGGCGTAGGACTCGCGCAGCGCCGGTGTCAGCGCGAACCCCGTCCCGCCCAGCGGCTGCAGCTGCTTGTCTTCCACCAGTTGCCGAAGCATCGGCAGCGTGGCGGGCAGGTAAACCCTCATGCCTCGACCATCCTCATCATGTCCTCCACTGCATCAGCTCCAGCGGGGTCTGCACGTCCAGCGGGTGGCCGGCAGCGGCAGGGAGGAGGCATTCATGCCTCAACCGTGCCGATCATCTCGTCCACCGCTTCTCCGATCATCGCCGCCAGCACGTCCACGTCGGGCATCGCGTCCCGATCGGCGTTCAGCCCGAAGTAGACGCCGCCGTCGTAGGAGGTCACCCCCACCGACAACGACTGGTTCTTGGCCAGCGGCACCACCGGGAACATCTCCATCATCCTCGCCCCCGCGGCGTACAGCGGCACCTGCGGTCCGGGGACGTTCGTCACCAGGACGTTGAACAGCCGGTCCGAAAACTGGTTGGCCACGCGCGCCCCGAGGGCGTGCAACGTCGGCGGGGCGAACCCGGACACCTTGACCAGCGCCCCGGCCGCCACCTGCTGTCCGGACTCCGCGTGCGCCCGCATGGCATGGCTGACCTGGTGCAACCGGACCGTCGGGTTGCCCTCGCCGACCGGCAGGTCGACCAGGTAGGCCGAGACCTTGTTGCCCACCGAACCGACCGGCAGGCTGCTCGTCTCCGGGTAGGCCGCTCGCGCCTCGGCGTCGTCGGAGCGCACCGACACCGGGACCATTGCGCGGATCGTCGTCGACGGCGAGACCACCTCGCCGCGGGAGAGCAGCCAGTTCCGCAGCGCGCCGGTGACGACCGCCAGCACCACGTCATTGACCGTGCTGCCGTGCGCGTGGCGGACCGCGCGGAGGTCGTCCAGCTTCGCCCGCGCGACGGCGAACCGGCGTTGCGCCGAGGTCGGCGCGTTCAACGGCCCACTGGGAGCTGGGACGACGGCGGTCCGCAACGCCGAGGCGACCCCGCCGAGCGCGCGGGAGAACTTCTGCACCGTGGCGGAGACGTCCACCACCGCCGCACGGACGTTCTCGACCACCTCGCCCGGTCGCTGCACGGCATCGGTCATCGCCTCCACCACCAGCTCGGCCAACCCCGGTTCCGGGCGCGGCATCCACAGCTCATCGACGTCCGGGATCTCCCTGTTCCGCTCGACATCGAAGATCACCTGGCCGATGTCGATCGCTCCGATCCCGTCCACCATCGCCTGGTGGGTCTTGGTGATCACCGCGACCCGGTTCTTCGACAGCCCCTCCACCAGGTACACCTCCCACAGCGGGCGGGTGTGGTCCAGCTTGCGCGACATCAGGCGGGCGGCCAGGTCGTGCAGCTGGTCGTCGCTGCCGGGCTTCGGCAGCGCCGAGCGCCGGACGTGGTAGGTCAGGTCGAAGTCCTGGTCGTCCACCCACACCGGCCGCGCCAGCCTGCCCGGCACCTGCATGACCCGCTGCCGGTAGCGGGGCACCAGGCCCAGTCGGCGGTCGATCAGCGACAGCACCCGGTCGTAGTCGAACCCGCTGCGCGGGCGCCGGAACACCGCTACCCCGCCGACGTGCATCGGCGTGGTGTGGTCCTCCAGGTAGAGGAAGGACGCGTCGGTGGCGGAAAGACGATCGGACATGCCGCGATCCTGGCACAGAACCCCGCCGTGCCGGAGGGGTTCCTGCTCGACCGCCGCCCCGCACCGCATGTGACACTGGGTCGGTGACCAGCGAAGTTTCCCCGAAAGACCGATTCCTCACCGTCTACGGACGCAAGCCGGTGCTGGAAGCCCTGTCCGACCGCGATCTCCGGGTCGACAAGGTGGTGCTGGCCGAGGGGCTGCGGGGAGCGATCATCGAGGAGATCAAGGAAGCCGCCGCCGACCGCGCGGTCCGGGTCCAGCGGGCCAGCGCGCACCGGGTCAAGGTGCTGGCGGGCAACGGTCGGCACGACCAGGGCGTGCTGGCCGACGTGGTGGCCCGCAAGATGCGCCCGCTCGCCGATGCGCTCGAAGACCCGGCGAAGGCCCCGGGCACGGTGCTGCTGCTCGACGGCCTGACCACACCGGCCAACGTCGGCATGATCCTGCGCACCGCCACGGCAGCCGGGGTCGACGGGATCGTGGTGCCGCACCGCGGCGTCGCCAGCCTCGACCCGCTGGTCATCAAGGCCTCCGCCGGGGTCGCCTTCCACGCCCCGGTCCTGCGCACCCGCACCGCGGGTGAGGCCGCTGAGCTGCTCAGCGATGCCGGGTACCCGCTGTACGCGCTGGAGGCGGACGCCCCCGACAGCATCTACAGCACCGACTTCGGTTCCCGCGCGGTGTTCGTGCTGGGCAGCGAAACCGCTGGCCTGTCCGAAGAGGTGCAGTCCCGGATCGCCCAACCGCTCGCCATCCCGATGGCTGGCGGGGTGGAATCGCTCAACGTCGCCAGCGCCGCCGCGGTGCTCTGCTTCGAGCTCCTCCGCCGGAAACTGTCCTGACCCCAGCATCACCGCGCTGAGCTGTGGGGAATCCGATCCCCGGGTTCCCCGCAGCTGCGCGGCAAGCACGGTCGAGCGTGGTCTTCAGAATTCGGGTGTGCGAAAAGAAGAAGGCCTTCTCCCTCCCGGTCGGAACCAGAAGAGAGAAGGCCTTCTCCCATGTAGTGTGTCGGCGGTGTCTTACTCTCCCACACCCTGTCGAGTGCAGTACCATCAGCGCTGGGGAGCTTAGCTACCGGGTTCGGAATGGGACCGGGCGGACCCTCCCCGCCATCGCCACCGACAACCCTCAACCCCACCACAATGGCGGGAAACCTCTCGGGTCATCACAGAGATGACACACATATCCAATTAACAACAGCCCGAACAACCAACCAGGCCTGGTTGTTGTCTCAGACACCATATAGTGGGTGCGTAACACCTTCGTG